>NZ_JAKUHJ010000011.1:0-65210 GCF_023630635.1 Synechococcus sp. MU1651
ACTCCTGTGGCTCTGCAGGCTCCTGCCATCGGTTGATCTGGAATCAACCTGTTCCCTTCGGAACAGCAAAAACGATTCAGATCAACTGAATCGGAAAGCCCCCTCCTCGGAGGGGGCTTTTTGTTGTCTTGGCTTTTTGGCGATCTCTGTTTGAGCTTGAAGCGACGTCATCCCTTGTTGATTAGGCAGAGATCGAGGGGTCTCGCTTATGACGTAACGCTGTATTGCGGCTATATTTAGAAAAGTAAAGCAGGCTCAGGGATGGGAGATTTCGTCGCAACTGGTTCGACTGGCTTTCCCCTTGAGCTGCTGAGCAGCATTGTTTGTTCTGTCGCTATTGCGATCTACGCGCTTGCTCAGCCCGCTGGTAATTCTGATGACGATGATTCGAATAATGGTGGAGGAGGATTGATGCAACCCGCTGTCTCCGCCTCTGGTGCCAGCTGATTGAGCAAAAGGGCAAGAATTTTCAGTAAAAAAGCACCGCTGGATTTAGCGGTGCTTTTTTGTTTTTTAAATATGCGTAGGGCGCAAACCCCTGGACTACCTCTAGGCCTCGATCTTCTTCTTCTTACCAATTCGGATAACAGAAGGACGAAGCGCGCAGGCGAGTGCACTGAACGGCTTGTGCACACCCTCAACAATGAGGCTTCCCATGGCTTGGGCGTTAGCGAGATCGAGCTTCATGACGCTTGAATTGACAGTGCATTTCTACTTCTGAAGTCGTCCTTTGGCCTATTCCCAATTTGGGGACGATTGGCCTGATCTCAAAGAGGAAGGCCGCCCCTCCCAGGTGGAAGAGACGGCCTAGCTCGCTCGTTTGTGCATGGTTCAACCCATCACTTCAGAAAAGAGAGGGGGGTCGAAGCGTCTGGCGTGGTGGCACCTGGGGCCATTGGGTCCAGGGGTGTGGCTGATGAAGCTCCGGGGCACCTGAGGCAGTGAAGCTTTGGCCTACGGGACGGTGCAAGTTGGAGTGTCGATTGGCGTGGCGCTCAGTTGATGCCTACCAAAGGACCAACCTCACGGGTGGGTGGAAACTGTTGGAGCAGGGGCCAGAAAGTCAGTCTGCTTCTGCTCTTTGCTCAGGTGGAGTGTCGGCCGTCATGGGCTCCTCCGATCTCGATGGACATACTTTCCACCCGTCAGCGGTTAATGGCTATCCGAGTTAACGCTCATTGCCTTCGAGGCGGAAATCACTGAGATTGCATTCAACGTGCCTTGCACCGACCACAGCTCTCCGGAAAGAAAGCCTGATCCCAGATGGGGGTATCAGGAGGCGATCAGCAGGTGTTGATTAATCCCATCGGCAGGAGCCGTCACTTCTTCTGTCGGTCGTCGAGCGAACGCCCTGGGTGCCTGGACGCTTAACCAGGGCTTTCCTCTGCGTAGTTCCTCTCATGTCCTGCTGCTCTGAATCGCTTTAGAACAGGAATGAGGTCAGAGACCGATTAGGACGACAAACCAGGTCTCAACGACCTTCAGGCGGGTGCCCCACCCGCCTTTTAAATGCGCGCTTCTACGGATGGCGCCAGGTCCGTAGCGGGGCGTGGATCTGCTCAACTTTCTTCGGAAGGGTGAATGCGTCATCGAGGCAGGGACTAGGAAACCCTCCTTTTTCTTGGTTGCCTCACACCAGCGACGTTTTGTCGTGATGGCGACGACTCGTAGGTATTTCTTCCGTCATCTTTGGTTCGTTCCCTTTGGTGAGGGGACGATGCGTCGTACGGGGAGGGATTAGGGACCCTCCTTTTTTTGGCAGTTCGTAAACGTCACCCACGACACCCTGACTGCCTGAAGAGGGTGGTGTAGCTGGAATGACAGCACCTTCGACACATACGTCCCCTTTTCCGTGGCGGCATTCCCTGCCGCCTTTTTATTGCTTGCTGGCGACCGAATCAGGAGCAGTCGTCACTACTTCAACTGACGGTTCTCCTACTCCTCAGGGGAGAACGCCAGGAGGGAGGTGATGGGGCGTCAGAACGAGAGGACGGGATCCCTGGGGTGTGGGCACCTCAGGGGTCTTTTTTTGTCGTTTGCGATCGCAGTACGTTTTCTTTCTCCTCCGCTTCAGCGCCATGGATCTTCTGAAGGCTTGCGATGAGATGAAGGTCTTTATCGAAACCGCACAGAAGTTGGTCGATGCCTGGGATGCAGATCCAGACAACTACTCGCAGTTGGAGGAGGGGCTAACCGCCTTGAAGGCTGCGCTGGAGAAGTGAGGGAAGCTATGAAGAACCTCACCCAGGCTGGCCTGGTCCTTCTGCTGGTCGTGGCCGTTGGCGCAGGGGTCTGGCTCAACCGCACGGCATGGCGTCATAGGCGTCTGATGTGGCAACTTCAGGCTGCAGTCGTTGCTGGTGGCGTCGGCTTCGTCGCTGGTCGATTGACTGCTGGCACAAGTTCTGACGACTGACCAAGCAACTCCCTCAGAAGAAGAGCCGATGAAGCCCAGGGCTCTCACCTACACCGAGATGATGAACGGCGGCCGTCAGCAGATGGATGAGGACGAGCACGCTCGTGAGCAAGAGCTGGAGTACGCCCTGGCTGGTGAGGGCACTAACTCCATTCCGCTGGAAAGAGCCGTGTCTTAGTCGCGCTGAGGCCGGGGGTTTCCTCAACGAGGTGCTGTGCTGCCCACATACCTCTGACGACCCGGCAGACACCTTCTTGGTCGCAGACCCTGTAGTACTCGAAGCCCTGTGGAGCAGTGGTGAGTTTGGTTGCTCTCATGTTCGTTATCTCTGCTAATCCAATAAGTAGGCAGCAGGGTGCGTCCTGGCCGAGTAACTCGAGACATAACGTTCGTCTCGTTACAAATCCTTGGCTGTCTTAACGACTGCGCCTAGAGGCAGCAATGCCTAGCTAGGCCGTTTCCTTAACAACAAAAGTCATGACAAGGACTGCAATCGCGACAGTGCCACCGAAGTAGGCAACGTTCGTGTCGCGTCATTCTCTGATTGCTTCCTTTTCGGTGAATGGGGGTGATGCGTTGAACGCGGGGGTGCTTAGAGAACACCCCCATTTTTTGGACCGTTTGTAAAAAGTGCTCTCGACGCTTCCTTTACACCGGTGATGCTGGGAATGGACCTCCCGGTTCGACGCATTCATACCCCGATTGGGCGGCATTCCTTGCCGCCCAATCTTTTTATCTCCCTTTGAGGCGCTTGTGCTGAGAGTGCCTTCCCTCATGGATGTATGCCGCAATCAGGCAGGAAAAACCGGTCAGGATCAGGAGTGTTAGGAACGTTTCCATGGTTGCGCCTCCACCTATTCATCTCTTCTCCTTAGGACGGATGAGAGTTATTGATGCGGTGACTTCATCACTCCTCATTGGGTATCAATGCTTGGGGGGTCTCCCCATAGACATGACATGCAGGCAGTCATAGAAGAGTTCAGACCCCGATAAGACCTGATGGATGAGTGAAGTGCGATGCCCCATTTGGTCCGAGGCAAAGGGGGCGATAAACGCCCCCTTCTTCATTGGAGTGTTGATGCGAATGCCTTCTTCCTCGACGATCTGGAACGCAGGTGTCGTCTTGATGGTGATTCTGGGAGTCATTCGGTACTTGGCATCTCGTTAAGAGGCGACCCTTACCACTGCTGACGGTTCTCCTACTCCTCACGGGAGAACACCTGGAGGAAGTTGATGGGGGCCTAACGAGAGGGATGGGACCTCTGAAGGAATGCATATCGGTTTTTTTTAGTTGCGGGAGGAAGACGCTGATCGGTTCTGGCATTCACTCATCTCCAGGGCTGAAAACGTTTGGATAAACCGGCAAGAAAGCAGCCTCACGTCCGGCACGGAATGCGCTGTGGGGGCTTCACGGAGAAGACCGCTAACGATGGGCACCGCTACTTCTGAGCTGACGTAAGGACAGTTGTGTTGGTCCTTTCATCGCGCCGGTAGTAGCCGTTAGGGCGATGACCGCTGAAGCCCTTCTGGTCAGCTCCCAACGCCAACATTCGATTCAACGCCGTAGGTGGCCGCGGTGTGAGTTGTACCCAGTGCCCGTCATGTGATCGAGCTGGCGAATGGCGCTCACGACTGCGCCCGGGTTCTTTTGCTGCATCGCCTGTCCAGCCGCGGCCATCAGCGTCTGGATTGACCACGACAGCAACTCCTGCCGGTCGATGCCGCTCTCATCGATGTCGTTCTTGATCTGTTGCCAGGCTTTCTTCAGCAGCCGGTAGCCCTGGGAGCGTGACACCCCCCATGCTTGTCGCGCAAATGTGAGACAAGCGGTGTTGGGCTCACCCGCCAGGATCATTCCCTGGAGGTGATCGACTCGCTCGGCAGTGGCTTCGGCGTTGGCTTTTGCCATGGCCAATCAGGCTCCGTATTGAACAGGTGGGCGATCAGCTCGCGGTGGGTGAACAACACGATCCCGGCGAACAACGGCAACACATCTGCCAGCGCATCCGGATACCGCCGGTGAGTGGACGCAAGAACACTTGCGACATTCCGAAGCTCGGGGGAGATCATTCATAAGGGGATGATTCCCCAAGCAACAACCCAAAAATAAACAAAAATCCATACTAAGATATAAGTGCGAGGGGTGCCCTAGCAATCAAAAAGAGGGGGGGGGGGCTGTTGAATAACCGTTCCCCTCTTTATATTTTTCAGTTTTTAAAGCGACTTTACGCGACTCATCCCGATCAAAATCTGACAAATCGCGTAAGCACTCTGCCTAAGGTTGAGCCATAACAACAGTTTCCATCCCTTCAACCGAAACAACGCTAACCATCATTACGGCTTGGCCCAACCCCATATTTTCCATGGTGTGTGCAGGCGTCTTGTCTGCAATTACAAAAGTATCGCCAGGCATAAAGACATGGGTTTTGCCGTTTGGCTTAACAAGGCCAATCTTGCCCTGCTGAATAAAAATGAGCAGTGGTGACGGGTGAGTATGGAGAGGGAATGACGTGCCCTCAGGGAAGGCAACGCGGAAAAGTCGCATTTCAGAAGCACCATCCGGATACTCAAAAGAGTCACCCTCAAGTGTTTTTGTCGTGCTGAAAAGCATTTTGACGTCTGGGGCAGCACCCGCAGCGGGAGCACCATGCCCGCCAGCCAAGGCACCCGTCCCAGCAAGGAGAACGGCAGACGCAGATGCAATCAAAGACCTGACGAACATTGAGATTCGGAATCGCAAGCCAGACACTACTGACGCATTTCCGAAATGGAAAATTCTTTACACTGCGTACGTATTGACTTATACCTAAAATCACCCAATCGCACTAATCAACAGCGAAGAGTTCATCAAACCGCCTAGAAGAATCAACGCATACAAGAATTAGGCGGCAGACTTATCATCAATACAAGAAAGCTCTTTCATATTTTCCTCTATTTTACTTATGAGAGGTCCGGAGTGCTTGCAAGCTTTGGGGTCTAGGGTCAAAAACTCATCCCTGTAAAGCATCAATCGAAGAATCTCAATTTCTTCGCTTAGACAATCGCGGTAGGAATATTCCATTACATCACCCCTAGTCGTAAAGGAAATAGTCTCGAGATGGCCTGCGAAGCTCACGCTGTTCCTTCTCGTATTGAATCCTCTGAAGTCGGTAATACGCAGAGACACAGCGAGGGCACTCGCAAGGAACTCCACACTCCTCAAGCTGACGCATTGCAATGTCCGCCTGAAAATTTTCTGACCAGGTATACGTAGTCACCAAATTTACGGCTGAGTTCCTAAGGACCATGCACGAATTTCAAAAAAGCTGTGGTCCAAATGAACCAATGTGCTGAACTCAACAACACAAACTGTGTGCTGAGTTACACATCCAGGGAAAGATATTCGTCAAACGTCGATCTCGTTTGGCATTAGCCCTCCTCAGCCAGCTCAATCAGGTTCCGTAGCGTTACTCACCACAGCCCCCCGACACGGTGGCGGCCCACATTGCGGCAGGTCCAGATACCCGTTGGCGACCTAAGTCAGAAAGGGCCATCAACCCAATTTGAGAGATGAACTCTCACCATGCTCAGCAAGAACGTAATGAGATGTGGTTCCCGTCGAGCTGTGGCCGAGCGTCGCCGAGAGCGTGAAAACATCCACCCCCCGCCGAATTGCATGAGTCGCATGGGTGTGCCGGCAGCGATGGGGATGGAGCCGGACGTTTGCTTCCTGGCCCCACATCGCCATGCGAGCGGCCACCGCCTGACGGGTCAATGGGCCATTCCTTTTATTACTTGGGAAAAGCCAGTCGCCGGGCTCGCCGCGGCCAAGGGACTCGAACAGCTTCAGGGTGTCGGTGCTGACGCGGATGGTGCGGGGTTTGCTCCCCTTGCCGAGGAGGCGAACGTTGCCGCCTTCATCCAGCGGTTCGATGTCCTCCCAGCGCAGCCGGCACAGCTCGGAGACCCGGCAGCCCAGCAAGTAGGAACCGCGGACCATGACGTAGTCCCGCGCTGCGATGGCTGACCCCCTTACCTTCGCGGCACTGATGACACCGAGAACTGATGTCAGATCCGACTCAGCCAGCGGTTTGGCCAACTTTGGTGCCGACATTCCTGTTCTTCGGGGGATTGGGTTGCGCGGCACTCCTGTCACAGCTGCTCGCGTAGGTTCCGACGCCCATCGGTAGAGGGCGCTCACCGCGCTGACCCGGCGGTTGAAGGAGCGGGGCATCAGCTCGCCCGCCGCCACTGGTTCCCGCAGTTGGGACACCCAGTCATCCACGAGCGCAGGATCCAGCTCCCGCAGATGCAGGTGCGGGTGGTTCCGATCGCGCCAGCGGACGAAGTGCCGCAGCTCCCGGCGGTAGCCGTCCTGGGTCTCTTTCGAGCCCGTGCGGGAGCACTTCTCCAGGAATCGCTTCAGGAGGAGCTTGTCCCCCCCAGAGCACGGCACCGGCCTGGGCGGCATCGAAGAGGCGGCTGACGTACGCCAGGGCCTCCGCCTTATCCAGCCCAGCGAACACCGCCGGGATTTGTCTGGATCTGTTGTCTGGATGGCTCTCGGGCGCCTGTGGCGTAATTCCGAGTTCGCTTCCGGTGGAATGGTTGAAGGGGGACTTCCACCCCCCAGTAGTCATTTGGGTGATAAGGCTGACTTCACCCCATCTCCCCTAAGGGTCAGGCAGCAACAGGGGCTGCTTGACGGGAGAAACGAACGATGTTGTTCGCAGTTACGGGTTTGCTCTCACCGAGCAGGCTTCAGTCACCCTCCTCATGCCCCGTCGAAACCATTGCAGCCCCGTGAGGGGGAATGGAGCTGAGCGGAATCGAACCGCTGTCCGAAACACTGGTGTGGATCACCTAGTCCGACAAAGCCGAACCCTGTCATTCTGACAGGAGTGGTGGCCTGGAGCACAACGCCCTTGGGTCGAACAAACCGGCTATCCGCCGTGGCCGTTGTGCCACAAGGCCTGGAAGCAGCCGCTGGCGACGAACTCAGCGCCCTTGGGGCCCATGCCGTGAAACCCGGCAGGCGTGCCGTCAGCTTCCAGGCAGACATGGCCTGCCTCTACCGGCTGCACCTCCAGGCTCGACTGCCCTTCCGGCTGCTGCGCCAGGTGGCGCGCTTCCCCTGCCAGGGCCGGGACGACCTCTACGACGGCATCCGCCAGGCCCTCGACTGGGAACGCTGGCTGCATCCCTCAATGACCTTCCGGGTGGATGTGACCGGAACGGCACCAGGACTCAACCACAGTCATTTCACGGCGTTGCAGGTCAAAAACGCCCTTGTGGACGCACAACGGGATCTTTGGGGTGAGCGTTCCTCCATCGATCTCGACGATCCCGATCTCTCCCTGCACCTGCACCTCGGCCGCGGGGAGGCACAGCTAAGCCTCGATGGCAGTGGCGGCAGCCTGCACCGTCGTGGATACAGGGCCGCCATGGGAGCGGCACCGTTGAAGGAAAACCTGGCCGCTGGGCTGATCCGCCTGACGGGCTGGGATGGAAGCCAACCCCTCGTGGACCCCTGCTGTGGCTCAGGAGTGCTTCTGATCGAAGCGGCCCTGGCCGCCTTGCAGCAGGCCCCGGGGGTGGAGCGCCGCTTTGCCCTCGAAGGATGGGCCGATTTTCAGCCCGACCTCTGGGACAGAGAAACTGATCGCGCCCGGCAACGGCGCAGGGGGGACCTCACCCTTCCGCCGCTCCTGGGGATTGAGGCAGATCCCACCATTGCCGATCAGGCCCGGGCCAATGTGGACGCCGCTGGGCTGAGTGGAGTTATCCGCATCTGCACGGGCGCTTTCAGCGATCACCCCCTTCCAGAGGGGCCGGGGGTGTTGGTCTGCAATCCCCCTTACGGCCAACGGATCGGCGATGAAGCGGAGCTGGAGGCGTTGTATCGAGAGCTTGGCAACTACGCCAAAGGCCAGGCCAAGGGTTGGACATTCTGGTTGCTCAGCGGAAATCGCAACCTGACGGGAGCCCTGCGTCTGAAGGCCGAGCAAAGGATCCCAGTCAGCAACGGCGGCATTGACTGCCGCTGGCTGCACTACGACATCCGCTGATCAAACCCGCCCCATCACCGCCCGCACCGTTTTCATCAGTCCCTCCAGCGTCTGAGGCAGGAACGGCCCCTTCAGCACCTGGCCGCCAATGCGCAAGCTGATGCCCGCCAGTACCAGGTTGGCCACCGCGAGGCTCAACAGTGCGCGCATCCAATCCAGATCCCACTGGGCCTGAATCCAAAGCAGCAACGACCCTTCGCCCGCCAGCAAGGCCAGGAACATGGCCGTACCTCCGATGGCGAGGAACAGGCCACCGCTGATCAGTCGGCGTTTTTCCCGATCCATCTCCTGCAGGGCAATCCGCACGTGCAGATCCATCACTGACGCCGCCAGTGCGGTCACCCGAGCTGCCGCTCCAAATCCGCGGGGAGAGTTCTGATCGGCCATCAGGAACGCCGCCCCCCACGAAGCATGCTGCCCAGCAGCAACCCAACACCAAGGGCAACACCCACAGCCAGCAGTGGTCGCTGACGCACAGGCGCCTCGATCTTCGGCCGCAGGGTGCTGTTCAACTCATCCAGCAACTGTTCCAGTTGCTCTTCGAGGGGATCCAGGCTGTCGGCCCAGTCGCGGCTGCGATCACCGGCGCTGTGGAGAAGCTCCTCCAGTTGCTCCCGAACCCCTTGGGGCGTCAGGCCTGTGTTCTGTTCAATCAAACGAACCAACTCATCCACACTCCCCCGTGTGGCTTCAAGGGTGTGCTCAGCAAGATCCGGCCAGCGCTCCTGGATCGTCGGCAGCAGGCTTTCAAAGCGCTCACGGAAGTGGTGCTCGAATCTGCCGTTGGACTGCGGCGATGGCGAGGCCATGAAGACCGTTGGCAGGACGCTTTAGAAGGGTAGGGAGACTGAAGGCTGAGGGAAAGTCTTTGCCGCGATACGCCCTGCTGCGTCACACCGGAGCACCGGACGACCCCAGCGGATGCCACATCGATCTGCTGCTGGAGGACGGGGACAGCTGCCGAACCTGGCGACTGGCCACTGTGCCGCAGCTCAACGCAGCAGCCCAACCAGCGGTTCCCCTGCCTACCCATCGAAAGGTCTGGCTGGAACCCCGCAGTGCTGCCGTTTCGGGCAACCGGGGCTGGGCCGAACGCATTCATGCCGGCAGCTACAGCGGAGTGCTCCCCAACGCCACGGATGCAGACGTCACCCTGCAGCTCGAAGGCGACCTCCAGGGCTGCCTGCGCATCAATTCCGGGCACTGCTCTCTATCGGACCCTTGAGCTTTTCGTGGGTTCCGCTAATTTCGGCTCGCTGACAGCCCCAGATCCTGTTGGTTCATATCAATCAGGTTGGGCTGACGCACTTCAAGTCGTTCGGCGGAGCGATGACAATCCCTCTTGAGGAGGGATTCACCGTCGTGACCGGACCCAATGGCTCCGGCAAAAGCAACATCCTTGATGGCGTTCTGTTCTGCCTGGGCTTGGCCACCAGCCGTGGCATGCGGGCTGACCGCCTGCCGGACCTGGTCAACAGCGGCATGCTCAAGGCCGGCAAGGCCGCTGAAACAACCGTCAGCGTCCGCTTTGACCTGAGCGACTGGACACCCGATGCCGCCGAGGAAGGCCTGGAGGCACCAGCGGAGGGGCCATGGATTCAACCGGGACAAACGGAATGGACGGTGACCCGCAAACTGCGGGTGATGCCGGGGGGCTCCTACAGCTCCAGCTACAGCGCCGACGGGGTGCCCTGCAACCTGCAGCAGCTGCAGACCCAGCTGCGCCGCCTTCGGATTGATCCCGAGGGCAGCAACGTGGTGATGCAGGGGGACGTCACCCGCATCGTCTCGATGAGCAACCGCGACCGCCGCGGCCTGATCGATGAACTGGCCGGTGTTGCCCTGTTCGACACCCGGATCGAACAGACCCGCCGCAAGCTCGATGACGTGCAGGAGCGCCAGGAGCGCTGCGGGATCATTGAGCAGGAACTGCTGGCCAGCCGCCAACGGTTGGAGAAGGACTGCGCCAAGGCCCGGCAATACCAGGACTTGCGGGAACGGCTGCAACTGGGACGCCGCCAGGAGATGGTGCTGGCCTACGAAGCCGCCCAGCAGGCCCTCAAGGATCTGGCCACGCGCCAACAGGCGCTGGAAGCCCAGGAACAGAGGGACGCCGCGGCCATCGCCAGCGGCCGGGAGCAGCTGAACAAAGCTGTCGCCGAACTGGAGCTGCTCCAGGAGCAGGTGAAGGCCCTGGGGGAGGACCAGCTGCTGGCGGTTCAGGCGGAACTGGCTGGCCTCGACACCAGTAGCCGTGAACTGGAGCGCCAGGCCAGCCTCCACCAGGACGAAGGCCAGAGACTGCAGGCGCAGCGCCAGGACCTCGCCACCCGTCGCCAGCAGTGGCAGCTGCAATCACGGGAACTGGAACGCGATCCCCATCAGGACGCCCTCAGCGCCGCCGAAGACAACTGCCGGGCCGCTGAAGCCGCGGTGGAAATGTCCCGCCGCCGGCTGGCGGATGTGGCGGGCCGCTCCGGCGCCTGGGTGGAGGAACAGAAGCGCCGCAGCGGTCGCCGGCAGGAGTTGCAAAGCAGCGTCGCTCCCCTACTGGAGGAGCAGCAGCAGTTGCAGGAACGGCTGCGCCAGGAACGGGAACGGCTGGAAGAGCTCACCCAGGAGCAGCACCAGGACGGCGCCGACGGCGACGCCGTGCAGCAACAGCTCGCAACCCTGGAGGAGACCTGGCAAACCCTGCTGCAAGCCATTGCCGACGGCAAACAGGAGCTCCAGCAGACCGCCGAATCACTGGCCATCCAACAGCGCACCCGCAGCCGGCTGGAGCAGGAGCAGAACCGCTTGGAACGGGAGATCGCTCGGCTGGAGAGCCGGCGGGATGCCCTTCAGGAAAGCCGCGGCACCGGAGCCCTGCGCCTGCTGCTGGAGGCCGGCCTCGATGGCATCCACGGCCCTGTGGCCCAGCTGGGAGAGGTGGAGGATCGCCATCGCCTCGCCCTGGAAGTGGCCGCGGGGGCCCGTCTCGGCCAGGTGGTGGTCGACGACGATCGCATCGCCGCCCGCGCCATCGAACTGCTCAAGAGCCGCCGTGCTGGCCGGCTCACCTTCCTGCCCCTGAACAAGATCCGCGCGCCAGGGGGCGGCGGCTCTTCAGCCGCCTTTGCCCGAGGTGCACGCCCCGGTGGGGACAGCGGTGCCGGCCTGATCGGCCGGGCCGTGGAACTGGTGCGCTTCGAACCGGTCTATGACCAGGTGTTTGCCTACGTCTTCGGCGACACCCTGGTGTTCTCCGACCTGGCCAGCGCCCGTCAACAACTGGGCCGCTCCCGGGCGGTGACCCTGGATGGGGAGCTTCTGGAGAAGAGCGGCGCCATGACCGGCGGCAGTTTCTCCCAGCGCAGCAGCAGCCTCAGCTTCGGCCGCAGCAGCGATCAGGACGAAGCTGAACCCCTGCGGCGGCGCCTGCTGGAACTGGGGGAATCCCTGGTGGCCTGCCGGCGGGAGGAGTCAAAGCTGGCCCAACTGATCGAGCAGCAAAAACCCCAGCTGCGCGAACTGGAAAAGCAACAGGCGGCCTTGATCGCCGAGCGCAATGCCGCCCGGCGCAACCACGGCCCCCTGCTCGAGCGCAGCCGCCAGCGGGCCGAACGGCTCAGCAAATTGCAGCAGGACCAGACCGAGCAACAGCAGCGGCTCGAAGCCATCAGCACTGCACTCACCCCACTCACCGCGGAACTACAGGCCTTGGATGAGGCGGAGCGCAACAGCGGCAACAACGACGATGCCGCCGCCTGGGCCCAACTTCAGACGGAACAAGAAGCCGCCGACCAACGGCTGGAGGCGGCCCGCCGCGAACGCGACCAGCTGCTGAATGCCCGCCGCGAGCGGCAGCTGGCGATTGAACGCCTGGGGGATCAAGAAAAGGCTCTGGCCGCCGAAGAAACCCGCTTGCAGGAGGCGGTGAAGGCCCTCGCCAGTGCCCATGGGGCCTGGCGCCAGCAGCAGAGCGACCTCCAGGAGAAGCGCAAAGAGCTCGAGCAGCAGCAGACCGACCTGCAGGAGCGCTTCGGCAGCCAGCGCCGGGCCCGGGACGCCGCGGAAGCCGAGGTGGGCCGCCAGCGTCAGGCCCTGCAGCAGGCCGAATGGAATCTGGAGCGGCTCAAGGAAGACCGTGAAGGATTGATTGAAGAACAGCGCAGCGGTGCGGTGCGCCTGCAGGAGATGGAACAGGCCCTGCCGGACCCGAGGCCAGAGATCCCGGAAGCCCTGCGGCTGGCGGGCTTGGAAGCCTTGCAGACCGATCTGCAGGCCATCCAGCAACGCATGGAAGCGCTGGAGCCCGTGAACATGCTGGCGCTGGAGGAACTCGAGGCCCTCGAAGAGCGGCTCAACGAACTCAACGAACGGCTCGAGGTGCTCAACAGCGAGCGGGAGGAACTGCTGCTGCGGATCGAAACCGTGGCCACCCTGCGCCAGGACGCCTTCATGGAAGCCTTCACCGCTGTGGATGGCCATTTCCGCGAGATCTTTGCCTCGCTCTCCGATGGTGATGGCCACCTGCAACTGGAGAACCCGGAGGAGCCGTTGGAAGGTGGCCTCACCCTGGTGGCCCATCCCAAGGGCAAAACCGTGCGGCGCCTGGCATCGATGTCGGGGGGAGAGAAATCACTCACCGCCTTGAGCTTCCTGTTCGCCCTGCAGCGCTTCCGGCCGTCGCCGTTCTATGCCCTCGACGAGGTGGACAGCTTCCTCGACGGCGTCAATGTGGAGCGCCTGGCGGCTCTGATCGCCCGTCAGGCCGAGGCAGCCCAATTCATGGTGGTCAGCCACCGCCGCCCGATGATCGGCGCAGCCCAGCGCACGATCGGGGTGACCCAGGCCCGCGGCGCCCACACCCAGGTGGTGGGTTTACCGGATGCCGCCTGAACGATCGGAGTTTTCGCTGTGCAATCTGAACGTGACAGGCGGAACCCCTGCGCCACAATGGTCTGAATGTCCATGGCCGAGGGCCCGCGCTTGACCCCGACCCCTACCCCAAACGACGCCATCACCACTGGCGTACCCAGCGATCGCCTCTGGTTGCGCTCCGAACTGATGGGCACCCAGGTGATCACCCGTGACACCGGCCGCCGTCTTGGGGTGGTGGGTGAAGTGATCGTCGATATCGACCGCCGTGAAGTGGTGGCTGTGGGGCTGCGGGACAACCCCCTGACCCGTTTCCTGCCCGGCCTGCCGCGCTGGATGCCACTGGACCGGATCCGTCAGGTGGGCGACGTGATCCTGGTGGATTCGGCCGACTCCCTGAGTGAGAACTTCAACCCTGAGCGCTACAGCCGGGTGATCAACTGCCAGGTGATCACCGAGTCCGGCGAACAGCTGGGGCGGGTGCTCGGCTTCGCCTTCGACATCGAGACCGGCGAGCTCACCACCCTGGTGATGGGCGCCCTTGGCGTGCCCCTGCTGGGGGAAGGGGTGCTGAGCACCTGGGAAATGCCGGTGGAGGAGATCGTCAGCAGCGGCCCGGACCGGATCATTGTTTATGAGGGTGCCGAAGACAAGCTCAAACAGCTGAACAGCGGCGTTCTGGAAAAACTGGGCGTCGGTGGCCCCAGCTGGGAAGAGCAGGAGCGGGAGCGCTACCGGGTCAACCTGGTGCCCGTGGAAAATCAGCTCACCTCCGGACAACCCCAGGAGCAGGAGCAACGGCGTCTCCAGGCTTCAGAAGCCGAGCGGTTTGAGGCTGATGCAGAACTGGAATATGTGGAGCTGGAGGACAGGCGGCAGGAGTCTATGCAGCAGCGCCGCTACCTCGATGAGCCCCAGCGGTACGACGAACAGCGGTACGACGAGCAGCGCTACGCCGAACCAGCCCGCTACGACGATCGGTCTGCTGAGCGAGCACAGACCTACAACGAGCCCGCACCCTTCGAGCAGGAGCCTGCCTACGAGGAACAGCCTCCGCGGCGTGCCATGCCTGCCTCCCGTCGCGCGGTTCAGCAGTCGGGTGAACCCCTGGATGTGGAACCGATGGAGGATGCAGCGCCCCAGCGCCGGAGCCAGGATCTCGACGATCCCTGGTGATAGGGCCTGAGGCGCTGAACGGTGTTCAGGACGCCTTGAAGTTCAACGATGCGCTGTTGACGCAGTAACGCTGGCCCGTGGGGGCGGGACCATCCGGGAAGACGTGTCCGAGGTGGGCATCACATTGAGCGCAGTTGATTTCGGTGCGCACCATCCCGTGGGTCAGATCCTCTTTGGTGGTGATCGCCTCGGCACTCACACCGTCCCAGAAGCTTGGCCAACCCGTGCCTGAATCGAACTTGGTCTCAGAGCTGAACAGCGGCGCACCACAGCAGACACAGTGGTATGTCCCCGTGGCCTTGTTGTTCCAGTAAGCCCCGGTGAACGCCCGCTCGGTACCCCCGCAGCGAGCCACCTGGAACTGCTCCGGCGTCAGGGATTGCTTCCACTCCTCGGCGCTGCGTTCGACCGGATTGGACGGGGACATGGTCGTCGGAACCAGAGTGGGGCGCAGCCTAGGAAGCGTTGAGCTCTCGGGGAAGCAAACCCCTCACCTCGGCGGCCAATGCGGCCACCGCCCCGGGTTCTCCCCGCAACGCCTGGAGGTCCTGGCGCTGGCCCTCAAGCCGCTCGGGAGCGTTCAGCCAATCGCAGGCCTCCTTAGCAATCTCCTCCGGGGTGATCGCCCCCACCCGCTCCGGCACCACAGCACGGCCTGCACTGATGTTGGGCCAGGCCATCAACCCGTTGTTGCGCAAACGCCAGAGGGTCAGCAGAACCCCGATCAGACGCCGCAGACCCGGCAGACGCGCCAGCAGCCCCAGGCCGCCGTCCCAGGCCTGCATCACCTCCAGGTGCTGGGTGGGAACAATCACGATCATCGGCACCGCAAGGGCGCCAAGTTCGGCCGTGTTGGCGCCGACCGTAGTCAGGGCCAGGGCGCACTGGCTCAGGGGGCCATGGGCCGGATGCTGCTCCAGCAGACGAATCCGTGTGCCCGCACCCGTCACCAACTCCGTCACCGACTCCCCCTGCTCCACAGATGCAACGGAGGCGCTGTAGCGGGCAGCAATCGGGTTGGATGCGCCGGCGAAACGCAGCAGTTCATCAACGTTGGTGGTGGGAGCCAGCGGCAGCAAAAAACGGCATCCGGGTTGCAATCGGGCCAAACGATCGGCGGTATCGAGCAGAAACGGCATGCCGACGCTCAACTTGGCCTGCTTCGATCCCGGCAACAGGGCCACCCACTGACCCTCGGGGAGAGGCTCCTCGCGACGAGCGAAGGACGACAGATCCGCCATCAGATCACCGACCACGCGGCACCGGGGCTGGTGTCGGACCGGCAGCTGACGCCTCACCGCGTCCGACATCGCCGCAATCCGATCGTTCCAGCCCGGCCAACGCGCCACCCACTCGGCATAGGTGATGTGGCGGTAGCCGAGACGAGCCGAAAGCAGAACGGTCCAGAACTGATCACCGCCCAGAAACACCACCACACCCTTCTGCGGCCATGGGCCGTAGCGCTGGGGACGCAGCAGCAGTGACCAGAAGCGGCCTGCCGGCACGATGCGCTCGAACAAGCCCCAAGGCTCCGCGGCCGCACGCTCCTGGCCCGTGGCATTGGGGCAGGGCACCAACACCAAATGCAACGAAGCTGGCGCGCTCTGAGACCGGGGACGCAGGCGAAGGCTGGCGTGCAGCCGCTCCGCCAGGGGGCGAACCCAGGTGGTCAGTTCACCGGGACCGTTCGAAACAAGAACAACGGCCGGTCCTGGTTCTGCTGCGCGGGGACTGGCCAAAGAAAAAAATGCGGATGGCGAGACTTGAACTCGCAAGGCCGAAGCCACACGCCCCTCAAACGTGCGTGTCTACCAATTCCACCACATCCGCGTGGTCGACTTCACCGCTCGGGTGTTGTCGAGGTCAGATCATACCGGGCGGGGTCTTCGCTCCTCGGCAACTTCGGTCGGCGCTGATACGATCCGGCGTCAGGCCTGAACATGCTGCGGGATGCCCATCGGCAAAGTGCTGATCGCCAACCGCGGCGAGATTGCCCTCCGGATCATTCGAAGCTGCCGCGAGCTCGGCATTGCCACCGTGGCGGTGTACAGCTCCGTTGATAAGGACGCTCTGCACGTGCAGCTCGCCGATGAAGCGGTCTGCGTGGGCGAAGCCCTGAGCAGCAAGAGCTACCTCAACATTCCCAACATCCTGGCGGCCGCCACCTCCCGCGGTGCTGACGCCATCCACCCCGGTTACGGCTTCCTGGCGGAGAACGACAAGTTCGCCGAGATGTGCCGTGATCACGGCCTCACCTTCGTTGGGCCGTCCCCCCACGCGATTCGCTCGATGGGGGACAAGTCGACCGCCAAATCGACCATGCAATCGGTGGGTGTTCCCACGGTGCCCGGCAGCGAGGGTCTGCTCAGCAGCACCAGCCAGGCGGCCGCCCTGGCCGAGGAGATGGGCTATCCCGTGATGATCAAAGCCACCGCTGGCGGTGGTGGTCGCGGAATGCGCCTCGTACCGGACGCCAGCCAGCTGGAGAGCCTGTACAAAGCGGCCCAGGGGGAGGCGGAAGCCGCCTTCGGCAACCCCGGCCTCTACATGGAGAAATTCATCGATCGGCCCCGCCACGTGGAAGTGCAGGTGCTGGCCGACCGCCACGGCAACGTGGTTCACCTGGGTGAACGGGACTGCTCGATTCAGCGCCGTCACCAGAAACTGCTGGAGGAGGCCCCCAGCCCGGCCCTGGATCCCGACCTACGCCGCCGTATGGGCGAAGCCGCCGTTGCTGCCGCCCGAAGCATCAATTACGAGGGCGCCGGAACGGTGGAATTCCTGCTGGATCGCAGCGGAGGTTTCTATTTCATGGAGATGAACACCCGGATCCAGGTGGAGCATCCGGTGACTGAGATGGTGACGGGTGTGGATCTGATCGCTGAGCAGTTGCGCATCGCCGGTGGCGAACCCATCAGCGTGCAGCAGGAGGACATCCAGCTCACCGGCCATGCGATCGAATGCCGGATCAACGCTGAGGATGCCCGGCACAACTTCCGTCCCGCCCCAGGACGCATCACCGGATGGCTGCCCCCCGGCGGACCGGGTGTGCGCGTCGACAGCCACGTTTACACGGGCTACGACATCCCGCCCTTTTACGACTCCCTGATCGGAAAGCTGATCGTTTGGGGCAAGGACCGCGACCACGCCATGACCCGGATGAAGCGGGCCCTGAATGAATGTGCCGTCACCGGAATTCCAACCACGGTGGAATTCCATCTGGAGATGCTGGATCGGCCGGAGTTCATCAACGGCGACGTGCACACCAAATTCGTGGAGCAGGAGATGCTCCCCTGAGCTCAGGCCACTGCCTGGGCGTGCATCAGGATTTGAGAAAGCAGCCCCTGCTGGCCAACCAGCAACTCGCGCACGAGGCTGATCAAGCCCACCCAGATCACTGGAGTGACGTCGACTCCACCGATCGGTGCGATCACACGGCGGCTCACCGAGAGCACAGGTTCCGTTGGCCATGCCACCAGGGGCCAGGCGCCCTTACTCAGATCGACCTGGGGGTACCAGGTGAGCACGATGCGCAGCAGAAACGCCAGGGTCCAGGCCGCTAGCAGCAAGCCCAGAAGCAAATGGAGGACTGGCAGGGCCTGCAGCAGCAGCGGCGTCACAAAGCTCAAAGCAAATCGTCCCCTCATCGTAGAAAGACGGCATCGCTTCTTAAGATCGGCGCGGCTTTGAAGCAGACGGCAGCAACCCCATGACCCCCTCCCTCTCCAACTTCCTGAGCAGCCTCCTTTGGGGAGGTGTGATCGTCGTGATTCCTGCCTCCATCGCCCTGTTCCTGCTGAGCCAGACCGACCAGGTCGACCGCAAGCTCTGATCCGCCCCTGGCGCCCCTCGTAGACTGACTCCCAAGCGGGAGCAGAGCTTTGGTTAACGCCAGTCTCAATTGGGCCAGCATCGTCGGCATCGTTTTGGCCGTCGGCGGCGCTCTGCTCTATTTCATGCGGTCGTTCAAGCCCGCCCTGGCGCGGGACTACGACGTGTTCTTTGCAGCCATCGGGCTGCTGTGTGGCGGCATCCTGTTCTTCCAGGGATGGCGCCTCGACCCGATTCTTCAGTTCGGCCAATTCCTTTTGGCGGGAACCACCGTTTTCTTCGCTTACGAAAGCGTGCGACTGCGCGGCGTGGCCACGGAGCAGGCCCGGCGTTCCGCCTATTTCGATGACGAACCAGCACCGGCCCGGGGCGGAAGCCCTGGGGGCCTACGGGGCGGCTGGGATGACGGCGGTTACGACCGTTTTGATGAGCCCCAGCCGGTGCGGCGGCGCTTCTCAGGCCGTGACGATGACGCCGAAGAACGGCCGGAAGAGGAGTTCTACCGACCGCGCCGCGCCAGCCGTGCCGCCATTCCTGAGGAAGCCGCCAGCCGTCGCTCCGCAGACCGTGATCAAGGCGATTCCGGCTGGGACCAAAACGACGAGCGCTCCCGCCGCATGGCTCGTTTCCGTGCCGGCGAAGCCAGGGATGAGCGACGCCCCGACTTTGGCTCCAGACGGACGGATCGAGAGGAACAACGCCGTGGCAGCCGTCCCATGGGGCGGCCTGAGCGTCCTTCCGGCGAACGCGCTCCTTCAGGAGCCGAGGATGCCGCCTTTGCCCCCAGCCGCAGTTCAGCGCCGAGTAGTTCGGCCCCGAACCGGGGACGCCCCAGCGCCAACCCGAACGCCGCGAGCGACTCCAGGCGATCCCCTGAGCCGCCCCTAGCCTCGAACCGGCCCAGCAGCAACCGCCAACCCCCCCGCAGCTCACGGCCTTCGTCCGGCAGACCGCGGGACAACAGCTCCCGCTTCGACGACTGAACCAGTTGCCTCGTCCGCTGCTGATCCTGCTCGCCAGCCTGGCGCTGATGGGCTGCAACGGTCGTAGTGAACGGACCGGTGGTGGCTTGCTCGCCACCAGTCAGCAGGCCCCAGCCCTGAGTGGCAGTGGTGAGTGGCTGGCGGTCGTCAGCGATCGCGGCGGCCGACCCACGGTGCAGCTGCGCCGCCTGAGCGACGGATCGATTGTCTCCGTTCCCCAGCTGAGCCGACATCAGCCCCACAGCTCGCCCTCCCTGAGCTGGAACGGCCGTTACCTGGCAGCAATCACCCAGCGGGGGCGCCGCCGACTCGCGGTGGTCACCGACCGCCTGAACGGACGCATGCACCCCCTGCCGCTGCCGGGGGGGAGGGACCCGGTGCAGCTCAGCCTGGCGCCGGATGCCCAGCAGATCGCCCTGCAGGTGACAGATCAGGGGAGGTGGCGCGTGGAACTGCTGGATCTGAGTGATCTGCTCGAGCCGGACCGTCCTCCGGGACAGAGCCTCTCCACACCGGCGCTGTCGTCAGAGCCATGATCCGCGTCGCTCTGCTGTTCAGCCTGGTGTTGGTGAGCGGGTGCAGCAGCCCCAGGCCCACTCCTCGGCCCGACCTCAACGGCCTGCTGCGTCAATCAGTGAACAGCCGGCGGGATCCATCCCTAGGGGGACGCTGGCTGGCCAGCCTGGGCCAACGCAATGGGCGGGAGCGGGTCGAACTGATTGACCTGCGCAGCCGCAGCCCCGTCCCGTTGCCGGGCCTCAACCGTGCTGATGCCCAACCGATCGGCGTCAGCGTCAGTGCCGATGGACAACGCCTGGCCGTGGTCCAGCAACGGGAGGACCGCACGGAACTGGTGCTCTACCGGCGCAACGTCGGGGCGACGCAACGGCTGCCCCTGGACCCACCGGGCGTGCCCCGCAGCGTCAGCCTGGATGGCTCGGGCCGGCGGCTGGCGGTGCAGGTGAGCCGGAACGGACGCTGGGATGTGGATCTGATCCGCCTGCCCTGATCAGGGCAGCAGCCCCGCCCAGTGCAGAAAGGTGTCGCCGCTGAGCACCTCGATCAGCAGCACCGCCACAAAGCCCACCATGGCGAAGCGGCCATTCACCCGCTCGGCATAGCCACTCCAGCCGAAAGCAGGCACGTCGTTGGTGGTGGCGGACGTCTCCGGAACGGACGTGGTGTCAGGGGTCTCGCTGGTGGAGGTCATCCGGCCGGTTCAAGAACGCCCGAAGTCATAGCTGGTCGCCGGGATCAGCCGCCAGTCGTGATCACCGCTGAGCTCCAGAACAGTGTCATGGAAGTCCTTCAGGGTTGGCCGGTGGCCCACGCTGATGAACGCCACCTCCCGATCCCGCAACAGGGAATAAAGGCGGGATTCGGTCTCAACGTCCAGGGCACTGGTGGCTTCATCCAGCACCACGACCTTGGGCGAATTGAGCAGCAGCCGCGCAAAGGCCAGTCGCTGCTGTTCACCCAGAGAGAGCAGGCGCGGCCAGTCCTGCTTGATGTCGAGGTCGGGATAGCGCTGCAGAAGTTTGCCCAACATCACCTGATCCAAAACCGCCCGTAGCTGTTCATCGCTGAAACGGGCCTGATCGAGGGGATAACAAAGTTGTTCGCGCAGAGATCCCAGTGCCATGTAGGGCTTCTGGGGAATGAAAAGGAGATCGCCCTGCCCCGGGGAATAAACGGTGCCCGTCGGCGAGCCCCACAGGCCACTCACCACCCGCAGCAGAGACGTCTTGCCACAGCCGGAGGGTCCCACCACCAACAGCCCCTCAGCGTTGCCCAGGGAAAAACTGAGGTCGCGCACCAGCACGTTGTCGGTGCGCGGTGTTTTGACCGTCACCCCCTGCAGCGCCAGGTGCTCGGAGGGCACGATCCGCGGCACGTAATCACTCCACTCCTCCGGATCGAGGTTGGAGATGTTGGATTGAAATCCTTCCAGCCGGTTGATCGATGCCGAGAACCGGGCCAGGGCTTCGATGTTGTAAATGATGAAAAACAACGATCCCTCAACCAGGTTGTAGGCGACGTTCGCCTGGGCGAAGCCGCCGTAATCCATCTCACCGGCAAGAATCGGAGCCGCAAGGATCAGATAGGGGATGAAATTGCTGGCGTAAATGCTGGAGCGCTGCAGCACCCGCAGCAGCACTTCCCAGACAATCAGCAGATTGAAGTTTTCAACGACGGTAGCCAGGCGACGCGTCACCTCCTTGGCTTCCTGCTGCTCACCGGCGTAGAAGGCAATCGATTCGGCGTTGTCACGCACCCGTACGAGGCCATAGCGGTAATCCGCCTCAAAACGCAGTTGGAAATTGTTCAACCGCACCAACTTGCGGCCAGCCACAATCATCAGGGCAGACACCCCGAATGCGTAGGCCAGAAGGGCAAAGGTGAGCCCCTCACTCACCGAATAAAGGATGAGGATGTTGAGGGAAAAGGTGAGGATCGAATCAAAAATATTCAGCGCAAAACCAAGGGCCTGTGCCGTGAAATCACGCACATCCTCGGAAATACGTTGATCGGGGTTATCAACATTGGTGGCCGCTTCATCATTGGGATTGAGCACGTAATAGGCCCGATCCCGCAGGTAATCGTCCACCAGGCTCAGCGACAACCATTCGCGCCAGAACAGCCCCAGTTTCTGGGTGAAATAAAACTGCAGGCTGCGAATCGGCAACGCGACCGCAAAACAGGCGCCGTAGATCCAGAGGTTGCGATACGACGCATCGCCGTCCTTGGAGATCAGCGCATTGGTCAGATCCCTGGCGATGAATGTGATGCCGGCATTGATGCCGTTCACGCTCAACAGCATCAGGATGATCAGGCCGAGAAACAGCCAAGGCAACCAGCGGCGATGCCTGAGTTGGCCCCGCACGGAGGCAAACACCACAGCCCCCAGAACGAACAGGGCACTGATTCCGGCACCCCATCCACGGGACCAGAGCATGGCCAGGGAGGACTGGACGCCTCCGAGGTACTGGCCGGTCAGCTCCGGCAACAGCCACGACAGGCCGTTCATCAAGCCGGTGACCAGGAACAGCACGATCCCGGCCACACAGAAGAGCAGGCTCACCAGCAGTCCAAGGAACTGCCAGCCGTTGTCTTCGGTGTAGGGGAAGAAGTAGGGCTGCGAAAGCCGACGCAGCTTGGCGGCCTGATTGCGCAGGTTCTGAAGCTGGTGGGTCATGCCACTGCTGAACTGTGCTCAGTCTGGCTGTCGCCGCGCTGCTTCGCCGCTGACCTCAACCGGGAGGCCACGCCAGAGGACGTCCACCGATCACGTGCACATGGAGGTGAAACACCGTCTGGCCAGCACCGGCGCCGCTGTTGATCACCGTGCGGAAATCGTCCAGACCCTCCTGTTTGGCCACGCGGGCAGCCACCAGCAAGAGGTGGCCCAGCAGGGCCGCATCCTCAGCAGCACCGGAGCGCAAGCTCTCGATCGGCTTGCGCGGAATCACCAGCACATGAACGGGTGCCTGGGGCGCGACATCGCGAAAGGCCAGACACTGCTCATCGCTGTAGACCTCATCGCACGGGATCTCGCCACGAAGGATCTTCCCGAAGATCGTGTCGTCTGCCATGGGCCTTGAAAAGAGGGAACAGCCGGACCGGTGTGACAGCAGGGGCATGAATCTCCTGTGTCACCCTCCACAGAATGCTGGCACGTTGTCTCAGTGCATCCCTGCAAGGTCTGGAGGCCAGACCAGTGGTAGTGGAAGTGGATCTTGCCCCGGGCCTGCCGGGCGTTCAGCTGGTGGGTCTGCCGGACAAGGCCATTCAGGAATCACGGGAGCGGGTCCGATCCGCCCTGCGCAACAGCGGCTTCCGCGGCCCCCTGGTGCGCGTGGTGATCAACCTGGCTCCGGCCGATCTGCGCAAGGAAGGTCCCTCCTTTGACCTCCCCATCGCCCTGGCCCTGTTGGTGGCCAGCGGGCAACTCGCCCGCCCTCAGCTGGAGGGCCTCTGGTGTGCGGGCGAATTGGGGCTCGACGGCAGCCTCAGGCCCTGTCGCGGGGTGATTGCCCTTGCTGCAAAGGCCCAGCAGCACAAGGCCCAAGCCCTGGTGGTTCCTCCTGAGAACGCCTAGGAGGCCAGCCTGATTGAGGGGCTCACCATCCTCACCGCAGCCAACCTGCGCACGCTGGTGGAGCAGCTGAAAGGCGAGCGCCCCTGGCCGGCGACCGGTGGCAGCAGCACCCGATCCTCAACCCAGCCAACCAAGCCGGCGTCTTGGCCCTGCCTGGACAGCAGCCTCGCCTCCCGCGCCCTGGCCCTCTCGGCAGCCGGCGGCCACCATCTGCTGCTCGTGGGTCCCCCCGGCTGCGGCAAGACCCGCCTGGCCCATCAACTGCCGCGACTGCTGCCGGCCCTGAGCCGCAAGGAAGCGCTCTCCATCACGCGCATCCATTCCGTCGCCGGCCAACTGCATGGCATCGATCAACTGCAGCAGCAGCGCCCCTTTCGATCGCCGCACCACAGCTGCTCAGCAGCCGCCTTGCTCGGCGGCGGACGCTCACCCCGTCCTGGGGAGGTGAGCCTGGCCCACGGTGGCGTGCTCTTCTTTGATGAGCTGGCGGAATTTCCGCGGGCGGTCCTGGATCAATTGCGGCAGCCCCTGGAGGACGGCGCCGTGCAGATCAGCCGCTCCCAGCAGAGCACGGTGTTCCCGGCCCTGGTCACCCTGGTGCCCGCCACCAATCCCTGCCCCTGCGGCTGGCATGGCGACCGCGACCATGGCTGTCGCTGCAGCATCAGCCAGCGCCAGCGCTACTGGCAGCGGCTCTCCAGCCCGCTCTTGGATCGGCTCGATCTGCAACTGCGGCTGGAACGGCGCTCCGCCAAGGAGGTGGCAGCGGTGCTGAAGCAGCCCAGCCCAACGCAAGCTGCAGCGTCCTGGTGCACCCCCGCACAAATTGAACGAGCCCGGCAGCGGATGCAGAGGCGCAATCCTGGTGGAGACAGCAACGGGCGGCTGTCGGCAGCAGCGCTGCGGCAGACCGGAGCCATCGAGGCTGCGGCACTCGAGCTCTGGGAACAGCTGATCAACCAGCGTGGTCTGAGCACACGCAGCAGCCTTCAGCTGTTACGCGTGGCGCGCATCATTGCCGATCTCAACGAACAGGCCAGCGTCGATCGAAACGCCGTGGCGGAAGCGAGTTGCTTCCGCTGCACTGATCTGCTCAAGCAGCCTGGTGCTCAGTAGTCGCGGGCTCGCTTGTCGGGAGTGTCCCGGTAGGGCTGGGTGCCGATCGGCGGGGGCTGGAGATGGCGGTCGTTGAACGATCCCAGGGCATGGGTCATCGCTTCACCGAACCACTGGAACCACTGAACAACCGTTGTTTTCATCACGTCCTCCGGGGTCTGTCTTCAGTGTGAAATCACTGACAGAGGACGACAACAGGTGTTTTCACCGGTTCTGGGCCAGCTCAGTAGGACGGAGCCACGGAACTCTCACTCTATTCAGTCTCAACCGGCTCGCTGGCTGGGCTGGATCCGGCCACTGGCGCAGTGTCCCGATAGACATAGAGATGGCCGAGGCTCTTCTTGCCATAGGCCCGTCGCTTCAAGGTCCAGTCCGGCTCAAGCTTGAGCTGAACGAATCCGCTGGCGGCACCACCGGCCCGAGCCACGAGCATGGTCGGTTGGGAGGGATTCTTGGTGGGCGTGGCCAGCAATTCAATATCCCGACCGGTGTTCACCACGCTGAGCCGGTAGCGGGTGCCGAGGTCGTCACCACCGATCCGCAGGGAATAGCCGTTGCCGTCGATGTAGCGGTTGCAGACCCCGCTGAAATCAAACGTGGACAACAAGGGATCGACCATGGCCGGTGATCCCGCGGCCACAGCGAAGCAGGGGCGTTTTGTGGTGCGCTGCTCGTAGATGTTCAACTGCGAACGCTCGCCCTGGCCGATCGGGGCCGACACCAAGACGAAGTTGCTCAACTCCACGGGCACCGCCGTGAACAGCGAACCCTGGGCCAGGGCCACCGGTGCAGAGGTCGCTGCGAGAGCGAGGCCGGCAGCGGCCACGGTTCGAAAGCGTGCCATCACGTCCATGGAGGAACTGAGCGGATCGTAAAAGTGATGCCTGAATCGGTCGCCCCCGATCAGGCCGGTTTGTTCAGGCGAATGGCGAACAGAAGGGTACCCACGGTTCCAGGGGCCGCCAGGGCCAGGATCCAGCTGGTGGTTTTGACCCCGAGGTCGGGATCGCCGTAGGCCAGTTCAAACACACAACCGGTGCTGGCGATACCCAGAACACAGGCGAGGGCCAGGAAGACGCCGGCCAGGGGTTTCATCGGCATAACTCAGGCGACGCTCCGCACATCTTGGCGCTCGAAGCCCTTCTCCTTGAGCTCCTTCTGCAGACCGTCTTCATCAGTGACGCGATCGACGAACAACACGCCATTGAGATGATCCATCTCGTGCTGAATGCAACGGGCCATCAGGCCATCGGCCTTCATCTTCCGGGGCCGACCCATCTCATCGCGGAAGCTCAGTTCAATCGCGGTGGGGCGCACCACATCGAGATACACCCCAGGGATGCTGAGACAGCCCTCTTCGTAGGTGTCGAGCCCGGCGCTGGCCGCCGTGATCTCCGGATTGATCAGCACCAGGGGCGGCGTAGCTGCATTCTCCAAATCCAGATCAATCACCAGGAGCTGCTGGTGAATCCCCACCTGAGGAGCCGCCAGGCCAATGCCCTTGGCGGTGTACATGCTGCGCAGCATGTCACGAGCCAGCTCCCGCACCTGCTCATTCACCTTGCCGATGCGGCGCGCAGGCTGCCGCAACACCTCATCGCCCAGGGTGTGAATCTCCAGCGGCGGGGTTTCCAGGGCCGTCTTGGGCACCAGCATCGTGTCCCGCGACTTATCGGCCTGACGGGCCAACTCTGCAAAGCTTCCTGCCAAGACCAACGCCGCGTTGATCCAGCATGGTAAGCGGCCTGAATCAGCCGTTATGGGAGCCGCTCCGTTATCCGCGCAACATGCCGTCGGCCGTTTGCCGGGTCTCAAGGAACCGGCCCTGGTCAGTGGCCCCGATGCAACGCTGTGGCTGATCTGGCTGGAACAGCGCCCCCAGGAGCGTGGCCGCACCACTGCCTTGATCCGGCGTTTTGGTGATTCCGAGGCAGAACCACAGGAGCTGACGCCGGCCCCCAGCAACCTGCGCAGTCGGGTGCATGACTACGGCGGCGGCGTACTCACCACCGCTGTGGAGCAGGACAGGCTGATCCTGGCCTGGATCGAGCGGGGCTGCCTCTGGCGTCAGGACTGGCGCCTGCCGCAGACCGACCCCCAGCAACCCACCCCCCTGGCTGCACCCCAACGGCTCAGCCGGGAAGGGGACTGGGAGCTGGCGGATGGCGTTCTCGATCTGCCCAGGCAGCGCTGGATCGGCATCCGTGAAATCGAGGGCCGGGACGAGCTGGTGAACCTGGCACTGAACGCAACGGATCAGACGCCGCTGCTGCTGCACCAGCCGACGGACTTTGCCGGCTATGGCTGCCTGAGCCCCGATGGCCAGCGTTTCGCCTGGGTGGAGTGGCAGCAACCTGCCATGCCCTGGGACAGCAGCCGTCTCTGGTGCGCGGAGTTCAGCGACACAGGCGGGCTGGCCGAGACCCGTCAGCTGGCCGGAGGCGATGGCATCTCGGTGTTTCAACCCCAATGGCTGCCCGACGGGCAGTTGCTTGTGGCGGAAGACAGCTCCGGTTGGTGGAACCTGATGCTTCAGCCCAGTGCCGACGCCGCCTGGGAGAGGCCCTGGCCGATGGCTGCCGAAACGGCCATGCCCCAGTGGATCTATGGGATGAGCACCACGGCCTGGGATGGCGAGCAACTGATCGCCGCCGTCTGCAGCCGCGGGGCCTGGTCGTTGCAGCGGCTCAGCCTGGATGGAACGGTGGAGCCGTTGACGCAACCGTTTGATGACCTTGCGGGATTGAGCGCCTGCAACGGCCGCGCCGTGGCCGTGGCCAGCAACAGCACCAGCGTGGCCGGGCTGCTGGAAATCGATTTACGACCGGCCACCCCGATCTGGAGCCACAGCCCCGCCATCACGTCACCGCTGTCGGTTGAGGAGATCAGCGTGGCCGAACCGCTGTGGTTCAACGGTCACCAGGGCGAGCGCACCCATGCCTGGTACTACCCCCCCAGCGGCAAACCACCAGGGCCTGCGCCACTGCTGGTGAAAAGCCACAGCGGACCAACGGCCATGGCTCGCCGCGGCCTCAGCCTGGCGATTCAGTACTGGACCTCTCGGGGTTGGGGCGTGGTGGATGTGAATTACGGCGGCTCAACGGGGTTCGGCCGGGACTACCGAGAGCGCCTCAACGGGGGCTGGGGCCTTGTGGATGTGGCCGACTGCGCCGCCGCAGCGCAGGCCCTGATCGAGGCCGGTCGTGCCGATCACGGCCAGATCGCCATCGAAGGCGGCAGCGCCGGCGGCTTCACCACCCTGGCGGCGCTGTGCTTCACCGAAGTGTTCAGGGCCGGCGCCTGCCGCTATGCGGTGTGTGATCTCACAGCCATGGCCGAAGACACGCACCGGTTTGAGGCGCGCTACGTGGATGGTCTGGTGGGGGAATGGCCCGCAGCGCGTGCTTTGTATGAGCAGCGGTCGCCGCTGCTGCATGCCGATCAAATCCGCTGTCCGGTGCTGTTCTTCCAGGGTTTGCAAGACAAAGTGGTGCCGCCGGAACAAACCGAACGCATGGCGGAGGCGCTGCGCAGCAACGGCATCCCGGTGGAGGTGCGGCTGTTCGAAGAGGAAGGTCACGGCTTCCGCAGCCAAGCCACCCAGATCGAGGTGCTCGAGCAAACCGAGGCCTTTTTCAGGAGGGAATTGGGGCTAACAGACGGTTACAAAGCAAACAACCCCGTTCAGCAGATGTGATTGGTTTAGCGAGCAACCAACAGGAACCATCAACCTGTGCTCCCCGGAACCCATCAGGAAGCGGTAAGCCTGAAAAGCTGACGGCTGTTTCGACAGCACCGATGCGGATCCTGCGTTATCGCGGCAACAGCTATGCCAGCCCTGAACCGATCAACGCGGCTCCCCGTCCCGGCGCACGCTCCTACCGCTGGGTGAAGTACGCCATCGAAACCAACAAGGTTGTTCCCCTGCGTCAACGCGAGGCCGCAGCAAGCAACGATCAGCTGGCGGCCTGAGCCAGCTCAGCTGTGCTCGCGCAGGAAGGCGACCGTGGAAGCGAGCTCTTCGCTGAAGCGGTCGATCTCTTCAAACGTGCTGGTGAAGCTCAGGCTGGCCCGTGCTGAAGCCGTCACGTCATACATGCGGTGCAGGGGCTGACAGCAGTGGTGACCACTGCGGATGCAGATCCCGGACGCATCGATCAGAGCGGCAATGTCGTTGGCATGCACGCCATCCACCAGGAATGTGGCGAGGGCTCCACGCTCGGGCTGCTGATCCGGCGTCGGCCCCAGGACCCTCACACCATCAATGGCCTGCAACCGGGCGAACAGATGCCGGGTGAGCTGAGCTTCCCAGGCCTGAATCGCCTCCAGACCCACTGCCTTGAGATAGCGAATCGCGGCACCCATGCCCACCGCCTCGCCAATGGCAGGGGTGCCCGCTTCGAACTTATGGGGCAACACCGCCCAGGTGCTGTGGTCCAGGAAAACGTCCTGAATCATCTCCCCACCGCCCAAAAAGGGAGGCATCGCCTCCAGCAGCGACTCCCGCGCCCAGAGGAAACCCATGCCGGTTGGGCCACAGAGCTTGTGGGAGGAGCCGACAAGAAAGTCGGCGTCTATGGCCGCCACATCAATCGGCTTGTGGGCCAGGCTCTGGCAGGCATCCACGAGCACGCAGGCGCCAACGGCATGGGCTGCGGGGATCACCTGATCCAGGGGATTGCAGCAACCGAGGGAATTGCTGATGTGCACCAGGCTCACCAGTCGGGTGCGCTCGTTGAGCTGGGCCCGGAAATCCTCCAGATCCAGCTCACCGGATTCGGTGATGCCCACATGGCGAAGCACGCAGCCGGTGCGCTGCGCCAACAGCTGCCAGGGCACCAGGTTGCTGTGGTGCTCCATCACCGTGAGGAGAATTTCGTCCCCCTCCTTGAGGCTGGCGTCACCCCAGGTGCGCGCCACCAGATTGATGGCTTCGCTGGCATTGCGGGTGAAGACAATCTCGCGGGAACTGGCCGCACCCACGAAGGCCGCCGTCGTGCTGCGGGCCGCCTCAAAGGCATCGGTGGCACGGGCACTGAGCTGGTGCGCACCGCGGTGCACGTTGGCGTTGTCGCAGCTGTAGTACTGCTGCAGCGCTTCGAGCACCTGACGGGGCTTCTGGCTGGTGGCAGCGTGATCGAGATAGATCAGCGGGCGGCCATCCGGAGCCAGCTGCTCGAGAATCGGGAAATCAGCACGATATCGAGACGATAAATCAACGAAATCAGAACTGGAACGTGCTTCGACGATCGTCATGGGGCGAGGCTCTCCATCACGCGCTCCAGGGGGCGCCACGCCTGCGCGGCAGCAGGTAGCTGGGCGATCACCTCCTGGCAGGCCCCGCGCAGCAGCAGCGCCGTTGCATCCGCCGCAGCGATGCCCCGGCTCTGGAGATAGAACAGCTCATCGTCCTGAAGCTGCGACACGGTGGCGCCGTGGGCGCAGCGCACATCGTCCGCCACGATCTCCAGCTCGGGCTTGGTGTCCACCCGGGCCCGGTCAGACAGCAGCAGGTTGCGGCTCAATTGGGCGGCGTTGGTGCGCTGAGCATCGCGGGGAACACTGATGGCGCCGTTAAAAATTGCGTGGGACTGGCCGCCGGCCAGGCATTTCTGCAACTGATCCAGCTCCCCCTCCGGCCCGTCGAAGCGCACCGCGGTGTGGGTGGCCAGCTGCTGCTCGGCGCCGGTGACGGCCAGACCTTTAAGCACGGTCTCTGCCTGGCCATCCACCTGCACCACCCGGGGCTCCACCCGTCCCAGATTCCAGCCCTGAACCACCGAAGTGAGGGCATAGGAGCTGCGGGGCTCCTGCTCCACAGCCAAATGGGCCATCAGCGATGACGCGCCATCCGCCGTCGCCAGCACGCCATGGCGCAGTTGGGCCTCCTGCCCCAGATGCACTTCCAGCACATGGCTGTGGGCCGACGCCCCCTCAGCCAGCAGCACCTGCATCAACTCAAGCTGAGCTTTTTCCTCCAACAGCAGCAGCACCCGCGTGGCGTTCAACCCGGCACCGGCCGCCAGCACCAGCTCCAACGGACCAACCCGTCCCCGCACCCTGAGGGCCAGGATCTGCTGGGCTTTGGCATGGTTGAACTCCACGGGCCAGACCTGGGCACAACCGCAGCGATCGAGGGTGTGGCCGAGGGCCTGCTCCAGCTCTTCGGCATTCAGCGCCGTGATTCCTTCCGGAAGCACCTGGCCGGCCAGGGGATCATCAAAACCATTGAGCACCAGACGGGTCACTCCGTCCAGACTGGCCGGCAGAGACGTGGACAGTGGCGAGGCACTGGCCGGCAATTCCGAGACAGCCGCAAGCCGCTTGAGGTCGGTGAGGCGCCAGGGCTCCTGGCGACGGTTGGGCAGACCAAGCTGTTCAAGCGCGGCTCGACCGCGCTCCTGCACTGGCGCCAGCACACTGCTCGCCATGGTCAAGCGGCTCCTTGAGCTGCCAGCTCCTGATCCACCCAGTCGTATCCGGTCTGCTCCAGCTCAAGGGCCAGCTCCCGTCCACCGGTGCGCAGGATCCGGCCTGCCGCCATCACATGCACATAGTCCGGGGTGATCTCGTCGAGAAGACGTTGGTAGTGGGTGATCAGCAGCGTGGCGTTGTCTTCCGTCGCCAGCTGGTTCACACCACCGGCCACGATGCGCAGGGCATCGATATCCAGGCCGGAATCGGTTTCATCCAAAATCGCTACCACGGGCTCTAGCAGCGCCATCTGGAGAATCTCGTTGCGCTTTTTCTCGCCCCCGGAGAAGCCTTCATTCACGCTGCGCTCAAGGAAGGCAGGGTCCATCTGCACCACCTTGAGCTTGTCGTGCACGTGATCCTCGAAGGCAAAGGTGTCGAGCTCCTCTTCCCCCTGTTTTTCCCGCCGGGCATTGGTGGACACCCGCAGGAATTCCAGGTTGCTGACACCAGGGATTTCAACGGGGTACTGAAATCCGAGGAACACACCCAGACGGGCCCGCTCTTCAGGCTCCAGCTCAAACAGATCCTGGCCGCGATAACGAACGCTGCCGCCCGTGACCCGGTAGGCCGGATGCCCGGCCAACACCTTGGAAAGAGTGCTCTTGCCACTGCCGTTGCGACCCATCACGGCATGGACTTCACCAGCCCGCACCTGCAGATTCACCCCCTTGAGGATGGGCTTGTCCTCGACGGAGGCATGCAGGTCTTGGATGTCGAGCAGCAGCTCAGCGTCAGGGCGAATCACGGAAAGCGTCGTTAAAAAACAGAGACAAGGTGGGGGAGGGGATCAGCCCACGGACCCCTCAAGCTTGAGGGCCAGCAATTTGTCGGCCTCAGCGGCAAACTCCATCGGCAGCTGATTGAAGACGTCGCGGCAGAAGCCGCTGACCATCATCGAGACGGCCTCTTCAAACCCGATGCCACGGCTCTGCAGGTAGAAGAGCTGGTCTTCGGAGATGCGACAGGTGCTGGCCTCGTGCTCGATGGCTGCCTGCGGCTGCTGAGAACGGATGTAGGGATAGGTGTTCGCGGCGGCTTGATCGCCGATCAGCATCGAATCGCACTGGCTGTAGTTGCGTGCGCCCTTGGCATTGGGCCCCATCTGCACAAGACCGCGGTAGCTGTTGCTGGAGCGGCCTGCACTGATGCCCTTGCTCACAATCGTGGAGCGGGTGCGCGGTCCGACATGGACCATCTTGGTGCCGGTGTCGGCCTGCTGGCAGTTGTTAGTGAGGGCCACGGAATAGAACTCACCCACCGAGTCAGCACCCTGGAGCACGCAACTGGGGTACTTCCAGGTGATGGCAGAACCGGTCTCCACCTGGGTCCAGCTGATGCGGCTGCGATCACCGCGGCACTGACCCCGCTTGGTCACGAAGTTGTAGATCCCGCCGACGCCGTTTTCATCACCGGCATACCAGTTCTGAACCGTGGAATATTTGATTGAGGCGTCGTCGAGGGCCACCAGTTCCACCACCGCCGCATGCAGCTGGTTGGTGTCGAACATCGGTGCCGTGCAGCCTTCGAGATAACTCACCGAGGCACCCTCTTCAGCCACGATCAAGGTGCGCTCGAACTGTCCGGTGTCGCCGGAATTGATCCGGAAGTAGGTGGAGAGCTCCATCGGGCACTCAACGCCCTTCGGAATGAAGACGAAGGATCCGTCGCTGAACACAGCTGAGTTCAGAGCGGCGAAATAGTTGTCGTTGCTGGAGACAACCGTGCCGAGGTAGCGCTCGATCAGCTCGGGATGCTCCTTGACCGCCTCACTGAAGGAGCAGAACACCACCCCGTGTTCGGCCAGCTTTTCCTTGTAGGTGGTGGCAATCGAAACGCTGTCGAAAACAGCGTCCACCGCCACGTTGCTGAGGCGCTTCTGCTCGCTCAGCGGGATGCCGAGCTTGTCGAAGGTTTCCAGCAGCTTCGGATCTACCTCATCGAGGCTGGCCTTCTTCTCCTGCTGCTTTGGAGCCGCGTAATAAACGATGTCCTGGTAATCGATCTCGGGATAACCCAAGGCAGCCCAGTCGGGCTCTTCAAGGGTGAGCCAGTGGCGAAACGCCTTGAGCCGGAACTGCAGCAGGAAATCCGGCTCCTCTTTCTTGGCCGAGATCAGGCGAACGACCTCTTCACTGAGACCCTTGGCGATCTTGTCGGTCTCGATCTCGGTGACGAAGCCGTACTTGTACGGCTGGCTGACGAGATCCCGTGTGGAGGTACTGGTCATTCAGCTCAGCCGGCGGTGGCGTTAATCGTTTCGGTGGTGATGGTCTGCGTCTTCTCAGGGCAAGCGAAGGGGTTGTCCTCGGTGAGGAAGAGCATGCAGTGGCATTCCTTGCGCTCGCGCATCGGAACGCAGGGGCAGTTCCAGAAGGCCTGGGAGACCTCGGCCTCTTTGTCTTCGTAATGGCGGCAAGGGCAAAGCGCTCCGCCCAGATCGTCCTTGTGACGTGCCAGACCCTTCAGAACAACAGCGGTGACACTGGGATCAGCGCAGAAGTAGGTACCGGTGCGCTGGGCGTAGGTTTCAGCGAACTTGCGGATGACCTCCAAGCTTTCTGCTGTCGGCTCTTGAGGGGCGTCGGACATGGAGGTGGAGGGAGCGGCGAATTACGAAACCCCGCGGTTTCCTTACTGGAAGCCTAGGCCAACAGGCCTCCGGTCAGCGGGCTCCCCATTGTGACCCTCCACACGGCCGACATGACGTGGCAATTCGATGGCATCGTGTGGGGAGGTTTCGCCTCCTCATGAGCGCCTCGGCCCCCGCCAGCACCCGCGACGCCGTGCTCTCCCTGCTGCTGGAGCGCGGGGAGGAGGACGCTGGCACCCTTGCCGATGCCGTGGGCATTTCCGTTCAGGCCATGCGGCGGCACCTGCGCTCCCTCGCCGACAGCGGCTTGGTCTGCGCCAGCAGCAATGCCAGCGGCCCAGGTCGACCCAGCAACCGCTGGTGCCTCACCGACGAAGGACGGGCCCAGTTCCCCGACGGCAGCGGCCGCTTCGCCCTTGGTCTGCTGGATTCGATGCGCAGCCATCTCCCCGAAGCAACTGTGCGCCAGCTGCTCAATCAGCAGGCGGAGTCGAAGGCAAGCCAGTACCGGCAAAGCCTTGGCGAAGCCTCCCTGGAGGCTCGCCTCGAACACCTGGCACGGCTGCGGCGCGACGAGGGCTACGTGACCGTCTGCAGCCGGGACGATGACGGCGTGAGCTGGCGGCTCGAGGAGGCCCACTGTTCCGTGCAGCGCATTGCTGAAGAATTTCCTGCGGTCTGCGACCAGGAATTGCTGTTGATTCGGCGCACTGTGCCGGACTGCCGGGTGGAACGGGTGCATTGGCGGCTCGAGGGCGGCCACGCCTGCGGCTTCCGCATCACTCCCTTGGCGCAGGGCTGATGGCCATCGACCGAGCCGCGATTGAACGCATCGACTCCACCCTGCTGCCCCAACTCGATCGGCATCACCTGCGGGTGCTGAGCCACTGCCTGGACAGCTTTCAATCCATGGCCGCTCCAGGGAGCACTGGAGCAATCCCCGACGAAAATCAACGGCGCCGCTGGTGCCAGCAGCAACCCGTGGTCGCTGACGATCCGGCATTCCTCGACACCTTGCTGCTGCAGCTCAATGCTGCCGCCGATCAGCTGGATCAACTGGCGCTTGAGCTGGGCAAGCCTCCATTGGAGCTGACCCTCGACGATCTGATCAGCGCCGCCGAAGCCCGCTGCCGTGGCTGACATGGCCGTCGGGGGTGGCCTGGCTGTCGTGACTGACCTGGTCGGGCTGCCATCATCACTTCACTTCCTCAACGCCGGCGATGCTTGAGATCTCGGACGCCCTCAGCTTCTTTCGTCTGAGCTGTGGCCGCTGGACCTCACAGCGCAGCCAGCACCACCTGCTGCATCGCCGCGCCGAAGCCGGCGCATCCTTCATCGTTGTGGAGGAACTGCTCAAGGGCGACGAACGCCTTGCGGAGATCGCCGAACGCAACAACGCCAGCGTTGAGCAGATCGTGGGGGGCTGCTGGGTGCGCTGGAGCGGATCGATGGCCTGGGATCGGGCCGGTGAATCCCACGAAGACCAGACCATGTTCGGACTGATCCCCGAGGACGAAACGGGACGACGGGGACTGCTGCTGCGGGATCGCGGTTACGCCGAGAAAGCGCCGGTGGCGGGTCAGTTCCGCATGGATGACGAAAACGGCCTGATCCTCACGACCGACTACGAAATGATGAGCTCCCTGGAGCGCTTCTGGTTCGCCAGCGAGAACGTGCGGCTGCGCACCAGCACGGTGCAGGGGCTCTCCAACAACGCCTCCTTCTGCATCGAGACCCGGCAGCTGGACGATGTTGATCAGCCCAGCCCAGCCATGGCTTCAAACGGGGCCGCCCTCGCCCCCTTCGGCTGGTAAGCAGAAGTACTTGGAGAAAGTATTACGGCATGTAATCGCTGCCACAGCAGCTGAAGGGGGCAAGACCCAGCACTTCTACGATCGCCAACAGTGGATGCTGTAGCTCGCGTGGCCATTCCTCTTCTGGAGTACGCACCGATCACCCAGAACTCCTTGAGAGCGGGTGTTCCGAACCTCCGTGTCGGCTCCGACGAGGGATCCCGGGCTTACTCCCTGGAAATTGCAGACGACCGGGACAACCTCGACACCGTTGTTGAAGCCGCCTACCGGCAGATCTTCTTCCACGCCTTCAAAACAGATCGGGACGTCAACCTTGAGTCCCAGCTGAAGGATGGCCAGATCACCGTTCGCGATTTCATTCGCGGCCTCCTGCTTTCGGACACCTTCAAGCGCACCTTCTACGGCTTCAACAGCAACTACAAAGTTGTCCGTCACCTCTGCGAAAGGATCCTCGGCCGAAAAGTGAACGGCAAGGGCGAAGAGCTCTCCTGGTCGATCGTGATTGCAACCAAAGGCCTGGAAGGCCTTGTGGATGTTCTGCTTGACAGCACCGAGTACCTCGACGCCTTCGGTTACGACACGGTTCCTTACCAGCGGAACCGCGTTCTTCCCGGCCGCGAGCTCGGTGACACTCCCTTCAACATCACCACCCCCCGCTACGACGAGTACTACCGGAACATTCTTGGCTTCCCCCAACTCGTTTTTACTGGCGGGCCTGCCAAGCGGCTGCCGGAACGCGCGAAGATCAAAAAGGGTGGGTCTCCGCAGGACTACATGGCCTGGGTGAGCGAAATCGGCAATCCCCGCCGAGTCGGCCCAAGCACCAGCGCCGATATGGACTACCTGACCAAGGTGCCTTATCGCACCATCGGCCGCTGATCCCGGCCTCGACCATGTTCAAGAAAGCGGGGCTTCGGCTCCGCTTTTTTTGTGTCTCTGACTGTGATCCCCGGGATCGACGTTCACCTAGTGGTCAGCATCCACTGACCCTTGCCCACTAAACGCTTCGAAAAGGGATTTTTCAGATCACAATGATCCCAAACGAAACCTGGAGTTTTTGGACGTGTCCCAAACCCTGTCATCCCTGGCACGTCTCACCCTTCGTCAACTGCGTCAGATCGCCAGCGACCTAGGGGTGCCGCTCTACAGCCGCAAAAGCAAGGAGACCCTGGTCGACGAGGTTGCCCAGCGTCAGCAAAAGCGTGGTGGAGATCTGAAGGCCATCGAGGCAGAACTCAACGCACCGGCCATGGGCAGCAGCGACACCCGCGTGGTGTTCCTGCCTCGCGACCCCCAATGGGCCTACGTGTTCTGGGAAATTTCCGACGCCGATCGCAAGGTGGCCCAGAAGGACGGCGCCAGCCGACTTTGCCTGCGCCTGGCTGACGTAACCGGCATGCAAGACGGCAATGCCCATCCCCACACCCTCCAGGAAGTCCCCGTCGACAGTCACAGCACCGAGTGGTATCTGCCCGTACCCCTCTGTGACAGGGATTACCGGGTTGAGTTGGGCTATCGCATCGGCGCCAGCTGGATGTCTCTGGCCTTCTCTTCCGTGGCACGCGTGCCCGCTCTTCACCCAAGCGAGCAGATCCTTGATCAGTTCGTCCCCTTCAGCCTTGAGGCAGCACCGGCTGAATCAGCTCCAGCTCCCGTCGCGCCGATCGAGTCGAGCAACAGTGGCCTGCACGAGCGGCTCTACCAAAGCGCCACGGTTCAGTTCCGCCGCCGTCGGGTTGGCTCGGAAGAATTCCAGGAAGGCTTTGACGTTTCCGGCGACAGCAGTGGCTTGAATGACTCGGGGGCTGGCCTCTGGGCCAGCGGCCGCAACGAGTCCGGCCTTGGTGGCGTTGCTCCCCGCCAACGCTCCTTCTGGCTTGTGGCTGACGCCGAACTGATCGTCTACGGCGCCACCGATCCCTCCGCTCGCCTGACCATCGGCGGCGAAGAAGTGCCTCTCTCCACCGACGGGACCTTCCGGATTCAAGTGCCCTTCCGTGATGGCGAGCAGATGTACGCGATCGAAGCCACGGCTTCCGATGGAGAACAGAAGCGCAACATCACGCTCAACTTCAAGCGTGAGACCCCTGAAGACAACAGCAACCCTGCCAGCGAAGCCCGCGCCGAGTGGTTCTGAACCCTTCCGATTCCAAAGCACCAGCATCCCTGCGCTGGTTCGTGGCCATCACCCCCCTCGCGGGGGCGATGGTCTTTCCATTGGTGGTGCCTTTGGTGATGGCCCGGGTGGGCATCGGAGCCGGTGTGGGCGTCGCTCTTGTTCTGAGTGGACTTTGGTTTGTGGCGATGCTGAAGACATCGGAGATGCCCCACTGAAAATCGGGGAACTCTGATCAAGGCAAGGTCTTGGTCTCGATGTTGAAGAACACGCTGGGTTGGATGGCAGCGGCTCTTGTCTGCGGTGGCTGCAGCCAGCCGGGATCGATCGTGGGCATGGCTCCGGCAGAACTGGCGATGCCCAAGCAGATCGATGTGGTCTTCAATCACAACGCCAGATCGCGCTACCGCTCACCCCTCACAGGGGAGTGGCGCAATGGTGACGACATGGAGGCATGGCTGATTGAAGCCATTGATGGCGCCACCGAGGAGGTGCTGGTGGCCGTTCAAGAGCTGAGCCTGCCAAGGGTTGCCCAGGCCCTGATCGCGGCAAAACACCGCGGTGTTCTTGTTCAGGTGATCCTCGAGAACAACTACCGGCAGGCCTGGAGTGAGCAACGACCCAGCCGGTTGAACAAACGGGAGCGACAGCGCTGGCATCAGTTGAACCGCTTGGCCGACAGCGATCGCAACGGCACCACCACTGCGGACGAAGCCTTCCACGGCGATGCCGTGGCGCTACTGCAAGCAGCGAACATTCCACTGATTGACGACACCGAAGACGGCAGCAGCGGCAGCGGCCTGATGCACCACAAGTTTCTGGTGATCGACCAAACAACAATGATTACAGGCAGCGCCAATCTCACCAGTTCTGGGCTTCATGGTGATGCGGGCCGGCCGTCCAGTCGCGGCAATGTGAATCACCTGCTGCGGGTCAACAGCCCTGAGCTGGCCCTGGTGTTCCGTCAGGAATTCACCCAGATGTGGGGCGATGGCCCCGGCGGCAAGCAGGACAGTCGCTTTGGCCTGCAAAAGGCAAAAGGGAGCGTGCAAACCGTGAAGGTGGGCGACATCCGTATGGATGTGCTGTTTTCACCCCATCCCAGGAGGGACAGCAATCACGGGCTCAACTTGTTGGCAGAGCAGCTGAAAGTCGCAAAAAAGAGCCTTGATATGGCCCTGTTTGTGTTTTCCGCGCAGCAACTCACCAATGTGCTGCGGGAGAAGATCGAACAAGGCGTGGAGATCCGGCTGGTCGCCGATCCTGGGTTTGCGAGCCGCCCCTTCTCTGAGGTGCTCGATCTGCTGGGGGTGAGCCTTCCAGATCACACCTGCAAGGTGGAAGCGGGTAATCAACCGTTGGATCAAGCCCTCAAAGGCATCGGCACCCCCCGCCTTGCCCGTGGCGACAAGCTGCACCACAAGTTCGCTGTGATCGATAACAAGACCGTGATCACGGGATCCTTCAACTGGTCGCCTTCAGCAGCACACACCAACGACGAAACATTGCTCGTGATCCACTCCCCGCAACTCGCCAAACACTTCACCCGTGAGATGGATCGACTTTGGGAGAGCGCTGAACTGGGGATCACACCACACATCCAACGCAAACTTGAGCGTCAAAAGATTCGATGCGGAGATGGAACAGAGAGGAAATAACACGGTGTCGAAATTTACCCGAAGAAAAGCAACAAGCAAAGACACCCCAAACAAGAACTAACACAAATAAAGAATAAAAAACCTTTCTCTAAATTATATCCACTACTCGGACATCTACTTCACCGTAAAATTATATTCCAATTGAACAAAACGCGATCGCAATTCCAAAAGAAGCGCGTACAGAAAAATGATCACACCGAGCATCTCAAATAACTCCTCAAACCCCGAAATCAACTCATAATAAAAACCGCTTCGGGATATTTGGCCCGTCCTGACAAGCCAGCTATTTAGGGCCTCAAAGGCTATTGCTCCCGTAACATAAACACCGCCTGCAATCAAAGCGGACATAGCAACCCGCCTTCGAAGCTTCAAAAAAAACGGGACGAACTTTAAGGCAAATAGCACAAACAAAATACCATAGGGAACCACCCAAATCGACGCAAGAGAAGGATGCACATACTGCCTTAAATCAGAAATCACAAAAAGCTCATGCACCTGGAAAACCTCATCAAATGCAAGAAACAAGAATACTTTGCTCAACAGCATCCAACCCCTAACATCACCACCTCGACAGGACAGGGATATCTGTTTCAACAGGAAAGAAGATACATAAAGCAGCACACCACTGTATATTGCAGTTAAGTTAAACTCTTCATCAAGATTGATCGCGTCGAAAAAATCTTGGTAAAATTTTTCCGAAACTCCTCCAAAATTTATCAGCGCCTCGCTTGCACAGTGCAAGGCGAAAAAACTGAAAGAGATGACAGCAAGGACTGAACAAATTTTTTTAGGGCTAAAGCATCCAAGCGAAACTTTTGCAGTCATCAACGCGTACATTATTGGCAATAATAGTAGCTGAGCAACATGATGCAAGCAAGTCAGGCAAACGAATCCAACAAAAGCCACTCATCACTCCGAACAATTCACCCATGAAGACAAACTTCCATACAACCTTGCCGCAATCAGCCATGAAGAATTCATCAACCGCCCACAACAGGATGAAAATCAACAGCAAACAGGACATAATGACAAATATGAAATTTTTTCCTCTGATTTGCATTGGCTTGGCGCTGGCTTTAGCCGCTGCAACAACGGCTGCTGAGCCCGTCGAGCCCTGGCCCACCAAGGATCAACTGCGCAGCATTGAACAGGCCGCCTACGCCTGCTCCCGCGACAACTCGACAGAAGCCTGCGCGGGGGTGCGTCAGCTCGCCGATCCTTTGATGGATCACTCCAGGTTGCCGGGGCTCTGTAAAGACGTGCTGTGGTCCCTAATGGATGAAGCCAGGGTTGCCAGCACCAACAACTTTCGCCGTAAGGACGCCATCACCAACACGGCCCGGCGGATCACAAGGGTGTGCGCCGAGCCGGTAATGAAAAAGGAGACGCCCAAATCGCGTCAGGCCTGAGCCGGGCTCGGCATCAATCAAAGTCGAAGCTGAACCGCTGGCCCTGCATCAGAGTGGCCACCTCACTGCGAACCGCATCAAGGAGTTCCACGCTCACATCGGGGTGCTTCTTGATTTCGTCCACAAACAGCTGCACGTCTGCAGCGGTCAATCCGTGGTTGGTGATCCTGCAATCCACCAGACCGCGAAACGTCTCGAGAAGACTGAGTTGGTCAACATCTAGGGGCTTGGAACCGGGATGGGTGACGTCCATCGAAGAAGCGAGGCGATCAGTGGGATGCTTCCAAATCGCCAAGCAGATCGAGCAGGGTCTCGGATGTGGCGAGCATCTCGCCCATACTGAGTTCGCTTTCCTGACAAGCAATTTCGGAGGCCAACTCACACGCCGAGGAGGAGTGGCCCGAGACATCACAACTGTTGGACAATCTCAAGATGTCATTGAAAAAACTTGCCGCGCAGGCATTCTTCCGACCTGACTGATTGATTACAGCATTGGCAGCAGTCACGGCCTCCTGAGAGGCCTCCGGCAGCGGAAGGGCCCGTTTCCAGCTCTGTGATGCAACAACTGAAGAGGTCGTGTAGGCCATTCCGACAAACAACAGCAGCAGACAGCGATGCATGGTCGTCGCAATAGGTGCGGGCCAAAGGGCAGCGGCGTCAACTGGTCGCGACCGACGCCGTGCAAATGGATTTCCATGTTTAGGTTCCGCATACAGACCCCTCCGTCGTGATGACCACCTCGGCCCCTGCGGAACCGACCCAACGTCAGGTGCGCCTGGACACCCCTTTCACCGACCAGAAGCCAGGGACCTCCGGCCTCCGCAAGAGCAGTCGCCAGTTCGAAGAGCCCCATTACCTGGAGAGTTTCATTGAGGCGTCGCTTCGCACGCTGCCGGGCGTGCAGGGCGGCACCTTGGTGGTGGGTGGAGACGGCCGTTACGGCAACCGCCGTGCCATCGACGTGATCCTGCGGATGGGCGCGGCCCACGGCCTCAGCAAGGTGATCGTCACCACCGGCGGAATCCTCTCCACGCCTGCCGCCTCCAATCTGATCCGGCAGCGCCAGGCCATCGGCGGCATCATCCTTTCCGCCAGCCACAACCCGGGTGGTGAGAACGGTGACTTCGGCGTCAAGGTCAACGGCGCCAACGGTGGCCCCACCCCCGCCTCCTTCACCGATGCGGTGTTCGAGTGCACCAAGACCCTGGAGCAATACACGATTGTTGAGGCTCCAGAAATCCCACTGGATGTCCCTGGTCTGCACAGCATCGGCGCGATGCAGGTGGAGGTGATCGACGGCGTCGACGATTTCGTTGCCTTGATGCAGGAGCTGTTCAACTTCGATCAGATCCGCGATCTGCTTCGCAGCGACTTCCCCTTGGCCTTTGACGCCATGCATGCCGTCACCGGGCCCTACGCCACTCGCTTGTTCGAGGGGCTGCTGGGTGCACCGGCGGGAAGCGTGCGCAACGGCACACCCCTGGAAGACTTCGGCGACGGTCATCCCGACCCCAACCTCACCTACGCCCACGACCTGGCTGAACTGCTGCTCGAGGGAGATGAGTACCGCTTCGGCGCCGCCTGCGACGGCGATGGCGATCGCAACATGATCCTGGGCCAGCGCTGCTTTGTGAACCCCAGCGACAGCCTCGCGGTGCTCACTGCGAACGCCACGGTGGCTCCGGCCTACGCCGATGGCCTGGCCGGGGTGGCGCGTTCGATGCCCACCAGCGCTGCGGTGGATGTGGTGGCCAAAGAGCTGGGGATTGACAGCTTCGAAACCCCCACGGGCTGGAAATTCTTCGGCAACCTGCTGGATGCCGGCAAGATCACCCTCTGCGGTGAGGAAAGCTTCGGCACCGGCAGCAACCACGTGCGCGAGAAAGATGGCCTCTGGGCCGTGCTGTTCTGGCTGCAGATCCTGGCCGTGCGCCGCTGCAGCGTCGCAGAAATCATGGCCGAACACTGGAAGCGCTTCGGACGGCACTACTACTCGCGTCACGACTACGAGGCCGTCGCCAGCGACGCCGCCCATGGCCTTTACGACCGCCTCGAATCCATGCTGCCTGGCCTGGTGGGCCAAGCCTTTGCCGGTCGCAAGATCAGCACAGCCGACAACTTCAGCTATACAGATCCGGTTGATGGTTCTGTGACAACGGGCCAGGGTCTGCGCATCCTTTTGGACGATGGCAGCCGGGTGGTGGTGCGCCTCTCCGGCACAGGCACCAAAGGCGCCACGATTCGCGTCTATCTGGAGAGCTACGTGCCCAGCAGCGGTGACCTCAACCAGGATCCCCAGGTCGCCCTAGCGGACATGATCAGTGCCATCAACGACCTGGCGGAGATCAAGCAACGCACGGGCATGGATCAACCCACCGTGATCACCTGAACCCGGACCATCACGTCTGACATGCGAAAGCCACCCCTCGGGGTGGCTTTTTTGATGGCTCTTGTGGATCCCTCAGGGACGACGGCCGCGGTTGGACTTGCTGTGCCGATAGGCAGGATCAGTGGCTTCCTCCTGCAGCTGACGCATCGTCTCAATCGCAAAGCCCCCAAGACCACCTGAGCTGATCACCATCAGATAGAAGAGGCGTAAACGGCCCAGCGCAATCTCGGCCGGGCTGTTGTCGATCAGCACCTTGAGGAAATAGGCCACCGCCAGACCAAGACCGGCACCAATGGCCACAGCAATCAACACACGCATGCCACTGAAGGGCTTGCGCTGATTCACCTCGTTGTTCAACTCAACCATCAGCTCGGTTGCGGGGTGGGGGTAGGACCGTCCTCAGGAGGCTTGGCATCGGCCTGGCCCAGCAACATCTTCATCACCACGTAGAAGACAGGCACCACAAGGGTGGAGAGGAAGGTGGCCACCAACAGACCACCGAACACCACCAGGCCCAGGGACGACTGACTCTGGGCACCCGCACCACTGGCCAGCATCAGGGGCAGGAAGCCCGTGAGGGAGGAAATCGCCGTCATCAGAATCGGCCGCAGACGCGACTTGGCGGAGAACTTGGCAGCCTCCAGCGCCGACTCGCCCTCCCCCATCTTCTGGTTGGCCAGGTCGACGATCAGAATCGCGTTGCCGCCCGCCAGACCGATCAGCATCACCAGACCCACTTGGGCGTAAATGTTGAGCACCTGGCCGGCACCGCCGAGAAACACCAGGGCCCCCAGCAACGCCGTCGGCACGGTGAGCAGAATGATGATCGGGTCGGTGTAGCTCTCGTACTGGGCCGACAGCACCAGGAACACCGCCAGGATGCCGAGCGCGAAGATCACCACCGCCAGGGATCCAGCCTTCACTTCTTCGCGGGAGATACCGGTCCAGTCGAAACCAAGACCCTGGTAACTGCCCGCATTGAAGATCTGCTTCATCGCCCCGATCGCCTGACCGGAGCTGTTGCCCTCCTTAGGAGTGCCCTCAATCTTGATCGAGCGGTAGAGGTTGAAGTGGGGAATAACGCTGGGGCCAACGGTTTGTTTGACCGTGAAGAACTCCGAGAGGGGAATCTGCTCGCCCTTGGCATTGGCGACATAGATCGCAGAAAGTTTCTGCGGTGTGGCACGACTGACGTCGTCAGCCTGCACGTACACCCGACGCACCTTGCCTTCCTGGAAGGTGTCGTTCACGTAGGCCCCACCGAAGTTGATGCTGAAAACCGACATGGCCGAGCCGAAGTCGACCCCAAGTGAAGCCATCTGCTCACGATCTACATCGATCTTGTACTGCGGAGCCTGGGGAGAGAAAAGCGAATAAACGCGGTTCAAGATCGGGTTGGCATTTCCAGCCTGCATGATTTGCAGCGCGGAACCAAAGAACTCGTTCAACGCGTACACACCACTGCTTTTATCCAGCAGCTGGAACTCAAAGCCACCACCGTTGCCATAGCCGGGGATCGACGGAGGCTCAACCACGAACACCCGAGCACCATCGATCAGGCCATACATCTTTGCGTTGAGTCGCTTCACGACGGCACCAACGGTGTGTTCTGAGCCGGGCCGCTCATCCCAGTGCTTCGTACCAAAAAAGAAAAAGCCTTTATTGGGTGCGTTTCCATCAAGGCTGGCGCCACTGAAAAGGGCTGCTGAGGAGATGTCCTCTTCCGAGCGCAATACAGCTGCTACCTGACGGCTAATCGCCTGGGTTTTCGCATTGGAAGCACCATCGGGCGCTTGGATGAAACCAATCGCATAGCCCTGATCTTCAATTGGAACAAAGCCTCCGGGAATTCGGGTGAAGGCAAAGCCCGTCAGCAAAATTCCCGCTGCCAAAGCCGCCATCACAATCGGACGGGCTTTCAGCACTGCATCCAGGATCAATGCATAACGCTGCTCGAAAGCGCTGTAAAAACGGTTGAAGTTGGCAAAGATCACTGGGATGAAATAGCCGACTCCAAGACCGATCGAGGTGAAAAGAAGAACCGGCAGCGGATTGGAGAAGAGAACACCAGTGATCACCAAACCCACAGCCGCTCCACCGACTGCAAAGGGAAGCCGTAAGGGCATGCCGGTGATCTTGGAAGCGATGAAGCCGATCAGGCCACCAGACACCGTGGGGACGATGACGGCTGCGGAGCCATTGCCAGCACTCAGAAGGCCATATACGAAACCCAGCGCCACACCAGCCGTGGCGTACTGCTGACGGCTGAGTTCTTTTGTCTCCTTAGACAACAACAGTGCCGACAGCATCGGCGAGAACGTCAGTGCGTTGAAGGTGGAGATGCCGATCGAGAAAAGAATCGTGGCGGCGAACTGTTTGTAGATCGTGCCGGTGGCACCGGGGAAGAACAGCACGGGCAGGAACACGGCCATCTTCACCAGGGAGGTGGCGATCACAGCCCCGAACAGCTCATCCATGGTTTCCATGGCGGCCTGCACCGACGTCATCCCTTCCGCCTTTTTTGCGGAGGTGTCTTCCACCACGGTGATGGCGTCATCCACAACAAGCCCGGTGGCCAGCACAAGACCAAACAGGGTGAGCTGGTTGAGCGAAAACCCGAATGCGAGCACCAAAGCAAAAGTGCCGATGAGCGCCACGGGAATCGCGATAGCCGGCACGAGAGTGGCCTTCCAGTTCTGCAGGAACAGGAACAGGATCAGCACCACCAGGATCACTGCGTCCCGCAGGGAGTTGGTCACACCTTTGATCGACTGGTTGATGAAGTCGGTGGTGTCGTAAATCTTCTGAACCCCGAGACCAACCGGAAGGGTCTGTTCAAACTCAGCCAGCACATCCTTAACGCCATTGGATACGTCAATGGCATTGCTGCCAGAAAGCTGATAAATCGCGAGACCGACAGAAGAAGCACCTTGCAGATCGATGGCATCGATTCCATAGGTCTCACCACCCAGCTCAACGCGACCAACATCCTTGAGCCGCACCAAGCCACCGGCATCAGTGGTTCTGAGAATGATGTTCTCGAACTCCTGGGTGCTGGTCAGACGACCCTGCAGCTGCACCGTGAAGGTGTATTCCTGACCTTCAGGGGCAGGGGCGCCGCCGATCTTGCCGGCGGGCACCAGACGGTTCTGGCTTCGCAGCTGGTTGACCACATCGGTGGCCGTGAGGTTGTTGGCGGTCAGCTTCTCGGGGGCCAGCCAAAGGCGGAAGGCGATCTTGCGGTTGCCGAAGTAGGTGACATCGCCGACGCCCTTCACCCGCTTGACGTTGTCGGTGAGGTTTTTATCGAGGTATCCACTGATCGTCTCCACCGAGTATTCGGTTTTGGCGGGGTCTTCGTTGACGAAGTTGTAAACGAGGAGAATCGAGTTGGAGGCCTTGTTGACCGTGACACCCGACTTACGCACCTCCTCCGGCAGCTGAGGTTCTGCCAGGGAGACGCGGTTCTGCACGTTCACCTGGTTGATGTTGCCGTCGGTGCCACTGTCGAACGACACAGAGATCGAACTCACACCGTCCGACGAGCTGTTGGAGGTGATGAAGTCCATGTTCTCCACCCCATTGATCTGCTGCTCGAGCACGGAGGTCACCCCCTGCTCAACGGCAACCGCATCAGCACCCACGTAGGTGGCCTGCACCTTCACCGTGGGAGGAGCAATATCCGGAAGGTTTTCGATCGGCAGGATCGGAATCGCGATCAAGCCGACGATCACGATCAGCAGACTGCAGACCGTGCTGAGAACCGGCCGGGTGATGAAACTATTGGAAGCAGACATCGATCAACCTCAGTTCGCCTTGGCGGGTTGCACCTGCACGGGCATGCCGTGTTTCAGGTTGAGCAGATTGGTTGTGGCCACCATCTGATTGGCTTCGAGGCCTTCGGTGATCGGATACAGCTGGTTCTCCAATTTCCCCACCGTGACCGGCGTCTGCAGGGCGAACTTGGCATCAGCGGGAAGCTTGCCGGCCTTGATGCCCTTCTCCAGCTTCTCGAGATCAGCCTTGCCCGGATTCGCTTTGAGCTCATCAAAACTGCCGAGACGGAAGACGAAGCTCTGACCGGAGGTCTGGGTGACAGCGGCGAAAGGAACGGCCAGTTGTTTCTCAGCCTTGATCTGCACTCGGGTGCGCAGACGCTGGCCATCCTTCAATTGCCCATCGGTGTTCGGGAAGACCGCCTTCACCAACAATCCCTGGGTCTGTTTGTTGATCCGAGGATCAATCGAGCCGACTTGCCCGGTTGCGATCACATCCTCACTGCCTGGGGCACTGAGCAACACCGGCTGCCCAAGGGACAGACGCGTTGAGAACACCGCCGGCACCTCCACACGGGCTTCCAGTTCGTTGTTCTGCACCAGGCTGGTGAACACCTGGCCCTGCTGAATCACGTCGCCCACCTTCACTTTCACGTCAGCGACCGTGCCGGCGGAGGGTGAGGTGAGATTGCTGTAGTCGAGCTCCGCCTTGGCGGAGATGTATTGGGTGCGATAGCGATCCAGATCCTTCTGCGACGCAGCACCCGTCTCAGCCAGGTAGGCGTAGCGCTCGTAGTTGGCTTTGGCGTTGTCGGCTTTGGCTTTCTTCTCGACTTGATCGAGCACCACCAACAGCTGACCGGGCGCAACTTCATCACCCTGGCTGATCTTGAGTTGCTCAATCCGACCCCCCGATTGAGCGGCGAGCTCGACAAGGTTGCTGGCCTCCAACGTGCTGACGGTGTCGACACCCTCGGTGAATTCGGCCAACTGGGTGGAGACGGCCTGCACCTTCGGCGGCGGCGGCTTCGGCGCTTCGCTCTTGCAGGAACTAACCGTAATCAGAGCAGCGAAGGTGATCAGAAGACGCTGCGGATGACGCACGGCAAAAAGTCTTTTGTCGGATTATGGGGAGTTCGTGAGAGCTTGTCCGCGAAGGTTTCGACGTGTCGAAACTGGCCTGCAAAAAGATTCGATTTGGACCAGCTCAAGCGCTGATTGAGAACGTCAGGGAAACTGGGTCAACGCCGATTGTTCGTTGGGCCAGGACCTCTTCGCTTTTCACGGTGAGCAGCAACGGAGGCGGCTGGCCCCTCTAGCCGACCGCATGCGCCCGCGCACGCTGGAAGAATTCGAGGGCCAGAGAGGGATCCTTGCCGACGGACGGCTCCTACGCCGTGCCATCAAGGCTGATCGGGTCGGCAACCTGATCCTGCATGGCCCCCCCGGGGTCGGCAAAACCACCCTGGCGCGGATCATTGCCAACCACACCCGCGCTCATTTCAGCAGCCTTAACGCCGTACTGGCGGGCGTCAAAGACTTACGAATCGAGGTGGATGCTGCACGCCAACGCCTTGAACGGCATGGCTTGCGCACAATCCTGTTCATCGACGAAGTGCACCGCTTCAACAGCGCTCAGCAGGATGCGCTGTTGCCATGGGTGGAGAACGGCACCGTCACCCTGATCGGCGCCACCACAGAAAACCCCTATTTCGAAGTGAACAAGGCGCTGGTCAGCCGCTCGCGGCTGTTTCGTTTACTTCCTCTGGAACCAGAGGATTTGCAGCGGCTGCTGCAACGCGCCCTTGCAGACGACGAGCGGGGCTACGGCAACCGCGCCATCGCCATCAGCAGCGATGCCGCCAACCATCTCGTTGATGTGGCAGGCGGAGACGCCCGCAGCCTGCTCAACGCCCTTGAACTGGCGGTGGAGAGCTCCGAACCCGATGGCGACGGTGTGATTCAGATCAACCTGGCCATCGCCGAGGAATCCATCCAGCAGCGTGCCGTGCTCTACGACAAGCACGGCGATGCCCACTACGACACCATCAGCGCCTTCATCAAATCGCTGCGGGGCTCCGATGCCGATGCAGCGCTGTTCTGGCTGGCACGCATGGTGGAAGCCGGTGAAAACCCCCGCTTCATTTTTCGGCGGATGCTGATTGCAGCGGGGGAAGACATCGGCCTGGCCGACCCGCAGGCCATGGTTGTGGTGGAGGCCTGTGCCGCGGCCTTCGAACGGGTGGGACTGCCCGAAGGCCTGTATCCCTTGGCCCAGGCTGCGTTGTACCTGGCGGGCACCGAAAAGAGCAACAGCGTTCTGGGCTTCTTTGATGCCCTCAAAACCGTGCGTGACGCGCAAAAACAGGACGTGCCCGGACATTTGCGCGATGCCAATCGGGATGGAGCCGCCTTCGGCGATGGCGCGGGCTACCGCTACCCCCATGCCTACGCCGAACACTGGGTGGAGCAGCAATACCTCCCCACAGCCCTCCAAGGCGAGGTGTTCTGGCAGCCCGGACAACTCGGTTGGGAGGGGGAACGGCGCGAACGGATGGCCGAACGCCGGGCCGCCCAACTCGCCGCAGCCGCAGAACTGGCGGCCGACCAGCCCTTGCTGCTGAGCAGTGGGCCCGACCGTCCGGGCGTGGACCGCTGGGTGCAGCGTCAACTCGGGCAGGAGGGAGAGCGACTGCAGCGCCTGCGCGAGCGGCTCTGGCGGGACATCCCCTGGACCCGTCGAGATCGGGTGCTGTTGTTGGGGATGCGCTCGCTGATCTGGGCCCTCGATCCATTGCGGGCCGCCCCGGAAGGTGGCGTCACCGTGCTTTGCGAGAACGAAGCAGACCGGAGCCGGCTGGCAGCACAGATGGATCTGCTCGAGCCGGAGCATCGGCCAGAGCTGCTGACCGGCAACCTCGACGCTCTGCCCGCACTCCAGGCCTTCGATTGGATCGCAGGACGCCTCGCCGCTGCCGACCTGCAAGGGCAGAACTGGACAGCACTGCTGGAGGCCATCAACCAACATGCCGAGCCGACAACAGGCTTACGGCTGCTGATCAGCCGCGCCGAACTGGGGCCCGCTGGTGCATTGCTCCAAGACGGCGATCCAAAAAAGCTGTTCAGCGATCTTGTGGCTCAGGAACAGCAGTGGCTTGAGCAGCAGCAGCGGCCGGACGAGTCCTTGAAGAACGCCGGCTGGCAGCTCCGTTGTGAGGAGTGGCTGGAACATCTCACGCTTCCAGGGGGCACGGAACTGGCTGAGCGATGGCTGACCGAAGGGTCGCCCTACCGGCAGGCCATGGGGGAGATCAGCAAGGACGTGATGAAGGAATTGCGCCGGTCACTGAACAGCCTTGGAGAGGGTGGTTTACGACTGCCAATGCGCCATCAATTGATCACTGGCGAGCGAAACACGCCGTAAAAAAGCCCCGGCCGTAGCCGGGGCTGAGGCGCAGCTCTCAGGAGCTGATCACCAAAGGGGACGGGCGGGAGCGACGCGAGGTGCGGGCTCGGGCAGCGCGGAGTTGGCCTGAACGCAGGCGGGCAGGAATACGTACCAGGAGAGCAGCGAGGTGCACTGGGCGTCTCCTTCGCAATGGTTGGGGGCACAGATGTTCTGGATGCCGTCGTAGGTGCCGCAGGTGTCAGCCAGACGGAAGTCCAAGGGCAGCTCGGCCATGATGCCGGCGGAAGAGATTTCACCGTCGATGGAGTCGGCGACGATCGCGGAACGCAAGGCCACCACAGAGGTGGATTTCATCTTCCAGTAGGGGAAGTAAGAACGGGTCTGGTCCTTCAGGAACTTGACGCCGTCGTCGGAGTACAGGAAGCGGGAGACGCCGATGATGTCAACGGCATAGGTTTTGGTCATGCCTTCCTGAATTTCCTCGGCAGTCCAACCGGAGCTGCTGATGCCGGAGCTCAAAGCACGATCGGTGATGTCACCGGTGCTGAAGAAGGTTTTGAATTCAGAAGACGTGGTGGTCCACACGGCGCCGCCGGTGTTCCAGCGAACGGGGCGGGAGGTGCCTGCTTCAGCAGGCACGGCCAGAGCGGCGAGGGATACACCAGCCAGCAGGCCAGCAGCGAGACGAGAAAACACGGGAGGACAAATCAGCACGTTAATAACAAATTAGCCCCCTCAATAAGAAACACCGACATCACCCAATTGCTTAAGAGTTGGCAAACATTGAGAGAACCGGCTTCCAGCAAAAGAGACACGAGAGACTCGCTAGTTCAGCTCGATCTGGACCAGCTCGAAACAAAAAAGCCAGAGAAGTTTGCCCGAACTAGGCCACCTACAAAGCATGGATAAGGTGAAAACCATCTTGCCGGGGAGAGCCACCTGAAACCCATTACTTGAGATCAGTTCGTCCTAACGAGGAATCAAAAGTAGATCGCTCTGATCACTTCAAAGAGATGCGTTGCCAGCCATCCGGACAATGCCCCTCCGCGGCCTGGCCTGCTGCTTTCCGATCACCACGGCAGTGGTGCATCCGCAGCCGACCACCCGAGCGCTCCACCTCCGCCAGATAGGCCTCCGTGCCGTGATGGGGCTTAAGCCACAGCCGGGTCCGCACAGCATCGCGATTCACCGTTGCCTGAAACTGCGACCCGGACGACAATCCCAGATCCGGGAGCGAGCCTGCGAATTCACCCCAGTAATGGCGCGTCATCTGCGCACGAGCGAACGCTTTCAGCAGGGTTTCGGCCTCGCTGCGTTGATGCAGGGAGACCTCGCGCTGCATCAGCCGCCGGCTGAGATTCGCCTGGGATGACTGTGGAACAGCGTGATCCAGCGAGAAACCATCTCGCGGAGCAACAAGTGCGCTCAAGCCCATGGCCAAAAGGCTGAGAGCCGCCAGGGAGCGTGCGATTTGCTCGACCCGAATCCGCGACGCCATGGCCCAACAGCTGCAGGTTGAATGCAACGTAGGCAGCACGGACAGTCTTGTCCTGAGGGCCGTACGCTGCCGCCACTGACCAAGCCCTTTCCGTGAGTCTGCAAATCGGCGACGCCGCCCCCGACTTCACCCTTCCCGATCAAAACGGTGATCCCATCAGCCTCGCTTCACTGCGCGGAAAGAAGGTTGTTCTGTACTTCTATCCCAAGGACGACACCCCGGGCTGCACCAAAGAAGCCTGCAACTTCCGCGATCGCTGGGAGCAACTGAAAGCCAACAACATCACCGTTCTGGGCATCAGCAAGGACGGAGCCACCTCCCACAACAAATTCATCAACAAGCACGAACTTCCCTTCACCCTGCTCACCGATGAGGAACCCTGTGCCGTGGCCAGCCTCTATGAGAGCTATGGGCTGAAGAAGTTTATGGGGCGCGAATACATGGGCATGATGCGCCACACCTTCCTTATCGATGAAGATGGAAAACTCGAGCGGATTTATCTGAAGGTGAAAGCGGCCACCATGGCCGACACGCTGATCAGCGATCTCGGGCTGAGCTGAGCCCAGCGCCCAGGCTCAGCAGTGCTTGCAACTGAAGATCACCCTCCAGCTGCAACAACTCCGTTGCACCGGACCAATGACGCTTCAACAGAGCAGCGTCCCCACCGCAGATCCATAGCAAGCCTTGGGAATGCTGCTGAGCCGCCGCAATGGAGGCCAACATCGCCTCCAGAACACCGCGCTGCATGGCGGCCACGGTTTGCTGTGGGAAGACCTCTTGCAGAGCGTCGTTGTCGAGATCCTCAGGGGTTGATGGCAAGCCGAGGGTTCCATCGGCCATGGCCTGGAGCTGGAGCCGATAACCCGGGATCAGCTGTCCGCCTCCAAAACAGCCGTCTGCCGTTACCCGGGTGAGGCTCAACACGGTGCCGGCATCCACCAGAAGCAACCCCCTGGAACAGTCGAGCTGTTGCTCCTGACTGCAACGCCAGGCCATCCAAGCCCCGAGAGCTCGGTCCACCCCTAACCAAGGAGGAGCCTGAGGCAAGGGCACATCCTCAAGGCGAATGCGCAGATCCTGGTGGGCCATGAGCGGCTCGGGCACAGGCCCCACCGCGGCCCAAACCGGAGGGGCAGTCCCGATGCAACCAGGGTCAGGAGGAGCGTGCTCAATGCGGACAGTGTTGCCCTGCCTCTGCGCCCAATGCCAACGGCTGTTGCCGATCAGCAGGGCGCGGTCGACGTCCCGTGCAGACCCCGTCACTCAGATGCCTTCACCCATCAGACCTTCGTTGGCCTCCTGGGGCACATGAATTCCACATTCCTGCTTCAAACCACCGAAGCGGGTGTCGCGGCCACTCAGATCTCCCACATCAGGGCCACTGGAATGCCAGTCGCCAACGGTGGAATAACCCTGCTCGAACAACGGATGCTGGGGGAGGTTGTTGGATTGCATGTAGTAGTAGACGTCCCGCTGCGTCCACTCGAGCAAGGGACGCAGGGACCAACGCTCCCGAATCGGATCCAACGCGGTCATCGAGCGGCGGTGATCGGTCTGGCCACGCCGCACGCCACTGGCCCAGCAGCGCGTCTCCAGGTCGTTGAGGGCTCGCTCCAGGGGTTCAACCTTGCGGATCCGGTGATAGGTCTCCAGATCGTCCACGCGACCGGTCTCCCAAAGCCGCCCGTGCAGGGCCTCCATTCGAGCCGGGGACATCTCGCTCTGACTCACCACCAGACGAATCCTGAGCTGCTGGGTGAGTTGATCGGCGTAGGTGTAGGTCTCAGGAGGCAGATAACCGGTATCGATCCAGATCACCGGCACAGCATCACCGCCGGGGAGGGTGCTCAGCATGTGCAGAAGCACAGCCGATTGGATGCCAAAACTCGTGGTGAGAGCAAAATTCTCACCGAACTGGTCCAACCCCCAGGCAAGACGCTGCTGCGGCTCCATCGACTCCAGCAGCTTGCGCCCTTCGAGCAACTCGTTTTGCACCGCCATGGGCACCATGGCCTCAGGAGCATCCGTCATCACGCCATCTTCCCCTGTCGTGGGACCGGGTGTGGTTCCTATCGTTTAAGAACCGGCAGATCCCTTCATGCGTTCACCCTCGTCCCCATCGGATGCCGTGGTGATCGTTGGCGGTGGATTCGGAGGCCTGTTCACAGCACTTGCTCTTCAGCGACGGCAGCCCAACTGCCCCATTGTTCTGGTCGAACCGCGGGAGCGCTTCCTTTTTCAACCGCTGCTTTACGAACTGCTCAGCGATGAACTTCAAAGCTGGGAGGTGGCCCCTCGCTATGACCAACTGCTGAACAACGGCATCTGCTGGATCCAAGACAGCGTTGTTGGTGTCGATCAAACGAGCCGAAGCATCGAACTGGCCTCCGGAGACCGCTTGGGCTGGTCACAACTGGTGCTGGCGACGGGCTCTAAGGCCAATGATTTCGGCATTCCAGGCGTCAAGGAACACAGCTCCGGCTTCCGTGACCTCAGCGATGTGAGCCGCCTCAAGCAATGGCTCAACAACCTGCACCAGCAACGGGATGGAGAGGCCGGGCTGATCATTGTTGGCGCGGGACCCACCGGCGTGGAACTGGCCTGCAAGCTGGCGGATCTGATCGACGGTGCCGCCAGCGTTCGCCTGGTGGAGATGGGCGATGAAATCCTTCCCGGCAGCACAGCGTTCAATCGCGAGCGGGCCCAGGCAGCACTGGAACGCAAAGGGGTGGTGGTCCAGCTCAACACCAGCGTGAGTGAAGTGAAGTCCAGCACTGCTGTTCTTGCCGACGGTGCTGTTCTGCCTCACGCAGGCCTGATCTGGACCGCAGGAAGCAGTCCCACCATCCCCGCCATCTCACCCACACCTGTGCTGGAACGGGGGCGCCTGGCCGTTGACGATGACCTGCGCCTGGTGGGCTGCACCAACACGTTCGCCCTCGGGGATCTCTCAGCGCGGCCAGGCAGCCCATGGCCCGCCAGCGCCCAGGTGGCGATGCAACAGGGCGATGCCACTGCCGCAGCCATCGCCCAACTGCGGATGGAGGAAGAGCCACAACCCTTCCAGTTCGAGGACCGCGGCGAAATGCTCAGCCTCGGGGTTGGTGAGGCCACCCTCACCGGCATGGGACTCACCCTGGCCGGCCCCTTGGCCTTCCAGTTGCGACGGGCCACCTATCTCACGCGCCTGCCAGGCCTCTCTCTGGGTCTGCGCTCAGCTGGCGCCTGGTTGTTGAACCGTTGAAGCAATCCCACCTCGGCGGGCGTTGTCGTGGTCTGCGCCCCAGCCAGCAACGGCAGCTGGAACGGTTGAGCCATCGCCGTCATCCTGAAGACTGCGGCGCCGAGCTGCTGAGCCTCGAACGCTTGGCCGACCTGGTGCTGGATCTGGAGATGGCATTGCATCTGGTGCTGGACGGCCGTGGCCTCTGCCGCCTGCTCTGGCTGGGGCCTCTCACCGGCAGCGATTCGCTGCTGCAGCATCTACCGGCGACGCCGCGGCGGAGCAGCGGGGGATGGCGACTGATCAGCTGCCCTTTCGCCCGCAAAGGGCTGCACTCAGATCCCCGCGACGCCGTGGTCGCCCTCGACATCGCTCCTCGGCATTGGCTGCGCTTTGCACCGTGTCCGGCGGCCGATGGAGCTCGTCCGGCTGAACTCTTGATTCCGGACCCGTCTCAAGCCGATGGCTGGAGATCGTTTGAACAGGGCGACCTGAGGGATCTTTGCGTCCTCACACCGGATGAACCCAATCCCCAAAGCATCAGCGCCGCGGCCGGAGACGAGCGAGTGCTTCTGCTCACGCTCACCAGTGGCGATGAACAGCGCGACCAGCGGGATCTGGCTGAGCTGGAAGGCTTGGTGCGCAGTGCCGGTGCCGAGCCAGTGGCCCGGACCAGCCAGCGCCGGGGCCAAACCAATCCCCAGACGCTCTGGGGCTCCGGGAAACTTCAGGAAGCCGCCCTCGAGATCCGCCGCTGCCAGGCCTCCCTTGTCATCACCGACAGGGAGCTCACCCCCGTGCAGGCCCGCAATCTGGAACGGCTGCTCAGCTGCCCGGTCTCCGACCGCAGTGAGCTGATCCTCGACATCTTTGCCCAGCGGGCCGGCAGTGCTGCTGGACGACTTCAGGTGGAACTGGCTCAGCTGCGCTATCGGCTGCCGCGCCTGCTGGGACGGGGCAGCAGCCTGTCGCGACAGGGCGGCGGCATCGGCACGCGCGGCCCGGGGGAAACACAGCTGGAAAAGGACCGTCGGGCCATCAGCCGACGCATCGAACGACTGCTTCGAGATCAACGCCAACTTCAATCCCACCGCAGCCGCTTGCGGGATCAGCGGCGTGGCCTGCCGCGGGTGGCGCTTGTGGGCTACACCAACGCAGGAAAGTCCAGCCTGCTCAATGCCTTATGCGGCAAACGAGCCAGTGATCGCGTGCTGGCGGAGAACAAGTTGTTCGCCACCCTGGATCCCACCACCCGAAAACTCGACCTGCCCTGTCCTGGGGCACGCCCTGAACGGCTGCTGCTCACCGACACGGTGGGCTTCATCCGTGATCTCCCCGCCCCACTGGTGGAAGCCTTCCGCGCCACCCTGGAGGAGGCACTGGATGCCGATGTGCTGCTGCTGGTGGTCGACCTTGCTGACCCCGACTGGCAAGGCCACCTGGACACCGTGCATCGACTGCTCGATGAGCTTGACAGCACCGCCCTGCGCCGGGTGATCGCCAATCAGATCGACCGTTGTGAAGCGTCTGAGATCGAGATGATTCACCAGCGGGAACCCGACGCCCTGTTTCTCTCAGCGGTGCAGGGGGATGGGCTGCAGGGCCTGAAGCAGTGGCTGCGTGAGCAATTTTTTGATCCCGGGGCAGAATCGCCGCAATTGACGACCGGCGACTCGCCGCCATGGCCGAGCTGAGCAGCGCTCTTCAGAACCCCCAGGCGTTGATCACCCTGGCCGTGTTGGGTCTGGCGGTGGTGCTGTTCATCACCGGAGTCATTGCCCCGGAGCTCACTGGTTTGCTGAGCCTGAGCCTGCTGATCGCCACCGGGGTGCTCAATCCCCAGGAGGCTTTGGCGGGGTTCGGAAGTCCTGCACTGATCACCCTGCTGGGCCTGTTCCCGGTCTCCGCTGCACTGTTCAAAAGCGGTGCCCTGGATCGCCTGAGGGCTTTGATCGCCTCGGAGCGGATCCGCTCCTCACGCCGTCTGATTGCGCTGATGGCCTTCGTGATCGCCCCGGTCTCTGGAGTTGTGCCCAACACACCCGTGGTGGCATCGCTGCTGCCCGTTGTGGAGGGCTGGTGCCAAAGGCGCGGCATTTCGCCATCCCGGGTGCTGTTGCCTTTGTCGTTTTCAACGGTTCTGGGGGGCACCCTGACCCTGCTGGGCAGCTCGGTGAACCTCTTGGTGAGCGACATCAGCGAACAACTGGGCTATGGCTCCCTCGATCTATTCAGCTTCACCTTGATCAGCCTGCCGGTCTGGCTGGCTGGGGCCATCTACCTGGTGATGGCTCCGAGAGTGCTGTTACCGGACCGTGGTGCCACAACCGATGACCTGGGCAACACCGGCAAAACAAGCAGCTACTGCACAGAAGTGCGCATCCCCCCCGACTCGGAACTGGTGGGCCGCTCACTGCTGAACAGTCGGCTGCAGCGCCGTTTCGACGTAGACGTTCTGGAGCTGCAGCGCGGTGGAGAGCGGCTGCTGCCCCCACTGGCGGACCGTCGTCTTGAAGCCGGCGATCGCCTGCTGCTGCGGATCACCCGCCCGGATCTGCTGCGTCTCCAGCAAGATCACACGGTTCAGCTCACAACCCAGGGGCAGAACGCCGGGTTCAGCTTCAACACCGAAGAGTCAAGCGGTCAGAAAACCGTGGAAGTGTTGCTGCCGGCTGGTTCCACCCTGGCCGGCGCCAGCCTGCGGGAATTGCGGTTCCGGCAACGCCACAACGCCACGGTGCTCGCCCTTCGCCGCGGCCAGGAGACCGTTCAGGAACGCCTCGGCCAGGTGATCCTGCGGGAGGGCGACGTGCTGCTCCTGCAGGCACCGATCGACTCCATCCGCGGCCTGCAGGCCAGCAACGACCTGTTGGTGCTGGACCGACTGGAGGATGACCTGCCCACCGTGCGGCGCAAGCCCGTGGCCGTCAGCATTGCCCTGGCGATGCTGCTGCTGCCGACGCTTACCCCTATCCCTCTGGTAGCGGCGGTGCTCCTGGCCATGGTGAGCGTGGTGGCCACTGGCTGCCTTCGCCTCGGCGAACTGCAGCGCTCGATCCGGCTGGACGTGATCCTGTTGCTGGGATCCCTCACCAGTTTCAGCGTTGCCATGCAGAGCACGGGCCTCGCCGATGCCCTTGCCCTGGTGCTCCAGCAGGGGCTGGCGGGCTGGCCGAGCTATGCCGCTTTGATGGTGGTCTTCGTCGGCACCACGCTGCTCACCCAGGTGATGAGCAATGCCGCCTCGGTAGCCCTGCTGGCGCCTGTCGCGGTGCAACTGGCCCCATCCCTGCAGCTGTCTCCCACCGCCTTGCTGATCACAGTGCTGTTCGGTGCGAGTCAGTCGTTTCTCACCCCCGTCGGGTACCAGACCAATTTGATGGTGTTCGGTCCAGGCCGTTATCGCTTTCTCGACGTCACCCGCTACGGAATTGGCCTAACGCTGATCATGACCATCATCGTGCCGGCCTTGATCCTCTGGCATTACGGCGGATCCTGAACAACACTGGTCAGATCTCGCGCGCTCCTGTGCCGATCGGAAGGGCCATCGAACGCAGCCAGGGCTGGCATCGTCGGCTCACGGTTCCCCAGTTCACCGTGGTGACTGGATTGCTGGTGGTGCTGATCGGCACGTTGATGCTGGCCACTCCGCTGTGCTCCTCAAGCCGCGTGGGGCTTTGGGAAGCTCTGTTCACAGCCACATCAGCCATCACCGTGACGGGCCTGTCGATCATCGATATCGGCACCGATCTCACGACCTTCGGCCAGGTGGTGCTGGCCCTGATGATCCTGGCGGGGGGGCTTGGCTTGATGGCCATCACCACGTTTCTCCAGGGCTTTGTGGTGCAGGGAACAGCCCTGCGCCGCCGGCTGGATCGGGGGCAGGCCCTGGATGAATTCGGCGTTGGGGGCGTTGGGCGCACGTTTCGTGGCATTGCCCTGACGGCGACGCTGGTGATCCTTGTGGGGGCTGTGATCCTGTATCACTTCGGCTTCGATGACATCCCCAACCAGGGCGAACGCCTCTGGGCTGCGGTGTTTCACAGCATCTCGGCCTACAACAACGCGGGATTCGGACTCTGGAGCGACAGCCTCGAGCGCTATCGCAGCAACGGGGTTGTGAATGCCGTGGTGATGCTGCTGATCGTGGCCGGCGGCCTGGGTTGGCGGGTCACCAGCGATCTGACCACACAGCTGCTGCGCAGAGGGCGAAGCCGGCGGCGGCTGAGCCTGCACTCCCGCCTGGTGCTGCGCACCACCCTTCTTTTGATCGTCTTCGGGGCAGGGGGGCTGGCCCTGACGGAATGGTTGAACCAGGGGGAGATCTTCGCGGGCATGCCCTGGTCTGAGCGCTGGCTCACAGCCCTGTTCAAATCCGTCACGGCACGCACAGCCGGCTTCAGCACCCTTCCGCTCTCGCTCGACACCGTCACCGAATCAAGCCTGCTGTTGCTGATGGTGCTGATGTTCATCGGGGCCAGCCCGGGCGGCACCGGTGGCGGGATCAAAACCACCACCGTGGCCGCCTTGATGGCGGCCACCCGCTCCACCCTGCGGGGCCGGGAGGTGGTGGTGATCCGCAACAGAAGCATCAGCGACAAGGTAGTTCTGAGGGCCGTCGGCATCACGGTGGGCTCCCTGCTGTTCGTGATGGCCATGGCAATGCTGATCAGCATCGCCAGCAATTTGAACGGGAAGGATTCATTCACCTTTATGGAAATGCTGTTCACCTGCATCTCCGCTTTTGCCACGGTGGGGCTTGATCTGGGAGTCACCGTCGAACTCCCCCGTTTCGGCCAGGCGGTGCTGATGGTGGGAATGTTTGTGGGACGGCTGGGGATCCTGTTGCTGCTGAGTGCGATCTGGGAAGTGATGACGCAGGAACAAATCCAGATGAATCGCCAGAATCGAGTCGGTTACCCCAGCGAGGATCTGTATGTCTGAGCGCGATCAGCGGGGGAGGCAGGGATGAAGGAGTGGTGGCAGTGGAGCCCGGCCCAGGGCAGCGAAAGACTCGGCTTCGCGATCATCGGCGTGGGCCGTTTCGGCATCGCCGTTTGCCGGGAACTGCTTCAGAACGGAGCGGATGTGCTGGCCGTGGACCGCTCTGAGCGGGCGGTGGATGAACTGCGTCAGGTGGAGCCCAGCGTGGAGGCCCGCGTCGTGGACTGCACCGACGAAGAGGCCCTGCGCGAGGCCGGCGTGCTCGACATGGGCACCGTGGTAGTGGCAATCAGCGAACCGATCGAGGCCAGCATCACCGCCACCTTGATCGCCAAAGACAGTGAAGGAAGCCGGGTGCGCCAGGTGATCGCCCGGGCGACGAGCGACCTCCACGAAAAAATGCTGAAACGGGTGGGGGCAGACCGGGTGATCTTCCCCTCGCGCATGCAGGGCGAGCGCCTCGGCCTTGAACTGGTGCGCCCCAACCTGATGGAGCGGCTAGCCCTGGATGAACAGCACTGCATCGAGGAGATCAAGGTTCCGGAACCGTTTGTGGGGCGCTCGCTGCGGGATCTGAATCTGCGCAAGAACTTCAGGGTGAACGTGCTGGCGGCAGGACCGCAAAGCAGCCTGATGGTGAACCCACCCGCCTCCCACGTTCTGGAGGAGGGGCACCTGCTGGTGGTGATGGGACTGGTGGACGACCTGCAACGGCTCCCAAAAAACTGAGCCGATGCACTGCCTCGGGCTGATGAGCGGAACCAGCGCTGACGGTGTTGATGCCGTGCTGGCGCACTTCGACGGCCCACCCCAGCGTCCTCAGTGGTCCCTGCTTCGCCACCACCATCAGCCCTATCCGCTCGAACTGCAGCGGCAGGTGGTGGCCGCCGGCCAGGGCGCACCGATGCCGGCAGCCCTCTGGCTGGAGCTGGCGGAAGCCATCACGGAGGTGCAAGCCGAGGCGGCCCTAGCCTGCGACCCCGATGCCAAAGCTGAGCTGATCGGCTGCCATGGCCAGACCGTCTGGCACCGTCCGCCGGCCCGGGGAGCACGAGGGGCCAGCTGGCAAATGCTGCAGGCCCCACTGCTGGCCCATCGGCTGCAAAGACCGGTGGTGCATGACTTCCGCGCTGCTGATCTGGCATTGGGAGGACAGGGAGCACCGCTCGTGCCTCGGGCCGATGCGGCACTTCTGGGGAGCACGCAGGGCTGGCGGGCAGTGCTGAATCTGGGCGGCATTGCCAACCTCACCCTCATCCCCCCCTGCGGTGGAGTGGATCGGCATGCCGCGATCTTGGGATGGGACTGCGGCCCCGCCAACAGCCTGCTCGACCTGGGCATGCGTCACTTCACCAACGGTGCCCAAAGCTTCGACAAGGGTGGAGCGATGGCAGCGCAGGGCCAAGCGGATGAGGGCTGGATCCAGCGCTGGCTCCAGGAGGAGTACTTCCAGCTGGCACCACCGAAATCCACGGGACGGGAGTGTTTCGGACAGGACGACCTCAACCGGCGCCTGCAACAGCTCGGTGGAGCCTCAGCGGCAGATGCCATCGCCACCCTGACGGCCTTTTCCGCCGCTGTGGTTGCCCAGGATCTGGCGCAGACGCGCCAGATCCTGGGCATCGCACCGATCGAACTGATCACAGCCGGAGGTGGCAGCCAAAACCCGGTGTTGATCCATGAGCTGAGGCGGCGCTGCCGGGGCGTACAGATCGACGCAAGCAGCTACCTGGGGGTGCCGACGGAAGCCCGAGAAGCGCTGGTCTTCGCGTTGCTGGCCTGGTGGCACCACAGGGGGCATCCCGGCAATGTGCCAGCTGTCACTGGAGCCTGTCGGGAGACCGTGCTCGGCACGCGGGTGGAACCGGCCTAACCGGGCCGGTGCAGGCGGAGGCGCCGGGGGGCGCCCCTCAGACGGCGGGGCTGCTGTGATTCCAGGGCGGACCGCAGGCGCTCCTCGCGGGACGGCGCCGGTGCGGACGCCTCCAACTCCTGCTCATGGCGCTGAACCCCCTGCTGGATCAGCACCCTCGCCATGTTGCTCACCGTGCGGGATTCCAGCTCCGCCATCGCCGTGAGACGCGCACAGAGATCCTCAGGCAGGACCACCTGAATTCTCGGGGACTTGGGCTTCCCGCTGGATGAGGTCTGACGGGTGGGCACGACCGGATCCCCAGGGAGGGGCTCTGCTACTAAAAAGTGTACAGAGATGGTCAAGGGTAGTATCCATGACTATGGTGGGGGCATTGGTCCTCCTCGGAGTACCCCATGACCCAAGCCACATCTCGCTCCCGTCGCAGCCCAGCCGGCACCCGCGCTCGGTCCCGACGCCCCCGTCGCAGCGCTGAAAACAGTGACGTGCTGGTGTCAGCCGTGATCAGCACCTATCTGCTGACCCACCTGCACCACGTGTTGCAACGGGCCGAATACGGCGCTTCCCAGGAAGGGCGCAGCACCCAGGCCGCCAACTACGCCCAACTGCGCAAGGTGCTCTGCATGGACGCTCGCAGCATGAAGGACGCCTCGGCCCTGGGGCAGCACGATGACGGCATCGAACAAGCTGCCTGACAAGACTCTGCGTGCTGAATAGCGTTTGAGCAGTTGCTCAGATCGCGATGGCTTCCAACGCCGCATCGCTGTACGCCCTAATCAGCAGCAATCCGGAACAGACCCAGGCCCTGTTCCGTCAGGCGCTCCAGGATCCCAACGGCGCCATGGCCAGCATCTGCAGCCTGGGCGACCAGCTGGGGCTTCCCGTCACGACCCAGGAGGTGCGCGACCATCTGGCCAGCCTCGATGACGACGACAGCAAGCGCTGGCTGGTTAAAGCGAGAGGCGGTCTTTGAGCCCGGGAGCTTCGGGCGTCAGAAGCGCCTGGGGCTCAGCGCGCTCACGGCGTTCGTAGCCGCCACCTCCGGCCCAACTGAAGAAGAGCAGATAACTCACAATCGCCAATCCCGCGGCCACCACGAGAGCGGCCAGCTGTTCCAGTTTCAGCATGGCGACCAGCCTCCGGGAACCTTTACCAGTTTGCCGACAGGGATGATGGGGGGCATCACGCCTTCCGCCGGTGCTGCGACTCGAAAACGTCAGCAAGATCTACCCCACCGGGGAAGTGCTCCGGGCCGTGACCTGGGAGGTGAAACCCGGAGACAGAATCGGTCTGGTGGGGGTGAACGGCGCCGGCAAGTCAACCCAGATGCGTCTAATCGCCGGACACGAAGAGCCCACTAGCGGCCAGGTGGTTCGGCAGGGGGAGCCCCGCATCGCCTATCTCCAGCAGGAATTCGACGTAGACCTGGAGCGCACCGTGCGCCAGGAACTGTTTCAAGCCTTCGGCGAAGCGGCCGAGGTCATGAACCAGCAGCAGCAGGTGGAAGAGGCGATGGGCTCCGAACGGGCAGCGGAGGATCCCGACCATCTTGACCAGCTGATCCAAGAACTGGGAAAGCTGCAAAGCCGTTTCGAAGCACTGCATGGCTACGAACTCGATGCCCGCATCGACAAGCTCCTGCCCACGATCGGCTTCACCCCGGAGGGCGCTGAGCTGCAGGTGAAGGACTATTCCGGGGGCTGGCAGATGCGGATTGCCCTGGGAAAAATCCTGCTGCAGGAACCGGATCTTCTGCTGCTCGACGAACCCACCAACCATCTGGATGTCGAAACCATCCAGTGGCTGGAGAACTACCTGCTGGAGCAGAGCGCAGCCCTTGTGGTGATCAGCCATGACCGCACCTTCCTCGACCGGGTCTGCAATCAGATCGTTTCCACCGAACGGGGGGTGTCCCGCAGCTACCTCGGCAACTACACCGCCCACCTGGAGCAGAAACAACTAGAGCGGGAGGCCACACAGGCGGCCTTCGAACGGCAACAGAAAGAGATCGCCACGCAACAGGCCTACATCGATCGCTTCCGTGCCAGTGCCACCCGCAGCACCCAGGCCAAAAGCCGTGAGAAGCAGCTGGACAAAGTGGAACGGGTGGAGGCACCGATCGAATCCGTGGCCGGGCCGAGTTTTCAGTTCCCGCCTGCCCCGCGCTCCGGAGCCCAGGTTGCCCTGATCGACAACGTCACCCACAGCTATGGGGACAAAATCCTGTTCCTGGGGGCTGAACTGGAGGTGGAGCGGGGCGACCGCATTGCCTTCGTTGGTCCCAACGGTGCGGGAAAGTCCACCTTGCTGCGCCTGGTGATGGGGGTTGAACCCCCCGATGAAGGCAGTGCACGGCTTGGGGAGCACAACGTGATTGCGGGGTACTTCGAACAGAACCAGGCCGAAGCCCTGGATCTGTCCAAGACCGTGATCGACACGATGTACGAAGCGGTTCCCGACTGGACCCAGACCCAGGTTCGTTCGCTGCTTGGCAGTTTCTGCTTCAGCAACGACACGGTGTTCAAGGAAGTCGGGAAGCTCAGCGGCGGAGAGAAAGCCCGTCTGGCCCTGGCCCTGATGCTGCTCACCCCCTGCAATCTGCTGGTTCTGGATGAGCCCACCAATCACCTCGACATCCCCGCCAAGCAGATGCTTGAGGACGCCTTGATGGCCTATGAGGGAGCCGCGCTGCTGGTCTCCCACGACCGCTATTTCATCTCCCGCGTCGCCAATCGCATCGTGGAACTGCGTGACGGCGAACTGGTGATGTATCGCGGGGATTACAACTACTACCTCGAGAAGAAAGAGGAGGAAAGGGCAGCCGCCAACGAGAAAGAAATGGCTGCAGAACGGGAAGCCAAGCGGAAGGCCAACAAGGAGAAGCAGAAGGCACGCGACGCCCGCCGTAAAAAGGCGGCCTGACTGGCATCAGGCGACGGCAACGAAAACTTCACACAGGTTTAGGCAGGAAGACTTATTTCTCTTTACCTGCTGTTTTCATCTGCATAGGCTGACAAAACTGACCTTCTAGCCCCGATGAGGATGGTTCCCGGCCCCGGCAACAGCGAACCCATTGGCGGTTCAACAGCCCCCGGTCCGGCCCCCCATGAGCAGACCTGGGACGCCGTGGAAACCTATTTCCAGTGCATCACCACCTGTTCGCTCGACGATGGCGACTGCATCACCCAATGCGTCGAACAACTGAGGGACGCCGACGACGCCTGAGCCAAAAGCTTCAGCCAGGAGCCAAGGCCGACAAATCGACGGGCTTGACGTTGATCGAGACCCGCTCCTGAGCTCGCTGCACCTCGAGCGCAACCGTGGCACCGACACCGCGGCGTTCAATGGCACTGACCACCGCAGCTGGGCCATCAACCACCTGGCCATCGAAGCGAAGGATCACATCATCCACCTTGAGCCCGGCGCGGTCCGCCGGCCCTCCAGGTTGAACAGCGCGAATCACCGCACCGGGCGGCACCGGGGAGGTGGGGGTGGGCCGGGGC
>NZ_JAKUHJ010000012.1:0-63097 GCF_023630635.1 Synechococcus sp. MU1651
CTGTTCCCTTCGGAACAGCAAAAACGATTCAGATCAACTGAATCGGAAAGCCCCCTCCTCGGAGGGGGCTTTTTGTTGTGCTTTCAGACTTGAGCTCCAATCAACCATCAACAGAGAGGAGCCATCTAAAGTCTTCTCTGCACAACTCTGTGCGATGCAGAGGTGCCAACCCCTCAGCAAAGCTTTGAGTCGACTCAGCAGCGTGGAAGCGAGGCAACCTCGATATCGCACGAAGCAACCGCTTTTGCTGGTGGGCTTTGACTGAGCAGTCCTATGGATGGGCCGGGACTAGCAGCAACTGAAAAGCATGAGAGAACGCGCCGGACTGCCATGAGAAAAACGCAACCCCTGATCCAGCACCTCGGCTTAAAGCCCCATCCAGAGGGGGGCTGGTACCGAGAGCTGCATCGCAGTCCAGACCAAGTGCAGCGACAGGACGGTGCCGAGCGATCTGCCTTGACGGCCATTCTGTTTTTGCTGCCCGCCGGTGCCGTCAGTTGCTGGCATCGGGTGATCGGTGGAGACGAAGTCTGGACGCACATTGATGGGGCCACGCTGGAGCTCTTTCAATGCCAGGGCGATGGCACAGGGCTGAAACGTGATGCTTTGCATGCGTCCAACCCCATCGAGGTGGTTCCCGCCAACACCTGGCAGGCGGCGCGGAGTCTTGGTGACTACTCGTTGATGAGCTGTTGTGTCGGCCCGGGATTTGAGTTCTGTGATTTCGAGATGGCCCGGCAGCATCCCACGACAGAACGTCCGAAATTGCCCCATCCGGAGTTGATCTGAACCGATGGCTTCGTAGCCTCACCGCATCGATCAATGGCCATGGGCAGCAGCTTCGGCGACCTCTTCCGGATCAGCACCTTCGGTGAATCCCACGGAGGAGGGGTGGGTGTCATCGTTGAGGGCTGTCCACCACGGCTCAACCTAAGCGTCGAGTCGATTCAGGCCGAACTGGACCGACGCAAGCCAGGCCAAAGCCACATCACCACACCGCGCAAGGAAGCGGACCAGGTGGAAATTCTCAGTGGCCTGCTGGATGGCGAAACCACCCTTGGCACCCCGATTGCCATGGTCGTGCGGAACAAGGACCAACGGCCCGGGGATTACAAGGACATGGCGGTCGCCTTTCGGCCCTCCCATGCCGATGCCACCTACCAGGCGAAGTATGGAATCCAGGCCCGCAGCGGTGGTGGACGTGCATCAGCGCGGGAAACCATCGGCCGTGTCGCTGCAGGTGCGATCGCCAAACAACTGTTGAAACAAGCAGCAGGAACTGAAATCCTGGCCTGGGTGAAGCGGATCCACACCATCGAAGCCTCCGGCATCGACCCACAGCAGGTTCAGCTGAGTGATGTGGAGGCCAACATCGTTCGGTGCCCCGAGCCAGCGATCGCCGAGCGGATGATTGAGCGCATCGAAGCCATTGGCCGCGAGGGTGATTCCTGCGGCGGAGTGATCGAATGCGTGGTGCGCCATCCCGCCATTGGTCTGGGCATGCCGGTGTTCGACAAACTCGAAGCCGACCTCGCCAAAGCTGTGATGTCGTTGCCGGCCACCAAAGGATTTGAAATTGGGTCTGGTTTCGATGGAACGCTGTTGAAAGGCAGCGAGCACAACGACGCCTTTGTGCCGACCGAGGATGGACGGCTGAAGACCGCCACCAACAACTCCGGGGGCATCCAGGGAGGGATCAGCAATGGTGAGCCGATTGTGATCCGAGTGGCCTTCAAGCCAACGGCCACGATCCGCAAAGAGCAGCAGACCATTGATTCCGATGGCAAGGCCACCACACTCGCTGGGAAAGGACGGCACGACCCTTGCGTTCTGCCGCGGGCCGTACCGATGGTGGAAGCGATGGTGGCACTCGTTCTGGCTGATCACCTACTGAGGCAGCAGGGGCAATGCAGCCTTTGGTGAGCACCACCCTTGAATCAGTTCAGACGGAACTCACCGCTGAGCTGGAGCTCACCGCCGCTGCGGCCGTTTTCGTCTTTGCAGCGCTGCGGGTCCGGGTGCGGCGGGCGGGCTTTTTGCTGGCCTGAGCCTTGGCTGAGGCTGGTTTCTTGGCAGCCAACGTTTTCTTCACCGTCCGGCGTGCACGACCGGTGGTCCCACGGCTGCGATGACTCAACACCAGGGCCCACTCCTCATCACTGAGGGTGGATGGCTTGCTGCCATGGGCGTAGGAGAGCTTGGCCGCCTTTTCAATGTCCTTGATCAGGTTCGTCCAGGACGTGGCAAAACGCTTGTCAGACTGCGATTTTGCTCCGCTTTCCACCAGGGTCTCCACGACTCCAGCAGCCGACACCTTCTTGCGCCGACGATTGAAAATCTCCTTCTGAAGCTGAGCGATCAGGGCATCGGCCTTGTCGCTGAGCTTGATCGTGAGCTGCGACATGACGCAGTTGGATAGCTATCTCATCTGTAGCATTTTGGACGCATGTCGACCAGCCGTTGGCGTCAACGCTGGCTTGTCGATTGACGCAACCAGTCGAGAAGTGCCTGGAAGGCAGGCGCCGATCCCACCACCCTGCGGCCCAGAGCCACGGCGCCATGACCAGCCTCCAGCCATACGGGGAGGTCGCTTACCTCGAGACCACCAGCGGCAATCACGAAGGGCAGGGGGCCAAGGGGCGCCTGCAAGCGGCTCCAGTAACCAGGCCCCAGATTGGCAGCGGGAAACAGCTTGACGACACGACAGCCGAACCGCATGGCCTGGTGAACCTCCGTGGGGCTGAAGACCCCAGGCACCAGCAAGACACCAAGCTCTCTGGCCTGCTCCACGAGCTCAGGGCACCAGCACGGTGCCATGGCGTAGCTGAGATCAAGCCGCGATAGATCGTTGAGCGCCTTGGAAACCGTCACCGAAGCAGCCCCAAGATTCAGACCAGGGCAATGGTCTTGTACCCGATGCATGAACCCCATCCAGCCTGGCTGGTCAACCCAGGCCACTTCGAGATGTCGAAGTCCTGCGGCGTGAAGCTGCTTCACCTGGTCCAACAAACCAGAGCCTGAAGCCGCGAGGTCGTCGGGATCAGGCCGAATCACCAACAAAAGGGGCTGATGCTGCAGGGATGCCACCAAGAGCTCCTGCCGCACCAGCCAAGTGTTGGAAGACGAATCGAAATCAGACGTATTCGGCGACCCGGACGTCACGTTTAATCAGCAGCTCCTGAAGCTCTTCAGCATCAACAGTCTCCTGCTCAACGAGCATCTCAGCCAATTCATCCAGAACGGCTCGGTTGTCGACCAGAACCTTGGTGGCGCGCTTGTAGGCCACATCGACCAGCTCAGAGACCTCTTTATCGATCATGGCGGCGGTTTCCTCAGAGAAGTCACGCTCCGCAGCGATGTCGCGGCCAAGGAACATGCCACCCTGCGCGCGCCCCAAGGCAACAGGACCCAGTTCATCGCTCATGCCGAAGCGGGTGATCATCTGACGCGCGGTGGACGCAACCTGCTGGAGGTCGTTGGATGCACCAGTGGTGACCTCATCTTCGCCGTAGACAATCTCTTCAGCCACCCGACCGCCAAGGGCAACAGCCATCTGGTTCTGGAGGTAGGCCCGGGAGTAGAGACCTGATTCCATTCGCTCTTCACTGGGGGTGAAGAAGGTCAGACCGCCAGCATTACCGCGGGGAATGATCGAGATCTTCTGAACCGGGTCATAGTCCGGCATCAGAGCGCCCACAAGGGCATGACCAGCCTCGTGATAGGCCACCAGGCGAGCGCGGCGCTCGCTCATCACACGGTCCTTCTTCTCCGGGCCCGCCATCACCCGTTCAATGGCATCGCTGATCTCGTCGTTGCTCACTTCGGTGAGCTCGCGACGGGCCGCAAGGATGGCGGCTTCGTTGAGAAGGTTGGCGAGATCGGCACCGGTGTAACCAGGTGTCCGGCGTGCAACCTTGTCGAGATCGACGTCCTTGGCGAGGGTCTTGCCGCGAGCGTGAACCCCAAGAATTTGTAGACGTCCGGAATAGTCAGGCCGATCAACGGTGACCTGACGATCGAAACGTCCGGGGCGCATCAGAGCGGCATCGAGCACGTCCGGGCGGTTGGTGGCCGCCACGATGATGATCCCGGTGTTGCCCTCGAAACCATCCATCTCCGTCAGGAGCTGGTTCAGCGTTTGCTCACGCTCGTCGTTACCACCGCCGAGGCCTGCGCCCCGCTGACGGCCAACGGCATCGATCTCATCGATGAAGACGATGCAGGGAGCGTTTTTCTTGGCTTGCTCGAAGAGGTCGCGAACGCGGCTGGCACCAACGCCAACAAACATCTCAACGAACTCAGAACCAGAGATCGAAAAGAAGGGAACACCTGCTTCACCAGCAACAGCCTTGGCGAGAAGGGTCTTACCGGTGCCAGGAGGCCCCACAAGCAGAACACCCTTGGGGATCTTGGCGCCGACGGCCGTGAAGCGATCGGGGTTCTTGAGGAAGTCGACCACCTCGGTCAGCTCAAGCTTCGCCCCTTCAATGCCGGCCACATCGGTGAAGGTCACCTGGGTGGAGGGCTCCATCTGAACCCGCGCTTTGCTCTTGCCGAACTGCATGGCTGGGTTGCCGCCACCTCCACCCTGGGCGCGCCGGAAGAGGAAGAACAGACCACCAAGCAGCAGCAGAGGGAAGATCAGACTTCCAGCAGCCTGCTGCCAGCCAGGGGTCTGACGGGAGGGCTGCACGGCGATATCAACGCTGTGTTCGGTCAGCAAACCGAGCAGCTCACGATCGGGGGCCAGGTTGACCTGGGCACGACGGCCGTCGTTTTCAACCACCTGGGCGGTGCCTTGATCAGGAGAAATCAGCACACGGCTGATTTGGTCATCCTTCACCGCCTCAACGAACTCGCTGTAGCGGATGGTGTTCACCTGGGGCTGGCTGCCACCGCCGCCACCAAAGAAGGCTGGTGCAATCACAACGATCGCCAGAACCAAGAGGGCCCCGAGACCGATATTTCGCCAACGCTTGTTCACAGGTCGCCTCGTAGATGAAGGAATGTTAAACGGGTTCTCAGTCTTCAGGCGGCGCGGAGCACCTCAACCACGCTCTTGAAGGCGAACCACTCGGGAATCTCCTCACCACCGCGCAGCATCTTGCGGAACTGGGTGCCGCTCAGCTTCTTCACGTGTAGGCCACGCGCTTCAGCATGCTCGGCCGTCACATAGCCCTCTTCCTGGGTGTAAACGAGGTTCAGGGAGGGAACGGTTTCCATCGTGAGCTCGGGGGCACACTCCTTCGCGAAGTTCTGAGCGTCGTAAGGGCCATAGAAATCGTCACCGGTGAGAGACGATTTGCAGCCGGCCATATCCCGGCCAATGATGAAGTGGGTGCATCCGTAGTTGCGGCGGATGATCATGTGCTGCAGCGCTTCACGCGGACCGGCCATGTGCATGGCGTAGGGCAAGTAGGCCCAGCGAATGCTGTCGTTGTTCACTTCAGCCGCCAGACGTTCATAGGTCTGGAAGCGAACGGCACCAGGGATGTCGTCCTGCTGAGTGGGACCGCAGGTGGGATGAACCAGCACCACAGCGTTGTCACTGACGTTCTGTGCATGCAGGGCACGGGTGAACAGTTCGTAGTGCGCACGGTGAATGGGGTTACGGCACTGGAACGCCACCACGTCCTCACCTTCGGGCAGGCCTGCACGCACCTCAGCAGGGGTCTTGCAGGGGAACACCCGCTCGGGCAGAGCAAGACCCTGGAGGCTTCCACCCAGATAGAAGCGCTTGCGCTCCATCGTGATCATCCGAACCGCAGGGTGCTCAATGGAGGTGGTGCCGTAGCAGCCCTTGGCTTCAGCCACTTTGTTGGGTTCCCACTTGTCCTCCACCTCGAGGACGGCCAGGTCCTGACCCTTGTAGGTGAGCAGCAGCTTGTCGCCCACCACCACGTCATCGCGGTCGGTGTCCATCACGATCGGCAGGCCGAACAGCTGGCCAGCAGCCAGACGATGCCCACTGACCACGGCGTCGTAGTCCTCCTGGTGCATGAAGCCACGCAGGGGAGAGAAGCCACCAACACACAGCAGCTCCACATCACAGGCGTTGCGATCGGAACACTCGATCGTTTTGGTCGCCGTGGCTTTCACAGCGGCACGATCCGCCTCGGCCACCATCAGATCAACCAGCGTTCCGCCGTAGGGAGCAATCACACCGGATCGCTGGGCAGGAGCTGAAGCACTGACGGTCATGGCTGCATGGAAAGATCGGGCGATTCTCCCAGATCGCCGGAGGATTGCAATGGGCCACAAAAAAGGGGGCCTAAGCCCCCTTGCAACCTGTTGTGATGACTTGGATCAGGCCTCTTCAAGACGGCCGTAGAGATCGCCAGTGATCTTGATGTCGACCACTTCACGACCACCCATGTCGGAGTCGGAGGGCTGGATGGCGCTGAACACACCAGCGAATTCTCCGGTTTCAGGATCAACCTTGGTGATGGAGAGGCTCATGGTTCCCACACCATCGATGTAGCGCTTGTTGTTGTCCTTCTCGAGCTGCTCGTCATCACCACCAAGTGCCACAAGACCCTGGGCGTACTGAACACCAGTCGTCAGAGCCCGACCCTTGGGATCAATGAAGTTGCTGGTGCGGTAGCTGGGGGTGCGATAGGTGCCTTCAAAGTCAGTGCTGGTGGTCAGAGCCGAGCCATCAGCAGTGGCATTGAGGGACTTGCTGGAGAACGTGAAGGGGAACTCTTCGCCACCGGGCACAAGAACGGTGATCGGCTGGAAGTCGATGCCACCTTTCTCCTGGAATTGCAGGCCTGATTCCGTCACCTTGAGATCGCCAAAAACGGAGTCGAGGCTGGAGGTGTAACGGGTGAGGATCTTGCCCTCAACAAACTCGGCTTGCTGACGAATGTTCTTGGGCTCCTCCTTGGCATAGACCTGCACGGGGTGCATGCAGATCTCACGCAGCTCGTAGCTGCCACCGGCCGTCAGAGGAATCGAGCCCCGGGCTGAATCCCCGATCGTGGGGCAATCGTTGGCTTTGCCGGTGTTGTGAATGTCGTCGTAGGTGACGTTGGATCCACCACGCTGGACTGCATCACTGTCGCCACTGCAGGCCGTGGTGAAGAACGCGAGGCAGAGCGCCAGCACGACGGCCAGCAGAGGACGAATGCGCATGGAAGGAGCCGATCGGCTGAACGCTAATGGGGACGGAATGCCGTCAGATCTGGATCTTACAGGGCGAAAAATGACGTCAGGGCTAGCCTTTTGCAGCTCTCAACAACTTGTCGAAAGAGCGTGACATCCAACGATCCCGATTCGACCCAGGCACGGATGGCTCCGGCACTGGCCGCCCTAGGCGAGCTGGCAGAGGAGTTGAGGGGAAATCCCGAAGCACTGCTCACCCTGCTGCGTGAGCTGGAGGCCCTGCATCGCGACGTTCAGGACGGTCCGTTTCGTCAAAGCCTTCCAGAAAACCGCCAGAAATTGTTCACACTTCTGCAGGGAATGGAGAAAAACGGAGGCTGGCCCTACATCCCTCGTCTTCAGCTGCGCACCTTCATCGACCTGCTCGGTCAGGACTCCATCGACGCCGCGGCCTGATCCCGAGCCTCAACCAGAGCATCTATCAATTGATGGGCCAGAGAGAGCTTTGCCGTCACAGGCAGCTCTCGTCTCCAGCCATCTCCAAGCAACCAGCCTCCATTGGATTGGTCCCCGAAACCCTGACCATCGCGGTCCACGGGATTCACCATCATCAAATCGCAGCCCTTCGCCAGCCGCTTGCTTTCAGCCCGCTCAAGCAAATGGGCATCGCTGCCTGTGAGCGCTGAGAAACCGAGAACCAACTGTCCGGGACGGCGTTGGCGGGTCAGATTCGACAGCAAATCAGGCACTTCGGCCCAACCAGAAACAAGTGCCTGCTGAAGATCCTGCTTGGCCAGCTTGCTTGGGGGAGCGGCATCGCGCCGCAGGTCAGCGACGGCAGCAGCCATGACGAGCACATCGGATCTGGACTGAGCCAACTGCAGAGCTGAACCGAGTTCGGCGGCACTCTCCACCGCAGTGCACTCCAGGCCTTCAAGCCAGGCGTCGGGGAGATCCAATGGACCATGCACCAGATGAACGGTGGCACCCCGGAGGCGTGCCGCCTGCGCCAGCAACACACCCATGCGGCCGCTGCTGCGGTTGCTCAGGAAACGGGCCGGATCAATCGACTCTTGCGTCGGTCCAGCCGAAACAAGAACGGTCATCCCCGAGCAATCAAGGGTCACGTCAGGAATTCCCGAACCGCGGCTGAACACAGACGCAGCCGCCAACTCAATCAACAGCGGATCGGCCATGCGCCCATCGCCGACGCGATCACAGGCCAAGAGACCGGACGCCGGCACGAGGGGGATCACCCCAGGGAAGGATTGAACCTGCTGCCAGTTGCGTTGCACCGCAGGGTGACGCCACATGGCCGTGTTCATCGCCGGAGCCGCGATAACAGGAGCTTCCATGGCCAGCAGAACACTGGCGAGCAGACCGTCGGCTGAACCCTGGCTCCAGCGGGACAGGCTGCTGGCACTAAGGGGCGCAACGATGGCCAACTCCGCCCACTCCGCCAACTCGATATGCAACGGCCTGGATGAGGCGGAGTCCCAATGGTCGGCCTCGAGATAGCAGCGATGGCGACTGAGGCTGGCGAGCGCCACGGGACTCACCAAGGCAGCACCACTGGTGGTCACAAGACAGCGCACCTCAGCGCCGGCCTTAATCAGCGCGCTGACGAGCAAGGGCGTCTTAACAGCAGCAATGCTGCCGCTGACGGCCACCAGCACACGCCGCCCGAACAGTGGCGACGACAGTGGCGACGCCTGCTCAATCTTCATCAAAAGGCTCTTGGTCCACCAAATGGTGGTACGGAAGGATCAGCTCGGGCCGGTGAATGGCCAGCGCCCGAAGCAGGTGCCAATCCGAAAGGCTGTCGAAAGGAGAGGGGTAATCGTCCTCTTCAAGCCGGCGGGCGAGTTCGGCCGTCGAGGCCTCGTCAAAAGCTTCGAGCCGTTCCTGCGTAAGCATCGAGCCGTCCTCAGACCCCATTCATGGCAGTTTGACGCAGGCCGTGCCGGCTAGCGTTGGCTGACCGGGGAATTAGCTCAGTTGGTAGAGCGCTGCGATCGCACCGCAGAGGTCAGGGGTTCGAATCCCCTATTCTCCACTGCGCTTTTGCAGCGTCGCCTGCCACTCATTGGCCTGTTTGTCCTGGTGGTGTTCAGCACCGTGGCACGACCTTCAGCCCTGCTCACCTTCACACTCCTGGCTGCAGCCGGTGCGATAAGTCGTGCCCCATCACGCCGCACCTGACCCCCCATGAGGTAAAAGGGGGGTGTTGAACTCCCCCGTAGCCGATGTCGCAATCGAAGCGCGAGCAGGTCGTGAGCCACCTGCGCTACATCCGCCAAGAGCTGCGCGAGATGCACCAAGGAGTCATGGAAGACGGCCTTCTTCCCGAAGCGGGCGAAGTTCGGGGTGTGATGGCACAAATGGAAGCTCTGCTAGAGCTTCTCGAAGGCAAAGCGTCCAGAAAAGCGAAGGCTGAGTCCAAATAACTTTCAGCGCAAGCCGTTGTCAAAGCCCTCAGCTCTGGCTTTGCTGCGCCAATCCCCATCACCTGGCCCGGGCTTGCCCCGGGTTTTTTTATTGAAATCTCCTATCCGTAGTGTCTGATGCCTGCAGGTTGCCTACGGGTGGTGTAAACAGGTGCTGGCAGGGGCATGGCCGGGTGATGGGGATCACTGGTTTCGACCCTGCCTCTTCCCCTGAAACCAGTGCCGTGCGACGGCTTCAAACCACCCGGCTGCAAACCAACCTTGGAGCAGCCTTTCAAAGGCTGGATCGATGGGCGCGCAATCCTTGGCGGCGGTTTTCCTTGCTGGCCCTTGCCGGACTCATCGGCTTTTTGATCGGTAGCGCCATCACATCAGTGGCAGGCGTTCTCGGGCAGATGGACCCCGTGGCTGCGCTTGTGGTGGTACTTGCCACTGAACTCACGATCCGGCGCCGACGCAGCTCCGAATCATCACTGAAGCTGCCCCAACAGCTCCTGGACCTTGGTCGTATTGGCTTTCTCTACGGCCTCTTTCTCGAAGGATTCAAGCTGATCTGAAGCAGAACCGTTCAAAACAGCCAACCAAGATTGCGATTCATACCCTTCGGAAAGAATCCGATGGGATGCAAATGGCGAGCAACCATTGCTTCCTGGAGCTTGAACCGCCAGCGGAGCGGTTACGTCATGCACCGCATGTGGTCATCGTCGGCGGAGGCTTTGCAGGGGTGCACGCCTGCAAGGCCCTGGCCAAGGCGGATGTGCGCATCACCCTGATTGACAAGCGCAACTTCAACCTGTTCCAGCCACTGCTTTATCAGGTGGCCACAGGTTTGGTCTCAAGAAGTGATGTGGCCACACCTCTGCGCGAACTGGTGGGCAAGCAAGACAACGTGCAGGTGCTGCTGGGGGAGGTCACCACCGTGAACCCCGAAGGCAAACAGATCGTTTTCAACGGCAAGGCCTACAGCTATGACCATCTGATCCTGGCCACAGGATCAGGCAGCACTTGTTTCGGCCACAAAGACTGGCGTACCTTTGCGACCCCGATGAAAATCCTCGAACACGCCGAGGAAATACGCCGCCGTTTGCTGATGGCGATGGAGCAGGCGGAGCAGACACCGAACCCCGAGGCACGCCAGTTTCTGCAGACGGTGGTGATCGTTGGTGCCGGCCCCAGCGGCTGCGAGATGGCTGGTGCCGTTTCTGAGCTGATGCGTTGGGCCCTGAACAATGCCTTCAAACAGCTGGATCCCCAGAAAACACGGATCGTGTTGGTGGACCCCGGCGACAGAGTGCTGAGAGCGATGCCATCGGAGCTCTCCGAAGCGGCCCTTGCGGCTCTCGAACGCGACGGGATCGAGTTTTTGCCCCAGGGCCGCGTCCAAACCATGCGGCCCGGAGAGGTGGTGATCAGCAGCCCCGATGGTGATGTCCGGGTCCATGCGGCAACGGTGATCTGGACCGCTGGTGTGAAGCCATCCCATCTGGGACAGAAGCTCACGGAAGCCACCGGTTGCGACGTCGATCGCGGTGGAAGGGTCATCGTCAACCCCGATTTCTCGATTCCCAGCCATCCCGAGATCCGCATCGCTGGTGATCTCTGCAGCTACAGCCACACCGTGAATGGCAGGCCGCTGCCGGGCATGGCGGCTCCCGCCAAACAGGCCGGCACATTCATCGGAAAAGACATCGCTGCAATCGTCTCCGGAGGTTCCCGCCCCAAATTCCGCTACGTCGATTTCGGCAGCATGGCTGTGGTGCACGCCAGTGCAGTGGCCGACCTGCATGGCTTCAAATTTTCCGGACGCCTGGGCCTGCTGCTGTGGGCCATCGTTCACCTGGCCTTGATCCCCAACCGAGAGAACCGGATCACCTTGAGCATCCAATGGCTGTACGCCCTGGCGACCCGGCAACGGGCCTCGATTCTGCTAACCGGAATGCCCAGCCAGCATCTGGCACTTGATGCTGAGGATGCCCACTTCCCGATGGCCAGCGGCAAAGGTCCCTCCATCGCAGAACCCGATGCCGGCCTCAAGGCAGCGATGGATTACTACGCCCATCAGCTCAGTGGACTCCCCCAAACTCAGGAGCTGCTCGACACCAGGGAGGCCTCAGTTGCAGATTCGGAAGCTGCCATCAAATAGAGCAAGGCCATCCGGGTGGGCACGCCATTCCTGACCTGCTCTTCCACAAGGCTGACGCGCGGGTCATCCAGAAGCGTGCCACTCAATTCGACGCCGCGATTGACCGGGCCGGGGTGCAGTACGGGAGCGTTCTCTCCGCAGAGCTGCATGCGCTCATGGCTCAGCCCGAAGTCCCGGTGATAGCGCTCCAAGCTGGTGAGCAACTGCTGGCCCATCCGTTCCTTCTGAAGCCGCAGGGTCATCACGGCATCGGCGCCCGGCAGCGCATGCTCCAGGCGCCGCACCACGCTGACCTTGCCCCGTTGCGGCACCGGATCCTTCAGCAGACCCGGGGGCGGAGCATCCACGAAGGCCGAAAAATCCTCGGGAACAAGGCTGGGAGGACCGCACAACACCACATCCGCGCCACAGGCCGTCAAAGCCCAGAGATTGGAACGGGCCACCCGCGAGTGAAGGATGTCTCCGACAATCACAATCCGGCGACCTTGCAGCGCTTCCGGCATGGGGTACTGGGGCGAGAAATGCCGAGCAAGAGTGAGCAGATCCAGCAGTCCCTGACTGGGATGACTGTGAAGTCCATCGCCCCCATTGAGCACCACGGTGCGCTCACCCATCTGCTGCAGATCCAGCGCCAGTTGCTGCGGAACACCGGTGGAACGGTGGCGCACCACCAAAACGTCGGCGCCCATGGCCACGTAGGTGCGCGCTGTGTCGAGAACGCTTTCCCCTTTGCTGAGTGAGCTGCTGGAGGGTGAAAAGCTCATCACGTCTGCCGACAGACGCTTGGCCGCCAACTCAAAACTGCTGCGAGTTCGGGTGCTGGGCTCGAAGAACAGCGTTGCCACCAGACGGCCCTGCAAGGCGGGCAGTTTGCGGGCACCAGTGACGGGCAGTGAACGAAACCGCTGGGCCAGCTCAAGCACAGCTGCAAAGTCTTCCCGCGAAAACGAGGCGAGATCCAGCACGTGTCGATGCGGCCAGCCACTCATGACGACGACTCCAGCGATGGCGCCCAGCACTGTGCCTTGGGTGGCATGCGATCGCCCCGAGCTCGTCTGCTGACACTGCGACTGCTCCGCAGGTACCAGCGCCATGGGGTTGCAGCGCCCTGGGAAATGCCGATCCGGGTGGTTGTCACAAGATCCTGGCTGGCAAATGTGTCTGACCTTGGGGCCATCCACACGTCATGTTCGCCTGTCACCGGACGGCTGTCATCACAGCGATCAAGCCCGAAACGTCGTGCCAACAGGCCGGGCCCTGCAGCCATCCGCTCCGGCTCATCGGGAAGTGCCACGGCACGCAGCAACACGCCGTTGGCCCAATCGGCCCGATCGGTGACCACGTTCACGCAGTGGTGGATGCCATAGCTCACATACACATAGAACCGCCCTGGCTCACCGAACAGGGTTTCGTTTTGCGGTGAACGGCGGCGGTAGCCATGACAGGCGGGATCATCCTGGGAATACGCCTCCGCCTCCACGATCACGCCCCACAGCAAGGAGCCGTCGTCTTGCCGTTTCACCAACCTGCAGCCCACCAAATCGGGGGCAACGACCTCCGCTGGTCGGCAGAAGAAACTCAGCGGTAGTGCCTCCATACCTCCCAACCTGGCTTGGTTTCTGGCTTATGCCTTTGCAGGCAACCAGCGCTCCTTGTCTGATAGCAATTCGCTGGTTGGCATCAACACACATTCGTCAACAGAAGTCTGAGCAGTTTCCGAGTAAAAGATAAATGTCCAATCATTTAGAGCAGCAGAGTCGTCAGGCAATTCGATCAGCACATCATCTAAATCAATAGAATCATCCAGAGCCTGATCCCACTGATCGAAACCCCGAGCTCTCGCCAAACTCAAGAGATCCTCCATCATCTCAGGAGACGGCGAATACTTAGGCGAAGTGGAGTTGACGACAGAAGGTAGAATTATATTCGGAAGTCCATTGGCAGATAAGAATGCAGACTGAATTCTTGAGCCCACAGAAAAATCACCTAGCGGAAGAAGATAGTCAACACGCTCTTTCGCAAGGGCAGCACTCAAGTCTTTCTGACTCAGCTCTCGATCGAAAACCCCAGAAAGCGCTCTGACAGTGGGGTTGTCCAGATGCAGATGCCCACCATTGATCTCTTTCTTTAGCAATGAATAATCGCATTGGTTGCTGCGATACAAATACTTCAAGGCAGAGACGAGCCTCTGCTCAGCAGGGCGGTAAAAAGCTACTCGCGCAGGCTGAGACTGCAATCTCATACACAGGTCATTCCAAAGCAAATCCTGCGCAACTGAAAAAACATTGACCATGCACCCACTCAAAACGCCGTCCACCTCATTCAGAGCACGCGAATAAGCCTGAAGCTCCAAAGGCGAGTGACAGCGACTGACATGAAAAAGATTCCTCGCAGGGCTCAAGCCGACAAGCTTGATTCTTTCAAGCAAGAGCTTGAGCGGGTTATACATACGCATTCCTCCTGTTTTAGGAATATGCACATGCCAAAGGCTCGCCCAAGATTCCAAAGCAATTGCATCCTTAAAGCTAGGAATTAATTGATACGATGACGGCAAGACAGTCTTTATCTTTTGGGCAACTTCTGAGGTCAAATCCTTGCCATTCGATGCATCAGACCTTTTCCCCAAAACAATAAATTCCTGCTTGATTTCCAGACTTCTCTGATAATGAGAAATCGCATCATCTACAAGAGACTGTCCCTCCTCTAATTCAGCTAGAAGATAAAAAGCATCCGCAGAATCGGGCTTCAACTCAATCGCATTCTGATAACTAGCGATCGCTTCTTCAAACTTCTCTTGCTCTTTAAACGTATTACCTAAATTCAAATACGCATCTGCAAAATCGGGCTTCAACTCAATCGCCTTCCGATAACTGGCGATCGCTTCTTCAAACTTCTCTTGCTCTTTAAACGTATTACCTAAATTCAAATACGCATCTGCAAAATCGGGCTTCACCTCAATCGCTTTCCGATAACTGGCGATCGCTTTCTCTACCTCTCCCTCTTCATTCAATACATTACCCAGATTCAAATACGCATCAGCAAAATCAGGATTCACCTCAATCGCCTTTCGATAACTGGCGATCGCTTCTTCAAACTTCTCTTGCTCTTTAAAAGTATTGCCTAGATTCAACCAAGCACCCGCGAAACCTGGCTGTATGGAGACTGCGCGCCTGAGGACAATCTCTGAGTGCTCAAAACGCTCTACCTCTTTCAGGCAAATGCCAAGATTATTTAATGCCTCAGGATACTCCGCCCTCAAACCAAGAGTCTTCTCATAGCAAGGGATCGCCTCGTCCCATCGCTCAGCATCCTTAAAGACATTCCCAAGGTTATAAGCAGCGTCAGGATTTCCTGGCTGCAGAAATATCGCCTTACTCAATAGATCAATTGCCTCATCAAAACTCTTCTTCTCTCTGCAGATACAACCACAGAAATTAAGTGCATAGAAATTATTGGCATCAACAGCGAGCACACTTCTATAAATCACCTCTGCCTGATCCAGCTCTCCCTGGTTATGCAATGCAACAGCAGCCTGCAGCTGCTGCATAATCTCCTCTTGATTCACCAGGCATCTCTCACCTGACGCCATTTTACGGCAACTTCTTGCCTCGCTTCACTGCCTGGTGGTCACTGGTGAACCTTGCGATCACATACTCCTCTACAGAGGCATAACTGGTGCGCTGCAAAATCTCTTTGATCTGATCCTCTATCTTTCGATTATTGATCTTCAGCATTGGAATCTCCTTCAGCGGATGGCGGCTGATTGAGTCAACCTGGCGTGATATTCCAGCAACGCTTGCTTGTAGCACTCTCACCTGCACAGCGCCGTTGTTATTGCGCAATGGCGGTGGTCTCCGCATCACAACCTCTTCTCTCACTCGCTTCCCGATCTGGTTTACCTGCGGGCTAAAGCCGATTCAGCGCAAAAGCCAATCCCAAATGCCACTGCCATAGCCATCCGTAGCTCCTCTGCTTCCACCTCAGCAGCAACTCTCAATCTTTCCATGTTTGTGGCTTGATTTCTGGCTTATTTCTCCAAAACTCCAAACCAGACGCCAAGCCCAGTCTTCAATTTCAGCGACCCGTCACCACATTCACGCAGTGGTGGATGCCATAGCTGACATACACATAGAACCGCCCTGGCTCACCGAACAGGGTTTCGTTTTGCGGTGAACGGCGGCGGTAGCCATGACAGGCGGGATCGTCTTGGGAATAGGCCTCTGTTTCCACAATCACGCCCCACAGCAAACCTCAATCCGCTTGGCGTTTCACCAACCTGCAGCCCACCAGATCGGGGCCCACAATCTGAGCCGGACGGGCAAAAAAATTGAGCGGAAGCGAAACGAAATCGATGACAAGCTGCCGGCTGGCGGCCACGCTTGTTTCAGCTTGAACGTTGCAGGCTGTGGACAGCAACCTCCAGGCACGGCGTGATGGGGTTTTTCTGGTGCTGGCGGGTTTGTTCCTCGGAACACTCGGCATGCTCAACATCCTGGGCCTGACGCGCTTCCTGCAACTGGGCAGCATCGGCGGCTGGCCGATCGTGGTGGCCGTTGGCGCACTGCCCTACCCGGTCACGTTCCTCTGCACTGATCTGATCAGCGAACTCTGGGGAGAACAGAAAGCCAATCAAGTGGTGTGGGTCGGGTTGCTGCTCAACGGATGGGTGCTGCTGATCCTCTGGCTGGGGGGTGTGCTGCCGAGCATGAGCGGCAGCGATGACAGCACCTTTCGCACCATTCAGCAGCTCAGTTTCGGTTCGGTTGGCGCCTCGATGGTGGCTTACCTCACGGCGCAGTTCGTGGACGTGCGGCTGTTCCATTTCTGGAAACAGCTCACCAAAGGCAAGGCGCTCTGGCTGCGCAACAACGGCTCCACCCTGGTGAGCCAGTTGGTGGACACCAGTGCAGTGGTGCTGATCAGCCATTACGGCGCCCATGTGCTGCCTGTGCAGCCGGAACGGTCCGTGCTGCCGCAGCTGATCAGCTTCATTGGCAGCGGCTACCTGTTCAAGGTGCTGGCAGCGCTGACCGACACGCTTCCCTTCATCTGGCTCACAGGATGGCTGCGGAGGTGGCTGGACATTCCTGAAGAGGAAGGCGAACTCACAACAGAAGCCCCGTCATCGATGCATGAAGGGCGCATCCACTCCAAACTGAGATGAGTTCAGGCCAGGTGATGGACGCAGCCACCTCCAGCTTCAACCTCGGCACTGTGCTTCTCGCCAGCATCGTGCTGTTCCCCTTGGCCTGCCTGTTCTTCGGAACACGCGGCGGCTACTACAACACCGATCAGTACGACGGCAACGGCACCGCCCACTGATCGGCGGGAGTTGAGCGATCATCGGGTCACTGGTTCAGCCTGAATGACCGCTGCAACTCCCGGTCCTGTCGACAGCACGGACGCCATTCGCCTCGCCCTGCGCAGTTGGCCTGAAGTGGAGAGCTACCTCCAAGGCTGCAAGGGGGTGATCATCCCCCTGGGATCCACCGAGCAGCACGGTCCCACGGGCGCCATCGGCACAGACGCCCTCACCGCAGAAGCGGTGGCCCTTGAGGTGGGTCGTCGCACAGGCGTTTTGGTCACCCCAGCTCAAGCCTTTGGCATGGCGGAACACCACCTTGGTTTCGCGGGAACGATGAGCCTGCAGCCAGCAACGCTTCTGGCCGTTCTGCACGACCTGGTGTTGTCCCTGGGCCGGCATGGCTTCGAACGGGTGTTCGTGATCAATGGCCATGGCGGCAACATTGCAACGGCCAAAGCCGCCTTTGCCCAGGCCCACGGCACCGCCGCCACCCGCAAGCTCCCCGTTGCCCCGCAGCTGCGTTGTCGGCTGGCCAACTGGTTCATGGCCGGCCCCGTGATTCGCCAGGCGCGCGATCTGTATGGCGACAAAGAAGGCCATCACGCCACGCCCAGCGAAATCGCTGTCACCCTCGCCATGGAGCCGAGCCTGCAGAGCAAGCAGCGACCGCTGCCCGACCCCGCGCCAGCAGGCCCCATCCATGGACCGGACGACTTCCGGCGCCGTCACCCCGATGGACGCATGGGGTCCCACCCCTCCTTGGCCACCGCCCAGCATGGTGACGCCTTGCTCGAGACAGCCGCGACCGCGTTGAGCGAGGATCTGCGCACGTTCCTCGGCGAGTCATGAGCCAGATTTCCAGCGACGACGTCCGCAAAGTGGCCCAGCTCGCCCGCCTTGATCTGCCCGAGGACAAGATTGCGACCTACACCGGTCAGCTCGAGTCCATCCTCGAGTACGTGGGTCAGCTCCAGCAGGTGGACACCGAAGGCGTTCCGGAAACCACGCGAGCCGTGGAGGTGACCAACGTCACCCGGGCCGATGGCGTGCAGCCGACCCCCGTTCGGGACGACATTCTCAACCAGGCACCCCATAGAGAGGGTGACTTCTTCCGGGTTCCGAAAATCCTGGCCGACTGAACCCGGATCAGCGAGACACCGAACGTTTGGGCTCGGTTTTGATCGCGATGCGATCAACAAAACCGAGCCAGTGGCGACGCAGCCCACGACCTGGCATGAAGCGGGCTGCGCGCCTCATCTTTCCGCTGCGGCGCTTGTGGCTGCGCACTCCCACAAGGATGTCGTAGAGGAAGTTGTAACCATCCCGGCGGGTCTCAAAAATTCCCAACCGTTGGGGAGATCCCTTGGCGTCGAGCAGAGGCTTGGTGGCCTCATAGGCCGGTTTGTATTCGAACCAGGGAATGGATGGCCAGAGGTGATGAACCAGGTGATAGTTCTGCCCCATGATCAGCCAGTTCATCAGCCTGCCTGGGTAGATCCTGGCGTTCGTCCAGCGGTTGCGGGAGGTGAACGGCCGATGCGGGAGGTAGTCGAAGAACAAACCCAGCGTCACGCCCACCATCAGGGCAGGGGCAAACCAACAGTTGAAGATGAACGGCAGGAAGTCAAAGCGTGCCGCCGCCAGCACGATCACCACAAAAATGCTGCGCTCCAGCCCCCACTGCATCAACTCCCAGCGGCGCCAGAGGCGACGTTGAAAGAAAAACCATTCGTGATAGAAAAATCTCGGAGCAATCAGCCAGAGCGGCCCGAACGTGCTGACGATATGGTCCGGGTCGTTCTTCGGGTCATTCACATGGGCGTGATGCTCAAGATGCACCCGCGTGAACACGGGAAAGCTGAACCCGAGCAACAGCGCCGAGCCATGGCCCATGGCCTGGTTGATCCATCGATTGGGATGGGCTGCGTTGTGGCAGGCGTCATGAATCACCGTCCCTTCCAGATGCAGCGCAAGAAAGCCCGTGCAAAGCACCACCGGCAGGGGCAAGGCCGCCACAAACCAGCCCCAGATGGTCAGAGCCGCCAGGGCATAACCGCCTAGGAAGAGGCCAACGGTGGGGTTCCAGAAGGCCGGCGGGTCAACGAATTCACGCGGAACCGAGCGATAGCCCATTCCGACCGGACGAGGCTGCTGTTGTTGAGCAGTGCTCTGATGCATCCGGAGGTCAGGCAACAAGTCTGTAACGATCCCGAACCACGGTAGGGAAAGGAATGCCCACCGGGGGACTTGAACCCCCACGACCAAAGCCACTGGTACCTAAAACCAGCGCGTCTACCAATTCCGCCAGGTGGGCAACGCCCCGACTTTAGAGATCGCACCAGAATGGGAGCAGACCGCCACACCTCGGATGCTTGCGACCCTCAGCGGCGATCTCTGCCTCCTGCTCGGCCTGGCACTCCTGTTGCTTCCCCTTCTGGCCGTTGAACTCAGTCGTCCCCGCGATGGTGTTTGGGGCGCGGTGGTCTTGCTGCTGGGTCTCGTTCTGGTCACCAGCACGGACCGTCTGCGGGGAGCGCCGATGCTGGCGGTTCTCTGCGCCGGCCTGTTGATCGCACGCTTGGGATCCGAGGTCGGACAGGCCCGCTGGAACAGCCTCAGCGAAACCGAGCAGCAGCGGTTCACCTCGCTCGATCATTGGCGCACCAGCCTTCAACAACTGTTGATCACCACGGGCCGAGTGGGCGAAGGCATCAGCGGCATTGCCAAACAACTCAAACCGGCCGGGAAATCAGGGGTTACGGGCAAAAAATGGGTGCGTCCCGAGTCCCCCGAAACCACTGACGCAAGCGACACCGAATCAGCCGAAGCCGCCAAGGTCACATCTCCAGAGGGCGAAGACTGATAATCCCGAGGCCAGAGCAGGGACCCCGTGAGCAAGGAGACGCGCGACGCCGCCGCTGAGGAACGCCCCTCCTACAAACACACCCTCAATCTGCTGCAGACGGGATTCGGCATGCGCGCCAATGCCGTCCAACGCGAACCTGAACTGCAGGGCTTCTGGAAAGACCACGGCATCGACGGCGAGCTGGGCCTGAACAACAGCGGCCCAACTTTCACCCTCCATGACGGCCCGCCCTACGCCAACGGTGCGCTGCACATGGGGCATGCCCTCAACAAGGTGTTGAAGGACGTCATCAACAAATATCAGGTGTTGAACGGGCGGCGAGTGCGCTACGTACCGGGCTGGGACTGCCACGGTCTGCCGATCGAGCTCAAGGTGCTGCAGTCGATGGATCAGGAGCAGCGAAAGGCGCTGACACCGATCAAGCTGCGCAAAAAGGCTGCCGCCTACGCCCGCAAACAGGTGGATGGCCAGATGAAGGGCTTCCAGCGCTGGGGCATCTGGGCGGACTGGGAGCAGCCATATCTGACTCTGCAAAAGGAGTACGAATCGGCTCAGATTCGGGTGTTTGGCGAGATGGTGCTCAAGGGGCACATCTACCGGGGTCTGAAACCGGTGCACTGGAGCCCGAGTTCACGCACCGCTTTGGCCGAAGCGGAACTGGAGTACCCAGACGGCCACACCAGTCCCAGCGTCTACGCCGCCTTCCCAGCCGTGGAGCTTCCAGCGGCGCTGCGGGATGCACTCAAGGCCGAAGGCCTGGACCTGCCCACGGAGACCGACGCCCTTGGGAAGGCCCTGCAGGTGGCGATCTGGACCACCACCCCCTGGACGCTGCCGGCCAACCTGGCGGTGTCGGTGAATGAACGGCTCGATTACGCCCTGGCCGACGACGACGATGGCCGACTGCTGCTGGTGGCTGCCGATCTGATCGAGACGCTGAGCAGCACCCTGGCGCGCCCACTGAGCCGGCGCGCCACCGTCAAAGGCGCTCTGCTCGCCGGGCTGACCTACCGCCACCCGCTGCTGGATCGCACCAGTCCGGTGGTGATCGGGGGCGATTACATCACCACCGAATCAGGCACAGGCCTCGTGCACACCGCACCTGGTCACGGCGTCGACGACTTCCACACCGGCCAGAAGAACGGCCTGCCGGTGCTTTGCCCTGTGGACGAAGCCGGCAACCTCACCGACGAGGCCGGGCCGTTCGCGGGCCTGAATGTGCTCAAGGATGCCAACCCCAAGATCATTGAGGCACTGGAGTCCGCCGGGGCCCTGCTCAAGCAGGAGGCCTATGGCCACCGCTACCCCTACGACTGGCGCACCAAGAAACCCACCATCTTCCGGGCCACGGAACAGTGGTTTGCCTCCGTGGAAGGGTTCCGTCAACAGGCCCTGGATGCGATCGCCGCCGTGGAGTGGACCCCTGCTTCCGGTCGCAACCGGATCGAATCGATGGTCAAGGAGCGAGGCGACTGGTGCATCTCCCGTCAGCGCACCTGGGGGGTGCCGATCCCCGTCTTTTATCACCGCAGCAACGGCGAGGTGCTGCTGAACGCCGACACTCTGGAGCACATCCAGGCGTTGATCGCCGAGCACGGCGCCGACGTCTGGTGGGAGAAAGACGAAGCGGATCTGCTGCCGCCCGCCTACGCCGACCAGGCCGATCAGTGGCGCAAGGGCACCGACACCATGGACGTGTGGTTCGACTCCGGCTCAAGCTGGGCTGCCGTCGCCAGCCAGCGGGACAACCTGAGCTATCCCGCCGACCTGTACTTGGAAGGGTCCGACCAGCACCGCGGCTGGTTCCAGAGTTCACTGCTCACCTCGGTCGCCGTGAATGGCCACGCTCCCTACAAGCGGGTGCTCACCCATGGCTTCGCCTTGGATGAGAAGGGCCGCAAGATGAGTAAATCCCTCGGCAACGTGGTCGACCCGATGGTGATCATCGAGGGGGGCAAAAACCAGAAACAGGAACCGCCCTACGGCGCCGATGTGCTGCGGCTCTGGGTGAGCTCGGTGGATTACTCCGCCGATGTGCCGATCGGAGCCGGGATTCTGCGCCAGCTGGCCGATGTGTATCGCAAGGTGCGCAACACCAGCCGCTATCTGCTGGGCAACCTGCACGACTTCAATCCGGCAACCGACGCGATCCCGATTGCGGAACTGCCGTTGCTGGACCGCTGGATGCTGCAGCGCACGGCCGAGGTGATGGACGACATCACAGAAGCCTTCGAAAGCTTCGAGTTCTTCCGCTTCTTCCAGCTGCTGCAGAACTTCTGTGTCACCGATCTGTCGAACTTCTACCTCGACATCGCCAAGGACAGGCTCTACGTGAGTGCCCCCGCCGACCAGCGCCGGCGCAGCTGCCAGACCGTGATGGCCCTGATCATCGAGCGCCTGGCCGGACTGATCGCTCCCGTCTTGTGCCACATGGCCGAAGACATCTGGCAGAACCTGCCTTACCCCGTGGAGAAGACATCGGTCTTCCACCGGGGCTGGCCGACGGTTCCAGTCGAGTGGCGTGATGCTGCTCTCAGCGCTCCGGTTCAAGAGCTGCGGGAGCTCCGCGCCGCCGTCAACAAAGTGCTTGAAGATTGCCGCGGCCGTCAGGAACTTGGCGCATCGCTTGAGGCAGCCGTGCGGATTGACGCCCGCCGTCCGGAACTCCAGGCCGCTCTCTCCTGGCTGAGTGAGACGGGGGATCCCGAGGTGGACGGTCTGCGGGACTGGCTGCTGGTCTCACAACTGCAGATTGGCGGCGAGCCCTGGGCCGAAGTGCTGGCCAGCCAGGACGACGAGCTCGCATCGATCGAGGTGAGCCGAGCGCGGGGAACCAAATGCGAGCGCTGCTGGCACTACGAGGGGGATGTGGGTCAACACCCGGAGCATCCCCACATCTGTGGGCGCTGTGTTGGGGTTCTGGAACGCCGGACTCACCAGTTGGCCTGAGCCAGGAGATCGTTCGGCGGCATCGGTCCAGCCAGGACAACCTCTTGACCTGGCGACAAGGGCCCCTGCAGCAGCTCAGCCTGATCGAGGCTGGTTCCCTCAGGGAGAACGGAGGCATCAGGGTCAAAGGCGGTTGGATGGGTGGTGCTGCTGCTGAACCCACGGAAGATCAGCAACTCAAACGGCTCATCCCCGACCTGACCCCGTAGGCGGACAACCCGCTGGGGCTGAACACGCGTTCGCTCTTCCAGGGCCTGAACCAGCGCCTGGTCAGTCATCAGAAATCCCCCGCCACGCGGCCGTAACGGGGCAAACGCACCAACAGCCACTGCAGCAAACCAGCCAGGTAAGCCACCAGGGCGACGTACCCCACAAAGGCAGCAACGGCCTCGGTCCACAAACCACCGAACAGAAAATTGAACACCGTGGCCGCAAGACCATGGATGCCCTGAGGAGCTTCCAGCCAGGTGTGGCATGCCGAGGACTCCAGCTGTTGCATGCAGCCCAAACCCGTCACGCTCATGCCCAGGCTGATGAGAGCAAACCCACTGAATGCCCAACGCCACACCTTCACGGCAAGGGGCAGCGGACGCCAGGGCGGCTGGTCGGCCAGCTCCTCATTGATGTCGACCCAGAACCACAGGCTGATCACCATCAACACCGGTGCGACAACCGCCATGGCGTAGCCCAAGGGCCGCTGATCCGTCAGCAGCAAGAGGCTGATCGCCATCAGGCTGGCCACTTTCCAATAGATCCCGAGCAGCCGAAGCACCAACGGCTCGCGACGCCAGGACGACCAGATCAACAGGACCAGAGGCACGCCAACGGCGAAGGTGGCGGCCAGGCGATAGGTCAGCCACACCAGAGCGCGGTACGTGAGCTCGTTCACTGGGGACTGTCACAGTGCCGCCATTATCAACGTCCCGAGCTGTGCTCCAGGGTTGATAAGGTCCGCTTCATGGCACCGTTCGCACCGTTCAGCTGGTTTCGCTCCGGGGGCGCTGAAGCCAGTTGCCGGACAGGGTTGTCTGGCAAAGCGTCCCTGGATGAAGCCGTAAGGGATGTGGTCGTGCAACTGGGCCGATCCAAGGGCGAAGCCGATCTCGCCCTTGTCTTCACCTCCACGGGTTATGCCACCGACCTGCCGCGGCTGCTGCCGATGCTTCGCGCCCAGATCAGCGCGAAGCATTGGATCGGATGCACCGGTGGCGGCGTGGTGGGCACCCGCGGCGACGGAAGCGCCGCGGAACTGGAGCAGACACCTGCTTTGAGCGTGACGCTGCTCTCCCTACCGGGGGCATCGATCGCCACTCAACACCTGAGCATCGAGGAGCTGCCTGATCTGGATGGAGCCGCCCAGCAATGGCAAGACTGGGTTGGCATCACCCCTGAGGCTGCCCGCAGCCAGATCCTGCTGATCGACCCCACCAGCAGTGGAATCAATGACCTGATCAGCGGGCTGGACTACGCCTATCCGAGTGCCGAAAAGATTGGCGGCATCGCCGCACCCCACAACAGCCCGCACGGATCGTTGCTGCTGGATGACCAGGTCGTCACCGGCGCAGTGGTGTGTTCCATCGGGGGAAGCTGGCGGCTCGAAACCGTTGTGGCCCAGGGATGCCGCCCCATCGGCCCGGTCTTCTCAATCGAGCAGGTGCAGCGCAACGTGTTGTTGGAACTCAGTGATGGCAGCACCAAGGCCAGCCCCATCAATTGCCTGCAACGGGTTCTGGCGGACCTCAGCGAACGGGAGCGCGAACTGGTGCGTCACTCGTTGTTCCTCGGTGTGGAACGCAGCAGCCTGCGGCTGAACGCCAACGGAGCAGCCTCGGAATCGAGTGCCTTCCTGATCCGCAACCTGATCGGAGTCGATCCCAACAATGGCGCCGTGGCCGTTGCAGCGCGGGTGCGCGCCGGCCAAAACGTGCAATTTCACCTGCGCGAAGCAACGGCCTCCCAGGACGAAGCCGTTGCCCTGCTAACGGCAGCGACAACTGATTCTGACGACACGGTCCACTTCGGACTGCTCATGGCCTGCCTGGGACGGGGCCAGGGGCTATTTGGTCGAGCCGATGGCGACATCAGCCTGGCGCGTCAACTAATGCCAGACCTGCCTGTGGCGGGAGCGTTCTGCAACGGTGAGATCGGACCCGTCGGCGGGACAACACATCTGCATGGCTACACCGCCTGTTGGGGCTTGCTGCGCCAGGACCCCGACAGCTCCTCCGGCAGTGGCTCTGACAATCTCGGTTGAACCGGATCGCACCGCTTCAGAACCTTGCGTCAGCACGTCAATCCCCTCAGCAGCTTCTTCCAGTTGCCGCTGGAATTACCACCACCCCAGCAGCTGTTTCGCGTTCCTGATCAGCCGATCCACCTTGATATCGGCTGCGCCCGTGGCCGGTGCCTGCTGGGCTTGGCCGAGCGTGATCCCCACTGGAACCATCTCGGCGTTGAAATCCGCCGACCGCTGGTGATGTCTGCCGATCAAGACGCGCTCGCCTCGGAGCACGGCAATGTTCGGATCCTGTTCTGCAACGCCAACATCAGCCTGGAAGGCTGGATGAAGGCCCTGAAGCAGGACCGACTGCAGCGGGTCTCGATCCAATTCCCCGATCCCTGGTTCAAACGCAGGCACCACAAGCGCCGGGTCCTGCAGCCGGCGCTTCTGCTCGCGATTGCAACAGCCCTCCAGCCCGGCCGTGAGCTGTTTCTGCAGAGCGATGTTCTGGACGTGATTGAGCCGATGGTGGCTCTCACCGAGCTCAGCGACTGTTTCGACCGCCCCGCCGAGGACCAACGTCCCTGGCGCGCCAGCAACCCGCTTTCGGTTCCCACGGAACGGGAGCGCTACGTGCTTGAGCAAAACCTCCCCGTCTACCGGGTGCTCTATCGACGGAACCAGAATCCACTTCCTTCCGTGTCAGATCTGGAACAGCGCTGGCAGGAGATCGATAATCCGGCGGAAGCACTCACCACCTGAAGCCCCACGATGGCCTCTGCGGATGCAACCCAGACGGCAAGCGGTGGGGCCCTGTTGGTGCGCTGGCAGGGGGTGATCACTCCGGATCAGGCGGTGCTGAAACGCCTTGAAGGGCTGGCGGGACTCCTGCTGCTGGCCTTGTTCACGGGTCTTCCTTTCTTCACACGCACAGGCCTGGCCCTGGTGATTGCAGCCTGCGGCGTTCTTTGGCTGCTCTGGTGCCTCTGCAGTCCGCCACCTCGGCGCATCGGAACCATCTCGCGCTGGCTGATGCTTTTTCTGGCCATCGCGATTGTGACCACCGGATGTTCTCCGGTTCCAATTGCCGCCAGCAAAGGCCTGATCAAACTGCTCAGCTACCTGGGCGTTTATGCCTTGCTCTGCAAGCTGCTGCTGAGCAACAGCCGATGGTGGAACCGGCTGGTCGCCGGACTGCTGAGTGGCGGGCTGCTCAGCAGTGTTCTGGCTTTGCGACAGCTGTATGCCTCCAGCGAGGCACTGGCGGGCTGGGCCGATCCGAATTCCATCAGCGCCGGCACCATTCGGATCTACGGCCCCCTGGGCAACCCCAACCTCCTGGCGGGTTACCTGCTGCCGCTGATTCCCTTCGCAGCGATCGCACTGGTGCGCTGGCGTGGGGTGGGAGCCCAGCTGTTTGCCGGAACCACATTGGTGTTGGCAGCAACAGCCACGCTGTTCACCTACAGCCGCGGCGGCTGGCTGGGAATGGTTGCTGCCGGTGCCGTGCTGCTGTTGTTGCTGCTGCTGCGCTGGACACGCCACTGGCCTCCGCTCTGGAGACGTCTTGTGCCTCTGGCCGTGCTGCTGGTTGGAGCCGCTTGCCTTGTGGTGGCGGCCACCCAGATCGATCCGATCCGCACGCGCATCACCAGCCTGCTGGCGGGACGGGGGGATAGTTCCAACAACTTCCGCATCAACGTCTGGATGGCGGCCATCCAGATGGTGCAAGACCGTCCCTGGCTGGGCATCGGCCCTGGCAATACGGCCTTCAACAGCATTTATCCCCTGTATCAGCAACCGAAGTTCAACGCCCTCAGTGCCTACTCCGTACCCTTAGAAATCCTGGTGGAAACAGGCATTCCCGGGCTACTGGCCTGCCTGGGATTGCTGGCCAGCAGCCTGAGGCAGGGCCTCAAGCAGCTCAATGCCGATGCTCCAAGCGCCTTGGCATCCATCGCCAGCCTCGCTGCCATCGCTGGCCTGCTGATGCAGGGCAGCACCGACACAATCTTCTTCCGCCCCGAAGTGCAGCTGATCGGCTGGTTTGCTCTGGCCAGCCTGGTGAGTCAACCCAGGGAATCATGACACTGCTCGCTGGATTCGATGCCGGACAGACGCACACCCGCTGCCGCCTCAGCGTGGTTCAAAACGGCGTGCACCAGCCTGTTGGAGAAGGCGAGGGCCCCGGAGTCAGCCACCTGGATGCCCCCCAGGGTGAACGTCGTTTCCTCGAGGCGATCAGCACCAGTGCGCAGGAGGCCCTGAAAAATCACCCCGATGGCGTGATCCAGGCGGCCGTTGTGGGAGCCAGCGGTATCGAACACGGAACAGCGTTGCAACAGCGTGCTGAACGTTTGGTGGGTCAGGCCCTGGCCATCGGTGATGACACTGGCTTGACCAAGGTGCTGGTCACCGGAGACGAACACACCGCCTTGCGAGGTGCAATCCCTGAAGGTGCAGGAATCCTGGCGATCAGCGGCACCGGAATGATCGTGCTGGGCCGAGACGAGAACGGCCATGAACACCGCTGTGGTGGCTGGGGATGGCTACTCGATGGAGCCGGCTCGGCCTTTGATCTCGGCCACCAGGGATTGCAGCTGACCCTGCGCATGGCCGATGGACGCCTGCCCGACCATCCGCTGCGCCTGCAGATCTGGAATCAGATGGGCTGCGACAGCCACGCTGCAGTGAAAGCCCGGGTGGTTCAGCAGGACTTCGGCACGGCTGACTTTGCAGCCTTGGCTCCGCTGGTGGTGGAAGCCGCAGCCAAGGACTGCCCTGGCGCGGAGAAGATCGTTCAGGGATCGGCAGCAGCCCTCTCCCGCTGCATCAGCACCGTGGCCCAGCAGCTTTCCCTGCGCTCCCCCCTGGTGGTCTGCCATGGAGGAGCCGTCACCCATCTCCAGGGGTTCCGCACAGCCGTGCAACAGGCCATCCATCAGTCGATTCCCGAAGCCCGATGGGGCAAGGCCAAGGGCGATGCCTGTGATGGCGCCCTCCTAATGGCCGAGGCCTTAAGCCTCAGGCCGCGTTGAGATGATCCTCGGCAACGGCGGCCAGATGCCCCGTCCAATGCTCCACAGCGTCCGACTGCTCGGCTTCCACCATCACCCGCAAGACGGGCTCCGTACCACTGGCCCGCACCAAAATGCGACCGGTCTCGCCCATCGACTGCTCCGCTGAAGCAATGGCGTCGGTGAGAGCAGTGCAAGCGCTCCAGTTCTTACGGCGCAAACGGTCGATCACCCGCACATTGACCAATTTCTGCGGGTAGGCCTGGAAACTGCGGTCCAACCAATCGCTGAGGCTGATGCCCTGGGCATGGCACAAGGTGGCCAACTGAACAGCGGTCAGAACACCGTCACCACACAGCCCATGGGAGGCGGAAAGGATGTGGCCGGATTGTTCTCCACCGAGGCCCGCGCCACTGGCCACCATGGCGGCATGGACGTGCTGATCTCCCACCGGCGTGCGATCGAGGGTGCCGCCCCGCTGCTGCCAGGCACGCTCGAAGCCAAGGTTCGACATCACAGTGGCCACCAACCGCTGATCGGGGAGCGCCTGCTGCTCCTGCAGCACGGATCCCCAGAGAAACAGCACGTGGTCGCCGTCGATGATGCGGCCGCGGCCGTCCACCGCCAGCATCCGATCGGCATCACCATCAAAGGCAAAACCCATCGCCGCGCCGCGCTCGATCACAGCCCGTTGCAGCGGTTCCAGATGGGTTGACCCGCAAGCAACGTTGATGCGGGAGCCATCGGGTTCCCCATGGAGCACGGTGAGATCAGCCCCCAGGGCACGGAAGGCATCGGCACCGCACGCCGTCGCGGATCCCCAGCAGAGGTCCAAAACGATGGGAACGCCATCCAGTCGGCGTTCAGCCACCGATTGCTGCAACACCTCTCTGTAGCCATCCAGGAGATCGGCGCTGGATCGCACCACACCGCAGCGGAATGTTGCTTGCTCAGCCATGGGCGTCTGCCCCTGCAGACCGGCTTCCACCTGGGCTTGACGGGAGGCGCTGAGTTTGGCGCCATCGGCCCCAAACACTTTGATGCCGTTGTCCGCAGGGGGGTTATGGCTGGCGGAGACCATCAGGCCGCCGGCGGCCCCCAGCTGGCGAATCAACAACGGAACCGCCGGCGTCGGACAGAGCCCAAGGGTCCACACATCGCGACCAGCGGCCGTCAAGCCGGCCGTCAGGGCAGCAACCACCATGCTGCCGCTGGTCCGGGAGTCCATCCCGATCAGAACAGGACCTTCCGCCTGCAGAACCCTACCGACCCAATAGCCCACCTGAAGACACAGGGCGGGGGTGAGAACAGTGCCGGCGAGACCACGGATCCCATCGGTTCCAAACCCTGGCGCAGCGTCACCGAGAGCGGGGCCGATCGGGGAGCACGCCTTTTGAACCATGGGTCTCAATCGTGGACAGCACCATAGGAAGCACCTCTGAGGCTGATTCCCAGGGACGTGACAGGTGCAGCTCTGCCCTCCACGGCCCACAGGCGATCAAAGGCTCGCCAACTCTGTTTGAAGCATCAGAATGAAACGAGTTCAAGGTTGGGTGTGCAGGCAGGGCCGCGAATCGGAACGCTGCTGCTGCTTTCGGTTGCTGGTTTCAGTGGGTTAGCTGCATGGGGCGGGCAGCTGCTTCTGAACAAGCAGCATCAGCGCCTCACGCCTGAGGTCTCGCAGGCAAGGCTCTGGCAGCACTACCGCTGGGCCATCGATCCGCAGACCCGTCGAGAGGCCGCCCTATTGATGGTGGCGAGGGATGGGTCACCGCAACTGCTCCATGGCCAAGGCTGGGGGCGCGATCCGATGGCGGCCGTGGTGCTCGAACGGGCAGCCCTCACCGCTGCCGCCCAGGGCAAGCCATCGGACGCTGCTGAGACCTGGCAGCGCCTGTTGGATCGCTTTCCCGAAGCACCCGGCTCCGCTTGGGCTCGATTGGCGCTTGGCAACAACAATCCCGTTCTTCATCAGCAGCTGCTCCAACAGCAACCCGCACACCCCGCAGCACTGACCCTGGCGGCTCGGGATGGCTCCGAAGCGCTAGCAAGCCATCAAGGCGCCTTGCACCTGGCCCGTTGGAATGCGCGCCGAGCCGGCGCCCTTGGGCTGATGCGTGACGCCTGCGAGGCCACGGGGGCGCAGGCACCTCAACCCGACCAACGCCAAACCTTGGCGCAAGCACTGGCAAAACAAGGCCATGCCGACACCGCAGTGACCTGTCTTCAGGAGCTTGAGGCCTCCCCTGAGACCCAGCTGGCCATCGGTCGTTCCCTGCTGCTGCATGGCGACCCTGATGCAGGTACAGCCCGGCTGCTGACCCTGGCGCAGAACCACCCAAACCACCCCGCCAGCCTTGAAGCAGCACGGATCTTGAGTGAACCGCTCGATGCCCAGCCTGGGGTTCTGGATGCGCTTCCGGCTGCCCTTGAGGAGCGCTCAGCCGCTGTTGCAGCAGCTCGCGTGCGACTCGCAGGCGGCGATGGGGCGGATGCCGCCCTGAGCCGCTGGCCCAACGACCCCGACATCTGGCAACTCCAATGGGACCTCGCCCGCGAGGCATTTCTGGCTGGAGATTGGGATCGTGCCCGTGCCCTGCTGGAACGCCCCGATGAGGATGGTCCCCTGCCTCCACCGTTGGAGACGCGGCGGCTGTTCTGGTTGGGGCTTAGCCACAAGCAACTCGGCGAAACGACAAAGGCAGAACGCAGCTGGCGCCGCCTGATCGGGGCCTTCCCGGGGGGCTACTACCGCTGGCGCGCCATGGAGCACCTGGGTGTGGCCGAACCCCTTGCGTTGCGATCCCCAGACCCGCAGCAGGAGCCTCCAGCCTGGCAACCGCTCAACAGCCATCACCGCCTGGTGAACGAGCTTTGGCGCCTGGGCCAGGTGCACGCCGCCTGGGAGGCCTGGCAAGCCCAGGCAGACCCTGCAGTCCCACCGCCACCTGAAGAACGTCTCGCCGAAGGCAGGCTGCGCCTCGCCATCGGGGACACCTGGATGGGACTGGACCAGCTCTGGTGGCTCAGCCTCCGCTGGCGTAATCCGAGCTGCCATCAACGGACTCTCCTGCATCGCAGCCAATTCCCTCGCCTCTTCGAAGCTGAGATCCAGACAGCGGCAGAGCAAGCAGGCGTTCAGGCCAATCTGCTGCGAGCAATCGCCAAACAGGAATCACGCTTTGCTCCTGGTGTCGTCTCACCTGCTGGTGCCGTAGGCGTGATGCAATTGATGCCCTCCACAGCCACAGAGATGGCTGACGCACCAACCAGCACGCTGATGCTGAAGGATCCCTCCGACAACTTCGAACTGGGCGCGCGCTACCTCAACCACTTGCTGGAGCAATGGGAAAGCGACCCATTTCGCAGCATTGCCAGCTACAACGCCGGGCCTGGTGCTGTGGCCTCTTGGGCACAACCCACGGATCAAGACGACGATGCGCTCTGGGTGGAACGCATTCCCTACCCGGAAACACGCTTCTACACCAAGAAAGTGCTGGACAATCTGCTCGGCTACCTAGGCGGCAATCAATCGTTCTGCAACGAGACTGGCGCTGGGATGGAGCAGAAGCGTGCCGGCGACGATGCCAGCGATCACGACCAAACTCATCAGAAGCAGGCAGATCCCGGCGGCGGGCAGAACACCGATGCGGATGAGATCGAGCCTGGCCAACAGCACGGCTGAGGCCAGGATCAACACGTCGGTGAGCACATTGAGCTTCAGCAGATAGATGCCACCGGTGATCACCACCAGCAGCGTGACCACCAACGTCATCACCCGGCTCGACGCCATCAGCAACGACACCTGGCGCAACAGCAGATCGGGCATGGTGCAGAAGACGACAACCACCTGCGTCTGCAGCAGCACGAGACACCAGAACCAGGCCGCACTCACGCCATAGAGAGACGTGAAGGAGGGCTGAACAATCTGCCAATGGTTGCCGAGCACAACCGCAACGAGAAACAGCACCGTCAGCAACGGCGCCCGAACCGGAAGGCTCAGCAGTCGCAGAATTGGCATGGCGTCAAGGTAGCGGCGGCCTTTCGAAGGAGCTGCCAGAGTGATCGCTGTGGTTGACGTGCGATGACAGGCACCCCGGAGTCTTCGCCCCTGGGCACAGCGCAGCGATGGGTGCTGGTGCTGATTGCGGTAGCTCTGGCCATGGGCCTGGTTGTCCTACGCGGTGGCATTCAGAGCGAAAGTCCGATGGAGCAGCTGGCGAGACGATCCCTCGACCCACAAACAGCGTTAACCAACGGACGCCCAACGCTGATCGAGTTCTACGCCGATTGGTGCCAGGTCTGCAGAGAGATGGCACCTTCGATGCTGGCTTTGGAGAAGCAATCGCGCGATCGACTCGATGTTGTTCTCGTCAACGTCGACAACCCCCGTTGGCAAGATCTGGTTGATCGCTACGACGTCAATGGCATTCCCCAGTTGAACCTCTTCAACGCTGAGGGGGAAGCCAAGGGGCGATCCCTCGGCTTGCGCAGCGCTGAGGAACTCCAGCTGCTCACCACAGCACTGCTTGAAAATCAGCCGTTGCCGGCCTTGCCTGGCGTCGGCAACATCAGCCAGCTGCTGACGCCCCCCTCTGCGAACAACGCGATGGCAGGGGCCTCGAGCCCAGCCAACGCGGGGCCCCGCAGCCATGGTTGACACGCCTCGCCATGATCACCACAACTCGTCACTCTGACGCTCCCATGGACCGCTTTCGGGTCGATCTGATTGCAGCTACGCCGAACCCGCAGCAATGCGTGTACGCCGCCATGCATCAGGACTACAGCGAAGGATTCGTGGCCGGAGATCGTGCCAACTGGCCCGATGAGCAGCGGGCTGGAGAGATCTGTGTGAAACGCCTGCTGTCTGGAGAGCGCGGCCACTACGGCCCGATGGAGCATGCGCAGATCGTGCTGAACGTGGGCTGGTTCCCGCACTCGGTGATGCAGCAGGCCCGCACCCACCGGGTTGGGGTGAGCTTCGATGTGCAGTCGATGCGTTACACCGGTGAACGCATCTGCCGTGCAGCGGATGGAGCCCTCGACCTGGAAGAGGTGTTCTATCTGCGGCCCATCGGCGAGTACAGCGATCGGCAGGGCAAGAAATACGCCTACACCGAAGCACTACGCCAACAGGATCTTGATCTCTGCCGGAGCGCCGCCGAGCGCTACAGGGATCTGCTCAGGGCGGGCTTCGCCGAGGAGCACGCCCGCGGCATCCTTCCCTTCGACTACCGCCAGCATTTTGTGGTGAGCTTCAGCCTGCGGGCTTTCCTGCACTTCATGGACCTGCGGGCCAAGCTCGATGCCCAGCTGGAGATCCGCCAGCTCTGTGATCTGATGTGGCCCCACATGGTGGAGTGGGCCCCTGAATTTGCAGCCTGGTACGAAAAAAGCAGGCTGCACCGGGCGCGTTTGGCCCCCTAATCAGAGAGAACTAGACCTTGGCCAGCGTCACCCGTTCCGGTTGATGCTGGTATTTGCCTTGTCGATCGCTGTAGGTGGTCGAGCAGGGATCACCCTCAAAAAACAGCAGCTGACAGATGCCCTCATCGGCATAGATGCGGCAGTCAGCACCGGAACTGTTGCTGAACTCAAGGGTGAGGTGACCCTCCCAGCTCGCTTCTGCCGGGGTGGTGTTCACGATGATTCCAAGGCGGGCATAGGTGCTCTTGCCCAAGCAGATCACGGTGATGTTGGGGGGAACCCGCAACTTCTCCAAGGCCACACCCAGGCCATAGGAATGGGCCGGGAGAATGAAATATCGCCCGTCTTCATCCTCATGCAGGGGAGTGGGTTCCAGGTTGGCCGGGTTGAACCGCTTGGGGTTCATCACCGTGCCTGGAACATGCCGGAAGATCAGAAATTCCTGGGGAGAAAGGCGTAGGTCGTAGCCGTAGGAGGAGCAACCAAAACTCAGCACTGGCCGCAGCTTCTGCTCCGGCTCCAGGTGACGGACCAAACCGCTCTGGAATGGCTCGATCATTCCCTGCCCGGCCTGTTCAGTGATCCAGCGATCGCACTTGAGCATCAGAAACCTCGGCGCAACTCCGTGACTTGATCTGCCATCTCCACCACACCGGCGGGGATTGCAGGTCCAGTGATGATCACATCCATCGAAGCGGGCCGCTGCTCAAGCGCTGCAATCACGTCCGCTTCATCCAGGTATCCGAAGGCCACGGCAAGGCCGAGTTCATCCAACACCAGCTGGTCGAGATCTCCCTGGATCAGATGCTGACGGCAGATGGACCAAACCTCAGCCACCGCCTCCGCACCACCGGGATGCCCCGGCGAAGAGAGGCAGAGTGGCACTTCCGGCCGCAGCCAGACGAGGCCTCCGCAGAGCTGCACCCGGCCGGCCGGTCCCTGCTGCACGCCCCCTTTGAGGAACTGACTGATCAGAACACGACTGCCCAAGCCGGCAGCTCGCATGGCCTGGCTGAGAACACTGGCGAAACTGCCTCGATAAGGCGCCGTATGCACTTGCAGCTGCCCTTCGGGAGCCACCAGATGTAGGGGTGGCGGATCAGAAACGGCAGGCAAGGGCCTCAGGCCCGCCCGTTGCAAGGCCTGCTGATCCCGATCCAGGGAATTTTGGAAGGATTGGGGGTCGGCGAGGCTTGTGGTCATCACGAAAGCATCTGTCCGGGCGACCCCGGCAAGACCTTGAATGTAGCGGCGAGATCACATTCCACAAGGGGATCGACACCACCCATGGTGTTTGGACAGGGCGAGAACCAACCGCCTGCGAGGCTTGACGAACTGCACACCACCGATGAGCCAATCCCCTGAGCAACGCACTGATGGCCGTCGCCCGCAGCAGTTGCGACCGTTCTCGGTGACCTGGAATCCCATGGGGTTTGCCTTGAGCTCCCTTGTGGTTCATACCGGCCGAACCGCTGTTCTCTGCAGCGTTTGCTTAGAGGACAAGGTTCCCCGCTGGCGCAAGGGAGAAGGATTGGGATGGCTCAGCGCCGAATACCGGTTGCTGCCCGGATCAACCCCACAGCGGCAATCACGGGAGCTGATGAAACTCTCGGGTCGCACCCAGGAAATTCAGCGACTGATCGGCCGAAGCCTGCGCGCCGTGATCGACATGGAGCGCTTAGGGGAGCGCACCTTGCTGATCGACTGCGACGTGATCCAAGCGGACGCCGGCACCCGGACGGCCTCGATCACCGGGGCTTGGCTCGCCCTGGACCAAGCCTGCCGATCACTGGTGGACCAGGGAGTCCTAGAGCAATCGCCCCTGATCGATCAGGTAGCGGCCGTCTCCGTGGGCTTGGTGGATGGCCAGGCCTTGCTGGATCTGGACTACAGCGAAGACAGCCGAGCCGAGGTGGACCTGAACATTGTGCAGTCCGGCGATGGCCGCCTGCTGGAAATACAGGGAACTGCAGAGGGTGCGCCCTTCAGTCGCAGGCAACTCAATGAGCTGCTGGATCTAGCAGAGCCGGGATTGAGATCCCTGATGCAGGCGCAACGCCAGGCCTTCAACGAGCACAGCAGCGTTACGTAATAACCGCTACATGCCGGCCACCGCCGGCTCCGTAACTTCGCCACACCAGGGGGTTGTCATGACCAGTAGCCGAGGTTTCAGCCGATACGCCCCACAGATGGTGGCTCCAGCTCCCAGCGCAGAGCCCGCCAACCGTTCTCTGCTGGAGATCATCCGGGATCTCGATGGCGCCAGCAGTGAACTGGTGGATCGCAACAAGACCATCTTTTTCCCCGGAGATCCCGCAGAACGGGTGTATCTGATCCGCCGGGGAGCCGTTCGTCTGTCCCGCGTCTACGAATCGGGAGAAGAAATCACCGTGGCCCTGCTCCGCGAGAACAGCCTCTTCGGGGTGCTGTCGCTGCTGACAGGTCAACGGTCCGACCGCTTCTATCACGCTGTGGCCTTCACCCGGGTCGAAATGGTGACGGCACCAGCGACCTCCGTGAAGACCGCCATCGAAGCAGACACCAGCGTTGGCCTGCGCTTGCTTCAGGGTCTCTCCAGCCGGATTCTGCAGACCGAGACGATGATTGAAACCCTCACCCATCGGGACATGTCCTCCCGACTGGTGAGCTTCCTGCTGGTGCTTTGCAGGGACTTCGGCGTGGCAGATGAGCTGGGCATCACCATCGACCTGCGCCTGTCCCATCAAGCCATCGCTGAAGCAATTGGCTCAACACGCGTCACAATCACGCGTCTGCTGGGAGACTTGCGTCAATCCGGTCTGGTTCAGATTGACCGCAAGAAAATCACGGTTCTGGATCCGATCGCGCTGGCCAAACGCTTCAGCTAGGCCTGCCATCGCCCAACTTGTGCAGCCATGAGCGGCTGGGCACTGATACTGGTTCTGTTGGTGCTCGGGGGCGTGCTGTCGACCCTGGGCGACCGCTTGGGCAGCCGCGTCGGCAAAGCGCGACTGAGTTTGTTCAGCATGCGCCCACGGCGCACCGCCGTTTTGATCACGGTGTTGACCGGCAGCCTGATCAGCGCACTCTCACTTGGCCTGATGCTTCTGGTGAGCCGGCAGTTGCGGGTCGGCCTGTTTGAACTGGATGCCCTGCAGGAGAAACTCCAGGACAGCCGTCAACAGCTGGAGGCAGCCGAGCGGGAACGGGACAAGACCCAAACGGAAACCAAACGGATCGCCATTGAGCTCGAGCAATCGCAGCAACGGGCCAACACCCTGCGCCTCCAACTGGCTCCTCTGCAGAAGGAGCTGGCCCAACTCGAAGCCGAACGTGAACGTCTCAGCCAGGACATCGCCTCCCGCGATGCGGACATCCAGCGCACGGAAGCCGAACTCAACAGCGTTCGCAGCCGCATCCGTGCCGGTGAGCAGGAACTCAAACAACTGGAACGCAATCTGGTCGCCTTGCGGCGTGGATCGGTGGTGATCAGCAGCGGACAGACCTTGGCAAGAGCAACGGTTCGACTCGATGCTCCAAGCCAGGCCAAACAGGCTGTCGACAGGCTGTTGCAGGAGGCCAATCTCAACGCCTACGGGAAAGTGCGGCCCGGCGAAGCACCCGAACGCCAGTTGATCCGCGTTCCGCGCAGCGATGTGGAACGCCTGCAAAGCATCATCCGCAAACCGGAGACCTGGGTGATCTCGCTGCGCTCCGCCACCAATGTGCTGCGGGGTGAAACGGCGGTGTACGCCTTCCCCGAGGTGCGTCCCAACCGGCCGGTGACCCAACGCGGAGATGTACTGGCCACCACCACACTGCAACCGGATGAACGCACCTCAGAGGGCATTCGCACACGGCTGAACCTTCTCCTGGCCTCGGCCTATGCCGAAGTGCAGCGGCGGGGATCTCTGACCGAAGGCCTTCAGTTCGATGGATCAGCCCTCTCCCAACTGGTCCAGACCCTGATGGAAGGACCCAGCCAAAGCGTGGTCTTGAAAGTGATTTCCGCAGAGGTCAGTGAAAGTGCCGATCCTGTCGTGGTCACCATTCAGGCCTCCCCATGAAACGGGTGGCCGTCCTCGATCCAGGCCGCTGCAAATGTGGTCTTGTGCTGGCCGATCTTCAGCTCGGCCTCGTGCGCGAAGGGCATGTGCTGGCCCCGGAGGCCGTCGAACCCTGGCTGGAGCGATGGAATCAAGACCAAACTCTCGACCGCATCCTGATCGGCGATGGCACGGGAAGCCGAGCCTGGATCCAGCGACTGGAACGGCTGGGCCATCTCACTGTGGTTCCGGAGCAGGGAACAACCCTGAGGGCGAGACAGCGTTACTGGGCGCTGTGGCCGGCTCGAGGTTGGCGACGGATGCTGCCGGCAGGACTGCGCATTCCACCGGTGGATCTGGATGCTGTTGCAGCTTTGGTGATGCTTGAGGAGCACCTGCAATGCCGCCTGAAATGGCCTGAGCCTGCTCCCACCTTCTCGCTCAGAACCTGGCCCGGACCATGAAGGTGTAATCACCCCCCGGCTCCAGCCTGTAATCAGAACGCACCAGAAACCTCCGCAAGGCATCCTCGATCAGGGCACGTCCCAGGGATGGCTCCACCATCAGTTCACCGCGATCAAAGGCCCAGGAAAACTGCCACTCAAACCCTCCAGCAGAAACTTCACCCTCCACGCACTTGGCTTGAAAACACTGACGGAGCACCCGCAAATGGGCCGTTGTCGCCGGAAGTGCCGGCATCAGTCGACCGACTCCAGGTCATAGCGGAACCCGTTGATCCAGGTTCCAGCGCGCTCAAAGCTCTGGCGCTGAAGACGTTGAATCCCATCCAGAACAGCATCGAGAACTGCGCCAACACAGGGTTGCTCCACCTTGCTGAACGGACCAAGAACATGGGAAACCGTTCGGGCGCGGCGTTCGGCAGGGTTCTCAGCCGGCGCACCAATGCCAATCCGCAGCCTGGGGAACGCCTGGGTCCCGAGATGCTGAATAGTGCTGCGCAAACCGTTGTGCCCGCCGGCACTGCCCTGGGCCCGCAACCGCAAACGACCCAGCGGAAGATCCATATCGTCCACCAGCACCAGCAATTGGTGAGGCTCCAGGCCGAACCAATCGAGAGCCGCACGAATGGCACGACCGCTGTCATTCATGTAGGTCTGAGGCATCAGCAAGCGCAGCCGCTGCTCACCAACCCCTGTATCAGCTGCAAGACCGTGCAACTTGGCTTGCTGACGAAAACTGAACCCAGAGCGCTCACCCAAAAGCTCGAGGGCCATGAACCCGATGTTGTGACGGGTGCCGGCGTATTTCGCACCCGGATTTCCCAGACCCACCACCAGCTTGAGATCAGTGGTCATACCGCTGGAACGACTCAGTCGCTGGGGGGAAGTTCTTCAACCGGCTTCGCAGCCTCACCGGACACTTCCGGTTCAGCCATGGCTTTGTTGATCTCGCGTTCGAATTCCTTGGACGCGGATTGGAAGCCCTTCAGGGTTTTACCAAGAGTCCGACCAAGCTCAGGCAGGCGTTTCGGCCCGAAAACCAACAAGGCAACGGCGCCGATAACCGCCATTTCGGGGAGACCGACGCCGAAGATGTTCATGGGTGCAGATCAGCCGAGACCGTTCCAGTTCACGTTGATGCCCTCGAGGATGAGGGACTTGTTGTACAGCTGAAGAATCACCAGCAGAAACACCAGGAACAGCACCATGAAGATGCCCATCACAGGAGTGGTGCCCCAGCCGGGAACCACCTTGCCGTACTCGGAGTTCAGTGGGCGGAGAAGGTCTCCCAGACGGGTGCGTTGTGCCATGGCGACGCTGGGTCTCGGGTGGTTTGAAGTCTCGATACTGTAGGGGCCGACTCCGGTTCGGGGTTGATCCTGTCGAGAGATGTGATGGAAACGTCGTCCCCAGCCCTGTCCGTCGCCATTGGCGTACTCGCCGTTTTGTTCGGTCTCACCGGATTTGGCGTGTATCAGGCCTTTGGCCCTCCATCAAAAGCACTCGACGACCCGTTCGACGATCACGAGGACTGATCCACCACCAGGGAGACGAGTTCTCCTGGGGTGATCACCACGGCAGAAGCGGCCATTGAGTCGGCTTCCCTACGAACCCTCCACCCCGCTCCGGGAGTCCAGCGACAGCGCGCTGATCCCGAATTGAGCAGCTTCAGCACGCAACCATCGGCATGGCGTTCCAACGCCACCGGCGTGAGTTGTAGCGGCAGCGATGGGAACCATTGATGCTGCTCCGCCGGCAAGTTCGCACACCACCCGGGCTCACGGAAGGCAATGGCCGCCTGCGACACACCAGCATCGCTCCATGAGCCGGCGAACGGCATGAGGGCCAAGCGCTGGCGATGCCACCCCTGATCAGCGCTGGGATCTGGCCAGGTCGGCCCCCGCAGCAGCGAAATGCCAAGTCGGCCTGAAGACCAATCCACACCCTGGGGGCCATCCAGCAACACAGCCATCCCGCCTCCGGGAGCCGCCGACTGCGAGGCGAACCAGGAGATCACAGGCACTTCCCAACGGGCTTGTTCCCGAGTCGTCATCGGTGCAGCGGGTCGTTCGATCACCCCTCCACTGGTGTCGGCAGCGATGCGGACGGCGGGGGTCGCCAGCGGCAGCTCCAGACGCAGCAACTCATGGGTCTGGCGCCAGTCGATACCGCAGATCAGCTCCAGCCAGGGCGTGTCGGCCTTCAGCCGCAGGTCCAGACGCATGCAACTGGCACCGAGCTGGCGCCGCAGCACCAGATGCGCCACCAGGGGGCCCTGGTCGAGCCACTCCAGGGAATCCGTACGGAGCACGCCCAGGGGCTGAGATCGGTAGTCCGCCGCAAGATCCCAGGCATCCCAGAATTCGCCCCGGTCCCGATAGCGCTCCAACTGCAGGGAAGACGACAACTGGTCTCGTCCATCGCGATCCCGCAAAGCCAGCAGTCCGGCCGCGGAGACATCGAGCTCGATCAGACCATTGCCCACACGCCAAGCTCCTGCCCCCAGCGACGTGATGACCACAGCCTGACGGGGCTCAGCCGCGCAGGACGTCAAGCCTGGTTCACGCCGGAGCGGCACCGAACAAATCCCGTGCTGACGCGGTAGCTGCACCCAGGCACCACCACCGGCAGCGGCTTGCTGCGGCAGTGAAGCGGCGTCCGCTGACCACGATCCCACAGGAAGGCGAACCAGAGGCGACCAGGACGCCAAGGGCTGCAGACCCCACCAACTCCACACCGCTGCTGTGTCCTCCGGACGCGGCAGCCTTTCCAGCCGCCGATCGCGTTCCTGGCGGGCCTGGCGCCGGGCCGAGCGCCAAACCGGTTCCGCCTGGTCAAACACCTCCGGGATCGAGGTTCCCGGAAGGATGTCGTGAAACTGCTGAAACAACAGCGGGCGCCAATCGCTGCTGCCGCTGTCGCGACCTGCGATCGCCAACAGGGCTGAGACTGCATCAGCCTCCCGCAAGAGCCGTTCGAGCGTTCGGTTGTGGCGCTTCTGATCCGGACGGCTGGTGGCGCAACCGCGGTGCAACTCCAGGAAGAGCTCATCCCGCCACACAGGCCAGACCTGATCACCCTGCTCCAGCTCGGCCAAGAATTCCCGCACCGTGCCGGCTCGGGTGGGCAGGGCGGCCGCTTGCCCTTCCCAGAGCTCGATCTGCTCCAGCAACTCCTCGGTGGGACCACCACCGTGATCACCAACGCCTGGAATCCAGAGCGCCGCCTCCAGCCCCGTGGTCTGATGCCAGGCCCTCTGCTCGTCCAGCATCTCCACGGGATCGGCGCGGCGCCCGATCGGCGGCAGCATCAGGCTGTGCAGTTCCGCACGTCCCCGTGCGCGCCAGCGGAACAAACGGTGGGGGAAAGGGTTGTCAGCATTCCAGGCCAGCTTGTGGGTGCAGAACCAGCGCACACCGGTGGCGGCCGCCACGGCAGGCAGACCAGCAGCGAAGCCAAAGCTGTCCGGCAACCAGGCCAGTTCATGGGTCCATTCCGGGAAACGGCGGCGGCTGTCGTCCTGACCGAGAGCGAACTGATTGCACAACGACGCCGTGCTGACCAGCACACAGTCGGTCTCCACCCAGGGGCCATTGATCGGTTCCCAGCGGCCGGCCCGGCTGGCCGCCTGAATCTCCGCAAATAGAGCAGGCCGATGTTGCTCCATCCAGGCATAAAGCGCCGGCGTGGAATGGGCAAAACGCAGCTCGGGCCAGCGGCACATCAGATCCAACGCTGACCGGAAGGTGCGTTCAGCGGCCTGCCAGGTGTCAGCGACCGGCCAAAGCCAAGCGAGATCGAGATGGGCATGACCCAGCCAATGCAACGACCCTCGCGGCGGTTCTGCCTGGTGCAGGTGCGCTGCAACAGCAGCCTGCGCCTCTGCACCGCTGGGATCCAGATCCGCCCAATGCGGTGGCAGGTCTCCGTCCACCGCCAGATGCAGCTCAAGGGACGCAGGCACGAGCGTGCCCTCGGGGTCTAGGCCTGCGGTCTGCGGCTCCAGGTCGAGATGGCTGCTGATCAGAGCTCCATCGTCATGCAGGGGACTGCAGAGTTCCAGCACAAGATCCAGTGCAGCCCCCTGACGACATTGCTGGGGCAGCGGCCAGCGACAGGCGGTATCGAACAGATCCCCCTCATGAACCAGCACGCCATCCACCCAGAGACGCATCTGCTCGGCCCACCAGCTCAGCACCAGCCGGGCATGGCAGGAAGCACGGTTACTCCAACCATCAGGCCAGCTCAGTCGCTGCTCAAGACGCAACCATTGGCGTCCCCTGGGCCAGATCAGCAGACCGCGCTTGGCCCAGTCCGGCCGGTGCGTTGATCCCCAGCTTTCATCAAGAAAAAACCCAGTCTGGGCGGCGCCTGAGCGGCGCCAACCGGCACGCAAATCACGCCGCGAGCGACTGCGAAACGTTTCAATCCACTCCGATCGACCGACTTGATCAGGGTTCATTCCCCTGCTGACGCTGTCATGCCCCATAGGATGATGCCCTTGTCACAGACGCCGGTCGGTCTCCATGCTCGCCCTCAAGATCTCCGTTTACTCGGTCGTCTTCTTCTTCCTCGGCATCTTCGTGTTCGGGTTCCTTGCGAGCGATCCAAGCCGCACCCCTAGCCGCAAAGACCTAGAGGATTGAGGCTGTCTCCTGACCAGACCGCGCCACACACTGGTCTGATCGGAGCATGATCTCTGAAATGAGCTGGCAAGCTCATGGGCCGCAGCAGCATTGCCTTGGCGGCGCTCCGCCTTCTTTTTGCATTGTCAGGAACCCTGATAGCAGGGTCGGTATCAGGGTTGCCCGCAGCGGCCGGTTCGGCTGAATCAACGCCAGAGCAAGCTGCTCCAGCACCCTCGAGCCTGAACGTTCGAGCTGACCGCCAATACACCGACACCAGGTCGAAAGCCAACGTCGCCGAAGGCAACGTCTCAGTTCAGCTCGGGAACGCCGAACTGCAAGCCGATCGGATCGAATTTGATGCGGCCTACCGCACGCTCTACGCACGCGGCGCTGTCCGCTTCAGGCGCGGAAGTCAATATTTTCAAGCGTCCAGCTTCCGCTACAACCTCGTCCAGCAGGAAGGACTGCTCAATGATGTTTACGGGGTCATCGACCTCGAGGAGTCCCTCACCAATCCATTAACCAGCTCTCGAGCAACATCAGCCCCACCGGAGTCACCCACGCTTGCCAGCCGTGAGGACATGCCGACCGTGGCCTGTCCGCCACTGCTTCCTCCGATCCCCGACTGGCATCCCCAGCCCTGGGCAGTGACGGCCTGGGGCGGGCAGATGATTGATGCCGCCTTCGGGGACACCTTCCTGTTCAACGGACGCATGCGTCCGGAAGCTGTGCTGGGCGTCGGCGTGCAGAAACGGATCATGCGCGCTGGTCCACTCGCCGTTGAACTTGAGGCTGACCTTTTCAGCCACATTGCCCAGCAACAAAAGGGCGGCGAATTCAACCAGAGCACGCCCTACGCCGACCTGCCCCCCCAGAACTTCGGAGAAGCGGTGATCGGGATCGGAGCGCGCGTCTGGGTACAGCCTTGGCTGAGCTTCAGCGTTGTTGAAGGCGTCAGTTACAGCACCGATGTCAGCCTCTACGAGAAAACGTTCCGCGAGAATTACACCCAGCTGCTGAACTACCTCGCCTTCGAGGTGGAAGCAGCAGTGTCATCCGACCTGTCACTCGTTGGTCGAATTCACCACCGCTCCGGAGCCTTCGGCACTTATGAAGGTGTCTCCGAAGGAAGCAATGGTTACTTGCTTGGCCTCCGCTACCGCTGGGGACAGGACACACCCAAGCCGGAGAGCGCTGTCATGCCTCCCCTTCCTGAATGTGAAGACCCGGATCGCGGCCAGCGCGTCAAGCCCTCCTCCCTCTCCGAGCGTCTCGACTCGATTGCCCTCGGCGATGGAGGAAGCCCCCAACGCCATCTCATCAGCGATGGCACAACAGAACAACCCACGATTCCGCCAGCCCAGCAGCAAGCCATGCGGAACGAGGCAATCGCTCAGATCGATCAGCGGATTTCCAACGTCACCTATCAAGGCAGCTTCAGCATCGAACGGCGCAGTGGCATCCCCGTTCAAGGTCAAAATTCGGCTGAAACTCGCTTCGGTGCAATCAAGCCTCCTCAACTACAGCGTCCGGCGAGAGTCCAACTTCTCAACGGCACGATCAGTCGCTGGAGAGTTCAGGCCTCGAAGATTCTGATTACGCCGGATGGCTGGGAAGCCGACCGCATGGGATTCAGCAACGACCCCTTCACACCGGCACAAACAAGAATTGATGCAGAGGATGTGGTCGCCAAGGAACAAACCAATGGCGACGTGCTGATCTCGGCGCGGCGCAACCGCCTGATTGTCGAAGAACAATTGCCCATCCCGGTCACCCGTCGACAACTTATTCAGAAGGAGGAGGAAGTAGAGAACCGTTGGGTCTTTGGCATTGACAACAATGATCGCGACGGATTCTTCATTGGTCGCAAGCTCAAGCCGATTGAACTAAGCCGCAATTACACCTTGACCCTGGAGCCACAGCTCCTGGTGCAACGCGCCATCGATGGCCAAACCAACAGCTATCCGGCAACGGGCCAATCGGCTGACAGCGGAAACGTGAGCCGAGCCACCACGATCTCTGACCTGTTCGGCCTTGAAGCTGAACTCAAAGGCCAACTCTGGGGGTGGGACACGACTCTGGAAGCCGACATCAGCACCTTCAACCCTAAGGATTTCGCTAACGGCAGCCGCTACTGGGGCAGCATCAAAAACAACTTCAAGCTGCCATGGATTGGGGACATCACGGCCCGCTTGTTTGGCGCCTATCGCTACCGGACCTGGAATGGCTCCTTAGGAGAAACCGATGTCTACTCCGCCTTGGGCGGTTTCGTTGAGCAGAAGCAGGCCTTCAACTGGGGCAAGTTGAGTAACTCTTACATTTGGCGGATTGGTGTAGGCAATTACCAAGCAGAAAGTTTCACCAACGCAAACCTCACCGAGAGCCTGCGTGCCAACTTCTACGGCTCCATCAACAGCAGCTATCCGATCTGGCGTGGAAGACCTGCACCTCTGACCCCAGAAAAAGCTTATCGCTACTCACCGGGAGCAATCGTTCCTGGGCTCAGGTTCAACACCAATGTCAAAACCCTTTTAGCGGCCTACGGCAACGGCACTCGTCAAAGCACGATCGAGTTATCAGCGGGTCCATCGCTGACCCTGGGAACCTTCAGCAAACCATTCCTGGACTACACCCAGCTTTCGATCAGCGGTGGCGTCACCCTCAAGCAGGGGGCTAGCCCCTTTGCATTCGACCAAGCCATTGACCTTGGCACCCTTGGTGTTGGCATCACCCAGCAGATTGCCGGCCCCTTAGTCCTCAATGCAGGGATCGGCGTCAATGTGGATGCCGCTTCCGAGTACTACGGCGATGTGATCGATTCAAACTTCGAACTGCGCTGGCAAAAGCGCAGTTATGACTTTGGCTTTTACTTCGATCCCTACGAGGGCATCGGCGGCTTTCGCTTCCGGCTGCATGACTTCGACTTCAAAGACACAGGTGTGCCGTTTGTGCCCTACACCCCAACAAACTGGATGAAGACCACCAACGCGAATCGACCCTTCTGATCAATCACCGCCCCCGATGATCAGATCGCTGCCGAACAGTGAAGCTCCGGCATAACGCATGCCGGAGGTCCGCACGTTTGGTGCATAGGCATTGATCACCTGAGCCTCCCGCAGATCGGCATTGCGCAGGTCCACGCCGGACAACTCGGCATTGGTGAGGTTGGCTCCCCGCAGATCAGCACCTTCGAGCAAAGCTCCCGTCAGATCAGCACCTTCAAGATTCGCCTCCCGCAGATCGGCGCCGCGCAGATCGCTGCCCCGAAAATCAGCGCCGATGAGATGGGCCTGACGGAAATCCGCCTGGCGGAGATCACAGCCAGGACAGCTTCGATCCAACGGATCATGGGACTGCACCTGAAGCGGCACGGCACCAACGGGAGCCACACCGGCTACAACCAACAAGGGCACGAACGGCAACAACAACCGCGAGAGCGAATGGGCCATTGAGATCCAACCTCCGAGCGCGACTCCTATCTCCTTGATAGACACAGGAGTCGCGCTTGGCTGTTACTTGGCGGCGAACTGGTTGATGTAGGGAAGTGTTTGCATCAATTCCGCAACCTGGGGCCCATGGTCCAGGAGCTGAGACGTTGCATCCCAACGACCGCTGCGCAGCATGTCCAGAGGACCAGGATCGATCGACACAGGCCAATTGGAGTCGGCTGAAGTCAGTTGCAAACCGGCCAGATCGAGGCTCCAGGAGCATCCCGGATCGCCATCCACCTGGGCCTGAATCGCCTTGATCTGCTCGGGGGCCGCCGTTGCACAGGGAATGCCAAGGGCGAGGCAGTTGCCGTAGAAGATCTCGGCAAAACTGACCCCAACCACCGCACGAATTCCCCAGCGCATCAACGCCTGAGGTGCATGTTCACGGCTGGAACCGCAGCCGAAATTGCCGTTCACCACCAGGATCGAGGCCCCCTGATAACGGGCCTGATCAAAGGGATGGTCACCGGAGAGTTCAAGACGATCGTCGGCAAACACCTGATCACCCAACGCCTCGAAACTGACGCATTTGAGGAACCGCGCCGGAATGATCCGATCCGTGTCGATGTCTTCACCGGGGACGGCGATGGCCGTTCCACTTACCTGTTGAATCGGACCAGTGGGGAAGAGAGCCATCACGATGCGGACGGAGAAATCAAAGTACGGACATCGGTCACACGACCGTTAACAGCAGCGGCCGCCACCATGGCTGGACTCATCAACAACGTCCGGCCACTGGCCGATCCCTGCCGACCCTTGAAATTGCGGTTGCTGGAGCTGGCGCTGATCTGACGCCCCTCCAGCCGATCCGGATTCATCGCCAGACACATCGAGCAGCCGGGCTCTCGCCACTCAAAACCTGCGGCACGGAACACTGCATCCAGCCCTTCCGCTTCAGCAGCTTTCGCCACCTGCTCTGAACCGGGGACCACAAATGCCTTGATGCCTTCAGCCACCTGGCGCCCCCGGGCCACATCGGCAGCGGCACGCAGATCGCTGAGACGACCATTGGTACAGCTGCCGATGAAACAGACATCCACAGGGACCCCGGCGATAGCCGTTCCCGGCTGGAGATCCATGTAGCGGTAGGCCTCCTCAGCAATCGGACGCTCGCCTGGATCCAGCTGATCAAGGCTTGGCACCGTTTCATCGATCCCCAGTCCCTGGCCCGGGGTAATGCCCCAGGTCACCGTGGGTGGAATCGCAGCGGCGTCAAACACCACCTCGTCGTCGACCGTTGCGTTGGCATCCGTGGCCAGGGAGCTCCACCAGGCGACAGCACGGTTCCAGGCCTCACCCTCGGGGGCATGGGGGCGACCTTTCAGATAGTCAAAAGTGACCTGGTCCGGATTGACGTAACCGCATCGGGCGCCCCCCTCGATCGCCATGTTGCAGAGGGTCATCCGCTCTTCCATCGACAACGCCTCGATGGCAGAGCCGGCGAACTCATAGGCGTAGCCAACGCCGCCCTTCACCCCCAGGTGGCGAATCACATGCAGGATCAGGTCCTTCGCCGACACGCCCTCGGCGAGACGGCCATTCACCTGAATCCGGCGCACCTTGAGCTTGTTCATGGCCAGGCTCTGGCTGGCCAACACATCGCGCACCTGACTGGTGCCGATCCCGAAGGCAATCGCCCCGAAGGCGCCGTGCGTGGAGGTGTGGGAATCACCGCAGGCCACCGTCATGCCCGGCTGGGTCAGGCCCAGCTCGGGGGCAATCACATGAACGATGCCCTGCCGTCCACTGCCGATGTTGTTGAGAGGGATGCCGTGCTCCTGGCAGTTCCGCTCCAAGGTGCTGAGCATCTCCTCCGCCAACGGATCGGCGAACGGCCGTTGCTGAGACGTGGTCGGCACGATGTGGTCCACCGTGGCCACCGTGCGCTCAGGACAGCGCACCGTCAGCCCCTTGTCCTTCAACGCCGAGAAGGCCTGAGGACTGGTGACCTCATGGATCAGATGCAGACCGACAAACAGTTGGGTGGATCCGCCGGGGAGCTCCGCCACCCGATGCAGGTCCCACACCTTGTCGTAGAGGGTGCCGGCACTCAACAGTTCAGCCGCAAGAACCGTCGACCCTAAACCTGAGCGAGCAAGCGAAGGCGCAGACGGTCCAAGCCGCGGATCACGCTCATCCTCTGAATGGCCTCCCGACCTCGCCGCTCACCGAAATGCTGCACCCAGGCCTCACAGCCATAGGGACCAGCCAAGGCCAGGTGCACCAAACCCACCGGCTTCTCAGCACTGCCACCGCCAGGGCCGGCGATGCCGCTTACAGCAATCGCCCAATCGCAATTGAGGTTCTCCTGGGCTGCCCGAGCCATCGCCTCGACCACAGGCTGGGAAACAGCACCATGGGCAGCAAGTAAATCCGGCGACACCCCCAGCAATGCCTGTTTCACGGCATTGCTGTAGGCAACGACGCCACCCTGGAAGACCGACGAAGAGCCTGGAACAGCCGTCAGAGCTGCAGCCAATCCACCACCGGTGCAGGACTCCGCCACCGCCAGCGTCTGGTGCCGTTGCTTGAGCAGGTCGATCACCACCGACGCCAGGCTGTCCGCATCGACGCCGTAGCAGTGGTTGCCCGTGCGACGGCGCAGCTCAGCTTCCAGCGGCACCAACAGCTGAGCGGCGGTATCGGCACTGGGCGCACAGGCCGTGAGCCGCAATTTCACATCGCCGAGGGAGGCATAGGGAGCCACCGTTGGGTTGGTCGACGCCAACAAATCAGCAACGCGCTCAGCCAAATCGGATTCACCAATGCCGGTGAAGCGAAGCTGACGGCTCACGAACACACCGGAAGCTCCACCATTGGCTTGTAGCCACGGGGCGGCTGTTTCCGCCCACATCGCCCGCATTTCCGCAGGCACACCCGGGAAGGTGAGGATCGTGAAATCAGGCCGGGGAGACCAGATCATTCCTGGTGCCGACCCCTTTGGATTGGGGAGAACCTCCGCTCCACAGGGCAGATAAGCCTGGCTGCGGTTGCTGGGAGCAACCGGCCGGCCACCGGCCGATAACTTCCGCTGGATCTCCCGCCAGAGCTCGGGCCGCTCCTCCAAGGGAGTGTCGAAAGCAGCGGCCAGGGCCTCAGTGGTGAGGTCATCGGGGGTCGGGCCCAACCCCCCTGTCGTCACCAGAACCCTGCAGCGCTGCGATGCTTCGCGTACGGCAGAGATCAAACGCTCTTTGTTGTCGCCAACAACGGTTTGGCGGTAATGCGGCAGCCCCAGACCCGCCAACTGTTCGGCAATCCATCGAGCATTGCCGTTGAGGATGTCCCCCAACAACAGCTCTGTGCCCACGCACAGGATTTCAACACCCGATTCAGCCACGCGGTTCGCCAAGGGCCGCAGGATCAACAGGGGGGGAACAGGGGTTGGTGTTCAACAGAGCCCGCTCATGCTGCAGCTGGCGACGGCTGATCACCACCGTGGCCACAAGAATGGCTGTGGCCAAGGCCAGCCAGAGGAAGCGCATCTCAGCATTGGCCACCACAAGGGCCAGGGCAGCAAGCCACTGGGTGAAGACGTAGATCAACAGCACCGTGCGCCGATGACTGAACCCCGCGCGTAACAGGCGGTGATGGAGGTGACGCCGATCGGGATAGAAGGGGGAACGGCCTTCCCGCAGACGGCCCATGATCACTGCCGACATGTCAGCCAGAGGCAGCGAGAGAATCAGCAACGGCAACAGCAGGCTCACCGTCGTGAGCCCCTTGGCGGGTCCCACGATGCTCACGGCAGCGAGGGTGAAACCAAGGAAATAAGACCCCCCATCCCCCATGAAGATGCGGGCGGGGTTGAAGTTGTGCCTTAGGAAGCCGAGGCAGCAGCCCGCCAGCGCTGCGGCAAGGAATCCAGCGGCCACCTGATGCAGCGAAAAGCTGACGGAAACAAGCCCAACAGCGGCAATGCCAGCAACTCCCGCAGCAAGACCATCAAGGCCATCCAGCCAGTTGATGGCATTGGTGATCCCCACCAGCCAAACCACAGTGGCCAGGAGGCTGAGGCTGTCGGACAGAGCAATCGGACCGGCTGAAGCGGTGAACCAGGGGAGATCGATTGCCCCGATCCGAACGCCCTGGCTCCACACCGCACAAGCCACGGCAACCTGTCCAGCCAGTCGCGGCCAGGGCGAGAGAGCGAAGAGGTCGTCGGCCAGGCCGATCAGAAAAAAACAAAGCGAACCGGCCAGGGTGCCCCAGATCAGCTGATCCTTGGCCGGCGCCAGCAGGCCGAAGCCCCCCATGAACCAGACCGTCGCCAAAGCCAGGGCAAAACCCAGCACCATGGCAATGCCCCCCAGCCTCACCATGGGGGTGACATGCTGCTTGCGCTCATCCGGTTGATCAGTCCACCCGAAGCGAAGCCCCAGCCGGCGCACTTGGGGCACCAGCACCATGGTGGTCACCGCAGCCAGAAGAAAGCTGACCGAGGCGACCGCAATAGGGCTGGCCAAGAGGTTCACGCAGGCTCCAGGAAAGAGACGATCCCCCGGTCGGAAGGAGTCACCCCAATCCTAGGGAGCTCGCAACCGTTCAACCAGGCAGTGCCTCGGCCCATTCGAGAGCCAAGGCCAAGCCTCAGGCCAGAACCGGCTGCTTGCTGTCGGCGTAGAGGGGAAAGCGCTCACAGAGGGCGGCCACCCGATCGAGGCAACGCTGGCGAATCGCATCATCCTCAGGATTGAGAAGACGATCAGCAATCACATCTGCGACCTCCCTGAAGGCCTGCGCGTCAAAACCACGGGTGGTGAGGGCAGCTGTTCCCAGTCGCAGGCCGCTGGTAACGAAGGGCGATTCGGGGTCGAAGGGAACGGTGTTCTTGTTCGCAGTGATGTGCACATCACTGACCAACAGATCAGCCACCTTTCCGGTCATGCCGATGCCACGCAGATCCAACAGCACCACATGGTTGTCGGTGCCGCCGCTGACGACATCGATGCCGCGGGCAATCAGCTGTTCAGCGAGGGCTGCCGCATTGGCAACCACCTGCTGGCTGTAGGCCTTGAACGAAGGCTGCAACGCTTCACCGAAGGCCACAGCCTTGGCAGCGATCACGTGCTCCAGAGGGCCGCCCTGGCTGCCAGGGAACACGGCTTTATCGAACTTCTTGGCGAACTCAGCGTCACGACAGAGGATCAGGCCGCCGCGGGGGCCGCGCAGGGTCTTGTGGGTGGTGGTGGTCACCACATCGCAATGGGGCACCGGGCTGGGATGCACACCAGCGGCCACGAGGCCGGCGATGTGGGCCATATCGGCCAGCAGATAGGCACCCACTTCATCAGCGATGGCGCGGAAGGCGGCGAAGTCGATGGTGCGTGGATACGCGGAATAGCCGCAAACAATCAGCTTCGGCTTGTGCTCCAACGCCAGCTGGCGGATCGCCTCCATATCAAGGCGTTGGGTCTCCTTATCGACGCCGTACTGAACAACGTTGAACCACTTGCCGCTGACGTTGACCGGGGAACCATGGGTGAGGTGACCGCCATGGGACAGGTCCAGCCCCATGATCGTGTCGCCGGGCTGCAGCAGGGCCAGGAAGACGGCGAAGTTGGCCTGGGCACCGCTGTGGGGCTGGACATTGGCCCAGGCGGCACCAAACAACTGCTTGGCCCGCTCGATGGCTAGTTCCTCGATGGCATCAACGTGCTCACAACCGCCGTAATAGCGCTTACTCGGCAGCCCCTCGGCGTACTTGTTGGTGAGCACGGAACCCTGGGCCTGCATCACCGCACGGGAGGCAAAGTTCTCCGATGCGATCAGTTCCAGGTGGGTTTCCTGGCGCTGCCGTTCTTGATTGATGAACGCGGCGATATCCGGATCCGACTGAGCCAGATCAGCGTCGATGGCGCGTCCAGAAATCTGGCCCATGAAATGTCATTAAAGCTTTGACCAATCGTAAGAAACCGCAGCGATCAGCCCGAGCGATCAACCAAAAAAAAACTGCCCACCTGGGGCAGTTGAAACGCGCCTGGAGAGATTCGAACTCCCGACCCTCTGATCCGTAGTCAGATGCTCTAATCCGCTGAGCTACAAGCGCTTGCGCCAAACCATCAGACCCCATCGAGGGTCCGCTCGTCAACTGGGTGCGGGCCGCGTCAAGATTCAAGTGTTTCTGAGCCTGAGCAATGCCGATCCGCTGGTATGGCCCCGCTAACCCTGAGGATCCGACCTACCGGCATTTCGAACGAATCGTGAACCTGTGCCTGCATGGCGGCGTGTTCGCGGCGGTGAACAGCGGAGGCTGGTTTCTGCAGGAGATGCGCCACCCCTTTCCCGAAGGAAGCCTGACCTGGGTCACCAGCCTCTGGGCAACTCTGTGGCTGGGCCAATTGATCTGGGTGATTCTTCAGCGCCCCAAGCCGGAGGAATAAAGCCAGCATGGATGCAATCCCCACCTCGATCCTTCCGGGCTGATGTCCCTCTCCGCCAGCGACCTGCAGGACCTTCAGAGTGCTTTGGCTGACCGCCTCTACGTGCAGATCAGCGGCTGGCATCTTTACCTCGGCGATGCCGACCTGGCCTCAGCCCTGGCGATCGAATGCAGTGCCCGCGTCAATCAAGGTGCTCAGGTAGCGGCCCGGCAGGCCCTCGACGCCGTCAAGGTGCCTCTGGCAGGAGGCGCCAGTCAGCTCCCGCTCTCCAAGCTGATCCCCCCCGCCCAGCTGAGGGATCTTGAAGAGATCCTCGAGCCGTACTGCGGATAAGGTTGCAGTCCATCCGCAGCGGTTGGTGTGCTGATCATTGAAGTCACCAACTCCAGAGATCTGGTGCGCCAACGCATCGGCCGCCTTGGTGAACGGCTGATCGGTCGGGTCGTGGATGCGGAGGCTCAGGTTGAGAAAGCCCTGATTCAGGAACTGGAAACCGCCTTTAAAGAGTTCGGCATCGAGGCCCGAATTGTTTCCGTTCAGGGCCCGCAACTCGTGGGTCGCGAGCAGCTGGAACTTCCCATTCAGGTGCGTGAAGAGCTCGATGTTCGTCTCAGCGAGCCCTGAAACGGCCCACCACCAACTGCGTGACCTCACGCACCTCCGGCACCTGAAGTTGCGCACCGATTAAGGCAAACAAGGCCAAACCCAGCAGGCCAGGGGCAGACACCTGCAGCACTAGGCCCAGCAACCCTGCCGGCCAGGGCACAACGGTCACCAGGATCCCCGCGCCCCCCGCTGCCAGAACTCCTGCGATGGCGAGCCGCAGCAGGTCCATCCCCCAGCGCCGCAGCGGCAGGCCTCCAACCTGTTGCTGCAGGCCCAGCAACAGGGCGAGGCAGGTGATCAGATTGATGGCAACCGTGGCGAGCACCAACCCGGGCGCACCGAAATTGAACGGCGACTGATTCCCCCAAGGGGTCGGACCACCCACCAGCAGCCAGTCAAAAACCACGTTCAGACCAATCCCCGCCAGCGAGAGCCGAAAAGGCGTTGTTCCATCGCCAAGGGCATAGAAGACGCGCACCAGCACATCCCGGCCGAGATAAGCCGGCATGCCCAGGCCATAGGCCATCAACAGGCCCGTCACCAGCTGTGCGGCTGATGCATCGAAGGCACCACGCTCGTACACCAGGGCGACGATGGGGCCACCCAACGCAATGAACAGTCCCCCCAGGGGGATCATTGATGCCGCAGACAGCATCAACCCCTGGCGGATCCGATCGATCAGCTGCGGACGATCCTGCGGAGCCGTGAGCCTGGAAAAAGTGGGCAGCAAGGGCACCAGCAGTGCATTCGAGATCAGGCCCAGGGGGGTTTGCACCAGCAAATTGGCGTACCCCAGACCCGCCGCCGCACCGACGATGCCCGAGGCGAAAAACAGATCCGTGAACACATTGATCTGAAGCATTCCAGACGACAACGTTGCCGGCCCCATCACACGCCACACCTCCCGCACTCCCGGGTGCCGCCAGTCCCAGACCAGTTGGAAACGGGCCAACCCCTGCCGGATCAACGCCGGCAGCTGGATCAACCACTGCAGCAAGGCGCCCACCAACGTGGCCCAGGCCAGCACCACACCACCTGTCATGGCGGCGGATGGCAAGGCGATGTCAGCACCGAGCTGCCACCAGAGCAGTCCCACCCCCAGGATCAAGGCCCCGCTGGACATCAGCGGTGAAATCGCAGGGATCCAGAATTCGTCGGCGGCGTTGAGGGACCCGAAGCCGAGCCCGATCAGCCCGGCCAGCAGCGCCATCGGCGCCATCACCTGCAGCTGGACCCGTGCGATGGCGTGAAGCTCGGGGGCAAGGCCAGGCCCCACAAGGGTGATCAGGGGATCCGCCGCCAGCACCAGAACGATGGTGACCAGGAGCAACAGAGCACTGACGCTGGTATTGAGCGCCGCAAGGATGTGCGCCCCTTCAGCCCGGGGGCGCCGGCTCAGCACGCTCACCATGGCGCTGTGGAAGGGACCATTGATCCCCCCGAGCAGGATCAGCAGAAATCCAGGCAGCACATAGGCGTAGTTGTAAGCGTCATAGGCAGCGCCCACCCCGAAGGCCGCTGCAATCACCAGCTGCCGAATCAGGCCACCCACCTTGCTCAGCAGGGTTCCGAGGGTCACCAGCAGTGCAATCCCCTTCAGTGAACGCGCCATTCGCCCCCAGCATTGGGCGCATTGTGGAGGCACCACACGAGACCATGGGCCAATCTCGGCTGCTGCCATGACTGGCCTTCCCTCTCCGGGCGATGCCCTGCTGCGCTTTGAACCCCTAACGGAGGGCGTGCTGCTGAAGCGCTACAAACGCTTCCTGGCCGATGTGGAGCTGAGCAGCGGCGAGACCGTCATCGCCCACTGCGCCAACACCGGCCCGATGACCGGAGTCTTGATCCCTGGCCAACGGGTGCGTCTGCGCTACGCCCCCTCCCCCAAACGCAAGCTGGCCTGGACCTGGGAGCAAGCCGAAGTGCCTGGCGCCGATGGCCAACCTTGCTGGGTGGGCATCAACACGGCCCTACCCAACCGACTGATTCGCGCCACGGTCGAAGCGGGGTGCCTGGAGGCCCAGCTCGGCGGCATTGCGGGGATCCGCGCTGAGGTGGCCTATGGCACCAACAAGCGCAGCCGAATCGACCTCCTGCTGACGCCATCCGCGCAGAACCCCGATCAAAGACCGATCTACCTGGAGGTGAAGAACACCACCTGGACTGACGGCAGCACGGCCCTTTTCCCCGACACGGTGACTGAACGGGGGCAAAAGCATCTGATTGAGCTGATGGGAGTCCTTCCGGAGGCGCGTGCGGTGCTTGTGCCCTGCCTCAGCCGCCCGGATGTGAAGGCATTTGCTCCCGGTGATAGCGCCGATCCGCGCTATGGAGAGCTGTTTCGCCAAGCCACCAACAGCGGCGTGGAAGTTCTACCTTGCTGTTTCAGCTACACCGCCGATGCGGTGCACTGGCAGGGGACACGTCTAGTCCACTTAGATTGATTTTGGTAGCAGATCGAACATAGAAAGACGAGACAGACGTGCAGCGTGGGCTGGTTCGCCTAGTTACAACTGGGCGTGTCACGCAGCTCTGCACCCTCGTTCATGACAACTGCATTCCACGCGCCACCGCAAAGGCGGCGCAAAACCCTGCAGGAGGCCAGCCTCCTGGAAGGCCCGATGCTGCTCCTGAAGAGCATCCGAGGCTTCAGCTCCAACCGCGCCATGACCTGGCTCGCCTGTGCGCCCCTAGCGCTCATGGGCCTTGGCATCTTCACGCTGTCGGCCAAAGCCGAAGAGCTTCCTGAGCTCTCCGCCGCTTTCCTGGCCAACAACCTCTGGCTTCTGGTCGCCACCATCCTGGTGATCTTCATGAATGCCGGCTTCGCCATGGTCGAAGCAGGCATGTGCCGGCAAAAGAATGCCGTCAATATCCTCTCCAAGAACCTGTTTGTGTTCGCCCTCGCGGTGACCGCCTACTGGTTCGTGGGCTACTCCTTGATGTACGGCGACTCCGTCATCGACGGCTGGCTGTATTTCGGGGGCCTCTTCTTCGACCCGACCGTCACCGCTGAGACCATCAGCGATGCAGGCCTGGTTCCCACAGTTGATTTCCTGTTCCAGGCGGCCTTCGCCGGAACCGCCGCCACGATCGTTTCCGGTCTCGTGGCTGAGCGGATCAAGTTCGGCGAATTCGTGATCTTTGCCCTGGTCCTCACCGCCTTCATCTATCCAGTTGCTGGCAGCTGGGAATGGAACGGTGGCTGGCTCAACAGTGTTGGCAGCGCCGAATTCATCGACTTTGCTGGTTCCTCGATCGTGCACTCCGTTGGCGCCTGGGCCGGCCTCGTCGGCGCCATGCTGCTCGGACCCCGCATCGGCAAGTACGTCGACGGCAAGGTTCAGGCCATACCTGGCCACAACATGTCCATCGCCACCCTTGGCGCCCTGATCCTCTGGATCGGCTGGTACGGCTTCAACCCCGGTTCCCAGCTGGCCATGGACCAGTGGGTCCCCTACGTTGCCGTCACCACCACCCTCGGTGCTGCCGGTGGTGCCATCGGCGCCACGGTGATCTCCACGATCACCTCCAAAAAGCCTGACCTCACCATGATCATCAACGGCATCCTGGCCGGCCTGGTGAGCGTGACTGCCGGTTGCGGCAACCTCACCCTGACGGGTTCCTGGGTGGCTGGTCTGGTGGGCGGCATCATCGTCGTCTTCTCCGTTGCCGCTCTAGATGCCGCAGGCATTGACGACCCCGTCGGCGCTTTCTCAGTGCACGGTGTGTGCGGCGTGTGGGGCACGATCGTGATCGGTCTCTGGGGCTACGACGTCCAGGGTGACGGCTCCGGCCTCGGCCTTCTGGTCGGCGGCGGCATCGACCAGCTCGGCATCCAGGCTCTGGGTGCTGCTGCCTATGCCATCTGGACCGTGGTCACCTGCTTCATCGCCTGGCAGATCATCGGATCCCTCTTCGGCGGCATCCGCGTCACCGAACAGGAAGAGTCCGAAGGTCTGGACATCGGCGAACACGGCATGGAGGCCTACGCCGGTTTCTCCACCACCAACAACTGATTCCGCGTCGGATCTGTTGCTGTTCTCAAGCCCGGCCAAATGGCCGGGCTTTTTTTACGGCCTGAAGCAGCGCTTCAGGCCACATAGAGTTGCCCCACTCCAGCGCCCTCCATGGACACCCACGCCTTCAAGCGCTCCCTCCACCATTCCGAGCGTTACAACCGGCGAGGCTTCGGGCGCGCCGAGGAAGTGGCGGAGAGCCTTGAGCAGGCCTACCAGAGTGGCCTGATCGGCACGATCCGGGACAACGGCTACCGACTGGAACACGGCCGGCTCAGCGTCCGGTTGGCGGAAGCCTTCGGCTTCTGCTGGGGTGTTGAACGGGCTGTGGCGATGGCCTACGAGACCCGCAAGCACTACCCCAGCGAGCGTCTCTGGATTACGAACGAGATCATTCACAACCCTTCCGTGAATGATCACCTCAGGGAAATGGATGTGCAGTTCATCCCTGTCGAACAGGGAGTGAAGGACTTCTCAGGTGTCACCTCCGGTGATGTGGTGATCCTGCCGGCCTTTGGTGCCACCGTTCAGGAAATGCAGCTGCTGAACGAACGGGGCTGCCACATCGTTGACACGACCTGTCCCTGGGTCTCCAAGGTTTGGAACACCGTGGAGAAACACAAGAAGCACACCTTCACCTCGATCATTCACGGCAAGGTGAAGCACGAGGAGACACTGGCCACAAGCTCATTTGCCGGCACCTATCTGGTGGTGCTCGATCTGGAGGAAGCCCAGTACGTCGCGGATTACATCCTCGGCAACGGGGACCGAGAGGACTTCATTCAACGGTTTGCCAAAGCCTGCTCTCCAGGGTTCGATCCAGATCGGGACCTCGAACGTCTGGGCGTGGCCAACCAGACCACGATGCTGAAGAGCGAAACGGAAGAGATCGGACGCTTGTTCGAACGCACGATGTTGAGCAAATACGGTCCCACCCAACTCAACGACCACTTCCTGGCCTTCAACACCATTTGCGACGCCACCCAGGAGCGTCAGGACGCCATGTTCTCCCTGGTGGATGAACCTCTGGACCTGATGGTGGTGATCGGTGGTTTCAACTCCTCCAACACCACCCACCTGCAGGAGATTGCCGTCAGCCGTGGGATTCGCTCGTTCCACATCGACACGCCCGAGCGCATCGACGTCGGCACCAATTCGATCGAGCACAAACCACTGGCAGCCGACCTCTGTCGTGAGGGCGATTTCCTGCCTGAAGGCCCCGTGCGGGTGGGAATCACCTCCGGTGCCTCAACCCCGGATCGGGCGGTGGAAGAAGTGATCGAAAAACTGATGCAATTGAGCGAAAACTGAAGCGCAGAGAGCTTTACATTGGTTCATCTTTAATCGCCCTTCGCCGGCAGCTCCCCATCCGTGACGGTCTTGTCGCCCACTGAAACCGACAATCAGCTTCACGGTGCCGACCCTCAGGTGCGCTGCTACAGCAGCCACTTCGAAGATTCGATGCAGATGCTGGCGCCCCAAGCGGTGGTGGCTCGCCACCTGGATGACCATCAGAGCTGGTTTGAACGTTGTGCCAGCCCGATGCAGGTCGAGGCAATCGATCGGCAGTCCTACAGCCTGACCCTGGGGCGGTTCGGCAACTTCGGCTTCGAGGTGGAGCCCACGATCGCTCTGCGACTGCTGCCACAGCAGGAAGGGATCTACCGCATCGAAACCGTTCGAACCGTGCCGCAGTCGCTCGCCCTGCGCCATCACTACGACGTCGACTTCCGCGCGGGGATGCGCCTGATCCCCGAGCAGGAGCACACCTCCGTCCAATGGGACCTCGATCTCAAGGTCTGGATCCGTCTGCCCAAGGTGATCACCATGCTCCCGGATCAGTTGGTCCAGAGCAGTGGTGATCATCTGCTCAAGCAGATTGTCCGTCAGATCTCACGACGGCTCACCTGGAAGGTCCAGGAAGATTTCCACGCCGCCCATGGCCTGAGCTGCCCACCGCGTCAGCGGGCAGCCTTCTGAAGCATCTTCAGCGGTTGGTCCAGATCTTGTTGACGATCTCCATGCCGCTGACGGCCTGCCAGAGGAACAACGTGAGCATGCCCATGTTCAGGCCCACATGAGCCTTGCGCGCAATCACATTGCCCCGCTGCATCAGGGGTGAGAGCGATGCGGCAACGGCGATCATCCCGGTCATGGCAAGACCCACCAGCAGGTGCGGACCGACAAACAACTTGCCGTTGTTCAGATAGGTGACCGCCATTCCACCCAGGGTCCCGAGGGTCATCACGGCCAGCAGGATGCTGCCCCAGAGGTAGTGGCGCTGGGCGAACTTTTTCGGCACCAGTTCCTTGCGCTGTTCTGGGGTACCGGTGCGCGTTTTCTTGGCCTTGATCCCCAGGTAGAGAGCCCAACCACCAACGGCGAGCAGGCCCCACTCCGCTAGGGGGTGAGCGAAATTGAGGCTGAAGGGGAGGGTGGCGAGCATTGAAGGAGACTCTTCAGTGCCGCGAGGCTAGGGGGCCGGCGGCCCCCACCAGCGTCAATGCAGGAAATGGCGGCGCCCCGTGAGCTGCATCGCCAGGCCGAGCTCATCGCAGGCTTTGATCGAATCGGCATCGCGCATGCTCCCACCGGGATGAATCACGGCGGTGATGCCGTGGCTGGCAGCCAGACGCACCGTGTCGTCAAACGGGAAGAAACCATCACTGGCCAGAACAGCCCCCTTGGCTTTCTCACCCGCAGCCTCCAGGGCAATCCGCGCTGAGCCCACGCGATTCATCTGACCAGCACCCACGCCGAGGCTCTGGCCATCCTTGGCCACAACGATGGCGTTGGAGCGAACGTGACGCACCAATCGCCAGGCAAATTCCAGGTCCTGCTTTTCCTGCGGTGTGGGCGGACGCTGGCTGGCCACGGTCCAGTCGGCCGGGGTGATCGCCTGGTCATCGAGGTCCTGAACCAGGAGACCACCCAGGATGCTGCGCACGTGATCGGGGCCGGCCAGGTCAATGGCCTGCGGAGCAAGTTCCAACAGGCGCAGATTGGCTTTGGCCGCCAGCACCTCCCGTGCCTCGGGCGTGAAGCCCGCTGCCACGACGCATTCCAGAAACAGGCTGGTGAGCTCACGGGCCGCCGTGGCTTCCACCACACCATTGATGGCGATGATGCCGCCGAAGGCACTCACCCGATCGGCATCCAGGGCCCGCGTCAGTGCAGCAGGAATCGAAGCTCCGATCGCCACACCGCAGGGGTTGGTGTGCTTGACGACCACGGCCGCAGGCTGCAACGCCGGTGCGGAACCGTCGGCTCCGTAGCCGAACTCCCGCACCGTGGCGAGGGCCGCCTCCAGATCCAACAGGTTGTTGGTGCTCAGCTCCTTGCCTTGCAGCTGAATGGCCCCGCCCCAACCCTGTTTGGGATGGCTGAACCAACGCGCTTTCTGGTGGGGATTTTCGCCGTACCGAAGGGTCTGCCGCAGCGGCACCGCCTCCAGCCAGGGGCTGTCTTCTGCGGCGGTTTGGTCGGCCATCCAGCGGCTGATCGCCGTGTCGTATGACGCCGTGTGCTGAAACGCTTCCAGGGCCAGTTGGCGCCTCAGCTCTGAAGGCACGCTCCAGCCCGACTCCGCCATGGCGGTCAACAGACGGTCATATTGGTCAGGGCTGGTGAGAACAGCCACATCAGCATGGTTTTTGGCGGCCGCCCGAACCATGGCAGGGCCACCGATATCGATGTTCTCGATCGCCTGATCCCAGGTGACGTCAGGCCGAGCAATCGTCTCGCGGAAGGGATAGAGGTTGACCACCACCACATCGATAGGGGCGATGTTCTGCTGCCCAAGATCGGCCTGATGGGACGCGTCACCCCGCTTGGCCAAAATCCCGCCATGCACCCTTGGATGGAGCGTTTTCACACGACCGCCAAGAATTTCTGGAGCCCCGGTGTGCTCCGACACACGGGTCACCGGAAGGCCGGCCTGCTCGAGCACCTTGGCCGTGCCCCCACTGGAGAGCAGCTGATAGCCATGGGTCCGATGCAGGGCCTCGGCCAGGGGCACCAGCCCGGACTTATCGGAAACACTCAGCAGAGCGACAGGAGCCATCGAAGGGTCGTGACTGGGTCGTGAGCCAACCTACGCAGCAGTGATGCTCATGCCCCATGGATGGCCGGCTGGTGCTGCTCCACGGCTGGGGAGCCAACGGAGAGGATCTCAAACCCCTGGGCGATCGCCTGGCGCGAGAGTGTTCCAAGACCCTTGATGTGGTGTGCCTGGAGGCTCCTGAGCTCCATCCCGACCAACCGGGTGGGCGTCAGTGGTATGGCCTGTTCCCAGCCCAATGGGATGCCGTGCCCGCGGCCGTTGAGTGCCTCAAGGCTCAACTTCAGAGCCTGAGCAGCCCAGGCCTTGGACTCGAACGAACGGTGGTGTTCGGCTTTTCCCAGGGGGGAGCCATGGCCCTGGAGGGCGGCTGCGCCCTGCCCATTGCAGGGCTGGTCAGCTGCAGCGGCTATCCACACCCCAACTGGGCTCCGCCCCAGCAACACCCCCCTGTGTTGCTGATGCATGGTTCAGACGATCCCGTGGTGCCGTTCCAGGCCATGCAGTCGATCGCTGCGCAGTTGCAGCCCGATCAATGTCAGACAGTTCCATTCGAAAACGGCCACACCATCCCTGATGAGACGGTGCAGCCGATCCTGACGTTTATCGAACGTGTTCTGGAGAACGCCTGATCAAACGAACGCGTATTCGTACTCCTCCATTTCCTCCCAATCATCAGCGCCAAGCTCGAGCCCCTCGAAGAGCTTGTCTTCACCAATGGAATCAACAATCGTGCGCAATGAGGGGAAGAGGAAATGGTTCTCTTCGGCGTATTGGGCGCTGAACAGACCTTTCTCACCCCAGAAGAAGCGGTCGGTGGTGTGCTCATTGCGGCGCACATTCAGCAACGCCGGAGGCACCAGTCCACCCTCAGCGATGTAACGACGAGCGGCCGTCACGGGCTTGTACTCACCGGTTTCGAGGTGATGGGTTGGCACATGGGCCAGGACCCGCTGACCTGCCAGGCGACGACGGCTAATGCGCTTGCGCTTCTTGGACATGGAAGGGCTCCGGTACGAAAGGAAGAACGGGGTGGATCGTCAGAACAAACAGGTGCTGTCGGCGCGAAAACGCCAGACGCAAGGGAAGCGTCGGGGCAATTGCAGACACACCACAATCACCGGCAGGACACCAACACCCAAGCGGGAACCAGCGGAGGACACTGCAACCTCTGCTGTAGCTTTGGCTGCGAAGCAATTGCAACCTTTGTGAGAGCTGGCGGACGTCTGTTCACGGTGAACAGCGCCTCGGTCGATAAGAGGATCTTAAGACTTTTCCCAGATTTTTCAAGCCCCCCTGGCGCAGGCTTGCCCAAGCACCTGAATTGATCGTCCGGAACTGATGCAGCTCACCGATCGATTCTTCGATTTCACCGATCAACAGCTGGCTGATCTAACCGCCAAAGAGGGCATCCAACATCTGGGGCTGTACGTCAGTGCGCCACCCAATCAGCAAGGCCCGCCACTGCTGCTGATCCGGCAATGGTCAGCCAATGAACGATCGCTTCCCCCTGCCGACGCAGACCCGAACCTGCGCCTGCCGCACGAGAGTCGGCGCTGGTACCCCCTCCAGGATGCCGGTCTGATCCTGGGAGCCCTGCGCGCGGACCTGGATCCGCAGCGGAGCTGGACGCTGACCCTGGACCAACGGATGCGGCGCAGTGCCGCCGCCATCAGCCACGCACTGGGGCGTGACCTGGAATGCCTGCAACTTCGCCAGGAACTCAGCCAACAAAACGAGCAGCTGCGCACCCTCGTGCATCAGCTGCGCAATCCACTGGCTGCCCTGCGCACCTACGCCCAACTGCTGCTGCGGCGGCTCGAAGCCGACAGCTCCCACCGTCCACTCGTGGAGGGAATGCTCTCGGAACAACGCCAACTCGGCCAGTACATCGACGTGCTCGATGGCCTCGGGCAACAACGTCTCCCCGAACAGGACCCCC
>NZ_JAKUHJ010000013.1:0-56163 GCF_023630635.1 Synechococcus sp. MU1651
ATCCAGAAGCTGCAGATATTACGATCACAAATAATGGATATGGAAATGGATTCGATTCTCTTGCCGAGGGTGAAACTGCTACTGCAACACTAAGCTTTGAATCAGTAGATGGAACAGCATCTGAATCCTATGAATATAAGATTGTAGGATTTAATGATGATGTTTCTATAATTAGTCTCGATCCAGGCGGAAAGATTCTTGATTCAGCATTTAGTAGTGAACTGCCAGATTCATATAAATATTCGCTTGAGGTTTTTGATGTTGATCGCTCGGACAACATTCAGATTACTAAGTCTGGTGGCGATCAGTACGGTCATCTTGATCTTCCTGGTCCAATTAGCTATGACAGTTCTTCTGGTACTAGAGACGGCTACTTAACTTATAATATCGATCAAGGAAATGTCCCGCTTTCAGCTAATTCAATAGAAGCTTATCAAATTTCTGCTTCTGATAATAATGGATCGGTTGCTACTCAATCTTTGGGTATCAATATTGTTGCCGCTGGTGCTTCCAACGTTCTTGTATCAGAAGGAGACGGTACTGGTTCAATAGACGAGGTTTCTTTCAATAATCTCTCAAATGTTGCTCTCCATGAAGGCGACGATATAGCCATAATCGATTTTGAGATTAATACTCAAGAAGACAAGTCATTTATAGACGGTGGTGATGGCTTCGATACTCTGAGTCTGAATGCTTTTGGATTGAAAGATGCCGCCTTGATGGCTCGCCAAGGTGAGTTGGGTGATTTTGTTGCCTTTGCGTCTTTCTCGGAGGATGGAGTTTGGGAATCTGATCTTTTCAACCTGACAGCTACTAATTTTGAAAATGTTGATTGGGAGAAAGCTTCACAAGACTCGAACGCAGTATCGGAGTCTAGTCTTGTCGGTGTTAGTGATGCAATTATCGATGTTGATGATGATCTTCTAGTTGATTTCGATGTTCTTGGAGACAGCGTTGCTGATGCAAAAGCGGTCTCTACTGGAGCATCTGCCTACAGTGAATTAATTACCGTTGGTGCCGAGATTTCTGAATTTAGTGCTGCGGATGAAGTCACCTTTCAACTTGATTTTGGTGGCCTGAGTTCTGCGGTCGGTAGCAGCTCGTCAGGTCTTTCCGATGCGGTTGCGGTTGGGTTCGACCTTGGTTTTGAGGGTGTCGAGGGAGTTGCTGATATCATGGGTAGTGAAGTTGACCTCGCAATTTCCAACATATCCAGTGTTATCGCCGATGCTCAGTCGGTAGTTAGTGACGTGATGGCAGTCAGCAGTAATGACATTGTTGATGCGACAGAACTTATGGTTCTTGCAGATGCAAGATTGATGGCTGAATTGAGCGCTGATGTTGAAACTATTGCGGTTGCTACAACAACGAATGGCAGTAGTGAAGCTGTGGGTTGGCAGGAACTTTCGGTGCTTGAGGAAAGTGCGTTCACAAGTAGTGGGCTTGGACTGATTGGAGTCGATGCGCAAGCAGTTAATAATGTTTCGTCAGAATCTGTTGGTCTTGGTATTGTCACAGCTGATGCCTTGTCTCATACAACTGGTATAAGTGAAACTGATTTCAACTTTGTTGATCCAAATAGCAGCATCAGTGCAGATCTAAGTGACAGCGCTACGGCATCTGCTGTATCGGTTCTCGGCAATGCTTTCTCTAACCTGACCTCTAGTATCAAAGGTATTTTTGGAGGTTCTAATGATAGTGAGCCAAACTCTATTGATAATGCCGAATCGATTAGTTCTGTTGTTAGTCAGCAAGGCTTTGCAGAGGCTTCGTCAGTCGGTGGTACGGCGCAGTCCATTGCTGACGAGTCTGCACAAGCAATTTCAACTTATAACATTACAACTACAGAGGATTTGGTTCTGCTTGGTCAAAGCAATCTCTCTTCGGCAGCGTCAAGTGGTGTTACCGAGGTGTGATTCATTTGTCCACGCTGTTAATGCGTCCTGCTAAGTTGTTCTGTTTAGAGCGTGTACTACATTTTGAGAAAAATTATTAGTTCGTTTTAGCGGATATTTACTTTGTCTTGGTTCTAGATTTTTGTGCATCGATTGTGACGCATGTATCTGCACGCTGTCGGGCAGAATTGAGGCACCTCGGGACAGCGACTTGTTCATAAGCCTTTTGACTGGTGTTGCAGCCGGGGCCGTGCATGTGGTGGGTGGTGCTGATCACCTTGTGGCGATGGCGCCATTCTCCTTGAACAAGCCATGGGCCTCCTTTCGTCACGCCTTGGCTTGGGGGGCCGGTCACTCCACCGGAGTTGTGGTTCTGGCCTCGATTGCTATTGGCCTGAAAGACCTTGCCCATGTGGAGGCCATGTCGTCTTGGGCGGAATTTTTGGTGGGTGTTGCCCTGCTGGTGGTGGGTGCCCTGGCCGTGCGCACGGCGTTCGGGTTGGAATTGCACACCCATGAGCACCGCCACGACGGTGCCGCAGAGCATCGTCATCTCCATCTGCATGTGCGTGGCGCCAGCAACCACCGTCGCCACGTCCATGCCTCCTCGGGCCTGGGCTTGCTGCATGGACTGGCGGGGGCCAGTCACCTGCTGGCTGTGATCCCTGCTTTGGCTCTGCCGCCCCACGCCGCTGTGGGTTATCTCGTGGCTTACTTGGTTGGATCCATCGGCGCCATGGTGGCTGTGGTGTCCGTGGTTTCGTTTCTCACACTCCGAAGCGGTGCCCGACTGATGCCCTTCCTTGTTGGCGGTACGGGTTCTCTCTCGATCATCACCGGGGCCATCTGGCTGCAGAAGACCTCACCGGCTCTGTTCTGATTCCCCGAGCGGAAGCCGGCCCACCACCTCGCCAATCAACAGGTTGGTTGGCACCGCTCCGAGTTGGCGGCTGTCGGTGCTCTCAGCTGGGTTGTCTCCCAACAACCAAAGTCCTGTGCTGTCCACTCGGCTGAGGCGTTTGATCAGGCGCAGCCCGCTTCGCTGTGGATGCCAGGTTACGACCACGGATCCCAGGCTGGGTGAGGCCTTCTGTTTCAGCCGTCTGACCAAAACCCGGTCTCCCGGTTCAAGGGTGGGTTGCATCGATCGTCCTTCGATGCGCAGCAGCAGACGTCGCCCACAAAAAAGCAGCAACAGGTCGCCAAGACCTGCTGCTGCGATGGGGGGATTGGTTCTGTTTGAACTCAGGATGCGGTGACCCAGGCGTCGGAACGGCCCTTGGACTGCCAGAACATGCCGTGGATTTTTTCAACCGCGGCCATCAGTTCCTCAGCCTTGGCCTGATCGATGTTCACCTTGCAGGCGCTGCAGAGCTTGGCTGCTTTCCAGAAGGTGTCGTGCAGGTCGGGGAAGGTGGCCAGGTGATCGGGCTTGAAGTAGTCGGTCCAGAGGATCAACAGTTCTTTCTTGGTCTTCTGTGCTTCCTCTTCCTTGATGGCCACGTAGCGGCCGAAGGTGTTGTTGTAAGCGGCCAGGGCAGCGGTGTCACCAGCTGCGGGAGCTTCCATCGCCTTCAGCTTCTTGGTCGTCGACAGCACGGCTTCGGCTGCCACGCGAGCGGAAGCCGGGTCGTACACGCCACAAGGACCGTCGCAGTGGGCTTCTGCCACAGGGGCAGGGAGGGCACATGCAAGGGCAGAAAGGGCCGAGCGCAGCATCGGTTTAGAGCGGAATTGGCTTGAGATGAGCCTAGCTTCCGCTTACTTCTTCACGTCGAGCAGTTCCACCTCGAAGATCAAGGTTGCGTTGGGGGGAATCACACCACCGGCGCCACGGCTTCCGTAGGCGAGGTCGGAAGGGATCACCAGCTTGCGCTTTCCGCCCACTTTCATCCCGGCGACGCCTTCATCCCAACCCTTGATCACCCGGCCAGCCCCGAGGGGGAAGCTGAAAGGGGTGCCCCGGTCGTAGCTGGCATCGAACTGCAGTCCATCTTCCAGGGTGCCGCGGTAGTGCACCACCACCGTTTGGCCGGGGGTGGCCTCGTCGCCGCTGCCCACCTCCAGCTCGATGATTTTCAGACCACTGGCGGTGATGGTGGTGTCTGGTGCATCGAGTGGGCCGCCGAGGGCTGAGGCGTCGGCGGGTGCGGAATCGTTGGCCATGGCGAAAAGAGTCGGGTTGGGGTCGTCAGGGTCGAGTTCGAAGCTCAACGCCTTCTGGGGTTTTGAAGCCTCGCTGCGAACGGCAGCAGGCTGCGCCGGGGCTGCGGAAACGGTGGAGGGGGCCACGATCTGGCTGACCAGGGCCAGGAGCAGGCAGGCCACACAGACCGTTGTGCTGATGATGATGTCGCGCACGGAAAGGCTTCTGTTGCTCTGATTCTGACCTCCGGTCCGCGGCGTCGGCGTTCATTCAGGCCGGTTCATCTGCCGCAGCTGTTGCTCGAGGCGATCAATGCGGCCGCGCAGCTCATCCACTTCCTTCTGGCTTGGAACGCCGAAGTCCTGGAGAAGGTTGTCGCGGTTGCGTTCCAGGTTGCGCCCCATCTGCTGTTCCAGTTCGGGGGTTTCCCCGCGCAGGGCCTTGAGCACGTCGTCCACCAATGCGGACGCTTCGTTCGGATCCAGCCGGCCACTGCTCACCCAGTTCTGGGTGACGCCGCGCAGACGCTCAGCAACGAGGGTGGTGGTGCCCAGGCCGCGGAGCAGCAGTTGCTGAAGAGGATTCGCGGCATCCATGGCGACAGGTGGGCGGGTCCGGTCCAGGATGCCTTTGGCCGGGACTGCTGACCATGGGCAATCACCAACTGCAGGCCGGATCGCGGGCCCTGTTGGGCGGCGTCCTGGCCGGCGTGGCTCCCTCCCTCGGTGGCCCCCTGCTGATGGTCCCTGCCCTGGCGCTGCTCTGGTCCGTGGTGGAGCGTCCCCGCTGGTCGGCGGCCTGGGGACTGTTGGCCGTTTTGTTCAGCCACCGTTGGTTGCTGGCCCTGCATCCACTCACCTGGATGGGCGTTCCCGCCTGGCTCAGCCTGCCGGTGGCGCTGGCCCTCTGGTTGGCCTGCGGGAGCCTTGCCGCTCTGCTCCTGGCCGGATGGTCTGTGCTGTCGCGGCGTCTGCCTCGCCGTTGGCCGCGTCCAGTGCGGCTGATGCTGCTGGCCGGGCTCTGGGCCATGGCTGAACTGGTGCTGTCGGGGTCGCCGTTGTTCTGGATCGGCGTCGGCGGCACCACCCTTCCCTGGGACCGCCCCCTGGCGGGATTGGCCCGCTGGTTCGGTTCAGGAGGGCTGACCTGGCTGCAGTTGTGCTGGGGCTGCTGCCTGCTGGCGCTGTTCGAGCAACCCGCAGCCTGGCGTCGCTGGGGCTTGCTCGGATTGGCCAGTGTGCTTCTGGCCCATGGCTTGGGCAGCTGGCTGTTGTTGGCGCCGCCGGCGCCGGTCGGTTCCGTGGCTCTGGGGGTTTGGCAACCCGCTGTTCCCACGCGAGAAAAGTTCGATCTGGAGCGTCAACAGGCGCTTCCCCAATCTCTGGTGGAGGCGATGCGTCAGCTGGAGCCCACCAGTCCGGCTGCTGTGGTGGCTCCGGAAGGAGCGCTGCCGGCGCGTTTTCAGCTGCCGGTTGAGGCTCCAGCCATTCCTCTGATCAGTGGCGGATTTCGTTGGGTGCGGGGTCAGCAGCGCAGTTCTCTGTTGCTGTTCGAGCCGCCGGCCCGCTTTCCTGTTCCCTTGGCTGACAAGCACCGTCTGGTGCCGATCGGGGAATGGATTCCGCCCTTGCCCGCCGGGCTGACGGCAGGACTGTCTGCGGTGGGTGGGTTGACCCCCGGTCCGGCCCCGAGAACGATGGAGGTCGTTGACCCCCCTGCGGCCGTTGCGATCTGCTACGAGATCGCCGATGGTTTGGCTCTGGCGCGCGCTGCTGCCGATGGCGCCACCTGGCTTCTGGCCATCGCCAATCTCGACCCCTATCCGCTGCAGCTGCAGAAGCAGTTCCTGGCCCTGGCGCAGTTACGGGCGATCGAGACAGGACGGGATCTGCTCAGCGTCGGCAACACGGGCCCCACGGCGCTGATTTCGGCCAACGGGTCGGTGCATTGGTTGCTTGCGCCTGAGGCTCCAGGCGTCGCTGAGGCCCTCGTTCAGGTGCGCCAGCGCGTCACGCCCTATTCCCGTTGGATCAGCCCCCCACCCAGAACGGTGTCGCCGTCGTAGAAGACCGCCGCCTGGCCTGGCGTGATCGAGAACTGCTCCTCCTCAAAGCTGAGGTGGCAGCGGTGGGGCCGCTGCCGCTGCTGATCGGCCTCGGTGGCTGGGAGGGGTGAAAGCTCCGCACGCACCGGCGCACTGCGGTAGCGCACTTGCACCTCAACGGTTCGTGGCGCCTCGATCGGGTCAATCGACACCCAGTTCACCGCACCCACCACGCAGCTGTCTCGGCCGGCTTCAGCCCGGGGTGCGACGACCACTCGATTCATCGCAGCGTCAAGGCGGATGACGTGAAGCGGTTCGCGCCAGGCCACACCGAGCCCTTTGCGTTGGCCAATGGTGAAGTGTTCGATGCCGTCGTGCTCGCCCACAACAGTCCCGTCCGAAAGCACGATTTCCCCCTGCCGTGGGGGCAGATAGGCATCCAGGAACGCCCGCATCGATCCGTGGTGGTCGGCCAGGCAAAGATCCTGGCTTTCCGGTTTTTCTGCGGTGCGCAGACCGTGGCGGGCGGCTTCGAGCCTTGTATCGGGTTTGGTCAGTTCCCCCAAGGGAAAAACGATGCGCCCCAGAACCTCCTGGGGCAGGTCGTAGAGGAAATAGCTCTGGTCCTTGCGGGTATCGAGGCCCCGCAACAGCTGATGGCGCCCTTGATCGCCGCCATGGCGGATCCGGGCGTAGTGGCCGGTGGCGATGCGGGGCAGCTTGCGCTCCTGCAGGGCCCAATCAAGCATCGGTCCGAATTTCACCGATCGATTGCATTGGGAGCAGGGCAATGGCGTGATCCCATCGCGATAACCATCCACCAGCCGTTGCACGATCTCCTGTTGGAACGTCTCCCGCGTGTCCACCACGTGGTGGGGAATGCCGAGCTGCTCACAGATGCCGGCTGCATCCACCAGCCCCTCGGCGCAACAGGCCCCTTTCCCGCTCATCAGCCAGAGCGTCAGGCCTTCCACCTGCCAGCCCGCCTCCACCAGCAGTGCCGCCGTCAGGGAACTGTCGACGCCTCCAGAAAGACCAACGGCCACGCGGTGCTCCCCTGGCCATTGCCGGAGGCGCTCAAGAGCAGCCTCTCCAGCGCGGGTTGTGGTGGATCCAACGGCCATGGGCGGCGCAGGGAGTTCTCTCCATAGTGAGGTCCCGGCAACCGCAACTGGTGTGGCCTTCCGCTGATTCCGATCATCTGCTTGTGGATGCCGCGTCCATGGCCGCCTTTGAACAGAGGTTGTTCGACAGCGGCATGCCTGTTGCGGCCTTGATGGAGAAGGTGGGGCTGGCCATGGCGGCTTGGCTGCTGGCGCGCCGGGATCTGCTGCGCCATGGCGTGGTTGTCCTGGTGGGCCCCGGTCACAACGGTGGCGATGGTCTCGTGGTGGCTCGGGAGTTGCACCTTGCTGGCGTTGAGGTGTCGTTGTGGTGTCCCCTGCCGATTCGCAAGCCCCTCACCGCTGACCATCTGCGCCATGGCGAGTGGCTTGGTCTGCAGCGCCTGGCTGACGAGCCCGACCCCGGCGGAGCCGCACTGTGGCTTGATGCGGTGTTCGGGCTCGGCCAGAGTCGGCCGCTGCCTGAGTTCTTGGCGGATTTGTTCCGGCGTCGGCAGCAGCTGCAGCCTGGGGCGTTGATCAGCCTGGATCTGCCGTCAGGCCTTTGTTCCGACCAAGGAACCGTGCTGGGCGAGCAGGCAGCCTGTGCCTCGGTCACCCTCAGCGTTGGCTGGATCAAGCGCGGGTTGTGTCTGGACCCGGCCCGTCCTTGGGTGGGTGCGCTGGTGCGGATCGATCTGGGCTTGCCGCCTTCGTTGATGGGCAATGCCGCTGCGGTCCTGCCCCGCCGCCTGCCGGTGACAGAGGCCTGCTCGGCCCCGTTACCGCCGCTGCCGCCCACGGCGATGAAGTACGAACGCGGCCGCTGCCTGGTGGTGGCGGGCAGTGATCGTTATCCCGGCGCAGCACATCTGGCGCTGCGGGGGGCAATGGCCAGTGGCTGCGGCTGTGTTCAGGCCGTTGTGCCGCCCCGTCTGCAATCCGGCTTATGGCAGGTGTTGCCGGAGGTGATGCAACTGGAGGACGGGGTGATTCCAGAGCGGCTGGATGCGGTTTTGGTCGGTCCTGGTCTGGGGGCGTCCAGCCATTGGTGGAACCAGTGGTCGGAGCAGATGCTCAGCGTCGCCGGTTTGCTGGTGCTCGATGCCGATGGCATCAATGGTCTGTCGGCCAGTCCGCAGGGGTGGCGTTGGTTGTTGAAGCGGCGGGGGCCGACCTGGCTCACGCCCCATGCCGCCGAGTTTGCGCGGTTGTTTCCAGACTGTGGTGCGGGTGACGCGCTGGAAAGGGCGATGTCCGCTGCCCGCTGCAGCGGTTGCTGCATTTTGCTGAAGGGGGCGCATTCGGTGCTGGTGGATCCATTAGGTGCAGCCGTGGTGTTGACCGGCACGACCCCTCGGGTGGCCCGCACCGGCCTGGGTGACGTGCTGGCCGGTTTTGCCACCGGTTGGGGCGCCCAGGCGGTGGCGGCACAGCAGCAGCCTGGGCTGGAAAGCTTCACTGCCGCTGCGGCTTTGCATGGTTTGGCGGCCGTTCATGCTCGCTCCAGTGATGCTTCTGCGATTGCGGATTGTCTGAAAATCAATACAGCGCGGTGTCAGAAAAAGCAAACAACGATGTTCAACGAAGTCTGAACAAATGATTCGTTTTGATTGCCTCGGCTGGCAGGTCCCAAAAGAGCTTTTCTTGGTTTTAAATCTTTCGCAAATCTGAAATGTTGCGATTTGCTGTTCTGAATCTGAAGGGTTGCTGAAAACACTTCGAGATTCTTTCTGTTCGTAGGAAAGTCAATTCACTTCCGCAGCACCCAAGGTGTCCACAGCTTCCAAGCCGCTGGAGACGCATCGCCGGCGCAGCAGCGACCCCGTCAGTTGGTATCTCGCCACGATCGGCAGGATTCCACTCCTCACCCCAGCTGAAGAAATCGAGCTGGGCAATCAGGTGCAGGCCATGATGGCCCTTACTGAAGACGGTTCCCGTGAGTTCGAGGATGGAGAACTCACCGCGGCACAGCGCCGTCTTCTGAGGATCGGTCGCCGCGCCAAAGAGCGGATGATGAAGGCCAACCTTCGTCTTGTGGTCAGCGTTGCCAAGAAATACCAAGGCAAAGGTCTGGAATTGCTCGACCTGATTCAGGAAGGCTCCCTGGGCCTGGAGCGCGCTGTCGAGAAGTTCGATCCCACCCGTGGGTACAAGTTCTCCACCTATGCCTTCTGGTGGATCCGCCAGAGCATGACCCGCGCCATTGCCTGCCAGTCGCGCACGATCCGGCTTCCCGTTCATCTCAGTGAGCGGCTCACCACGATCCGCAAGGTCAGTCTTGATCTGGCCCACAAGCTCGGCGCCATGCCCAGCCGTGTGGAGATCGCTGAAGCGATGGACATCCCTTTGGATGAGCTGGATTCGCTGCTGCGTCAGGCGCTCACCACAAGCAGCCTGGATGCTCCCGTCAATGGTGAGGAGGGGCGCAGCTTCCTTGGGGATCTGATCGCTGATTCATCCCTCGATGAACCGCTCGAGATCGTCGAACAGCGGATTCATCACGAGCAGCTGGGCCGCTGGTTGAGTCACCTCAGCGAACAGGAGCAGCACGTGCTGCGCATGCGCTTCGGGCTTGAGGGCAACGAGCGTCACACCCTGGCTGAAATCGGACGCCTGATGGAGGTGTCCCGCGAGCGGGTGCGCCAGGTTGAGCTCAAGGCGCTGCGCAAGCTGCGCAACCTCACCCGCCGACTCCCGAGCGGCATCTGAGCCGCCCCGGGAGACGTTGGTTTCAACGGATCCCGTTCGGTTGAATCAGTCTTCAGCCCAGATGTAGCGGGTGAGTTCTGCGGGGTCAGGCTCGGGTGCGGAGAGGGCGAAGTCAACGCAGTCCTGAACGATGCCGTCGATCTCCTTTTCGATGGCGCGCAGCTCTTCGCTGTTCACCAGACCCGCTTGGGTCAGGTCCCGCTCGAGGGCTTTGAGGGGATCACGCTTGGCCCAGAACTGCTTCTCTTCCTCCGCCCGCAATTCGTCCGGGTCGGCCAGGGAGTGACCGCGGAAGCGATAGGTGAGGCACTCCAGCAAGGTCGGACCTTCACCCGCCCTGGCCCGTTCCACCGCGCGTTGGGCCGCTGCCCGCACCGCCAGAACGTCCATGCCGTCCACTTCTTCTCCGGCCATGCCGAAGGAGCTGGCCTTGCGCCAGATCTCCGGGTCACTGGTGGACCGGTCGTGGGCCATGCCAATGGCCCACTTGTTGTTTTCGACCACGAAAATGATCGGGAGCTTCCACAGCTGCGCCATGTTCATGCACTCGAAGAACTGACCGTTGTTGCAGGTTCCATCGCCGAAGAACGCTGCTGTCACGGCGTTGCTGGAGGCATCACCGAGGGCGTCGCGCTTGTAGCGGCTGGTGAAGGCAGATCCAAGTGCCACGGGAATGCCCTCAGCGATGAAGGCAAACCCGCCCAGAAGGTGATGCTCCTTGGAGAACAGGTGCATTGAGCCGCCACGACCCTTGCTGCAACCGGTCTCCTTCCCGAAGAGTTCGCTCATCACTTCGCGGGCCGGCACGCCGGCACTCAAGGCATGCACGTGGTCGCGGTAGGTGCTGCAGAACCAGTCGTGCTGACGCTTCATCGCACCGATCACACCGGTGCTCACCGCTTCCTGACCGTTGTAGAGGTGCACGAAGCCAAACATCTTGCCCCGGTAGTACATCTCGGCGCATTTGTCCTCGAAGCGCCGGCCCAGGGTCATGTCCCGGTACAGCTCCAGACCGGTCTCCCGGTCCACGCTGGCCCGTTGTGCCGTCACCAATTTGGAGAGCCGTTCGGCATGGGGACCAGCAGTCGCAGTGCCAATCGGAGCGGAATCGACAGCGAGGTCCTGACCCATGTCCACCTAAGGGATTGAGATCAACTTTAAGGGCCAACCGACGAGCGATGGGCAAAACCCCTGACACTGACTAAGATCCGCGTCTCCTCGCAGCGGCGCTGTTGGATCTGCCCATCGATCATTTCCGACTTCTGGGCGTCAGTCCATCGGCAGCGCCAGAGTCGATTCTGCGCCGCTTGGAAACCCGCTGCGAGACTCCTCCGGATCAGGGCTTCACCCACGAGGTTCTGCTCCAGCGGGCCGATCTGCTGCGCCGCTCCGCCGATCTGCTGACCGATCCCGCCGACAGGGCCGAGTACGAAGCAGCCCTGTTGCGCCTCAGTGAATCCCATCCCAACGGCACGGTGGGCCTGGACCTTCCCACCAGCAGTGAAGTGGCGGGCCTGATGCTGCTCTGGGAGGCCAATGGCGCTCTCGAGGCCTTTCAGATGGCACGCCAGGGTCTCCAACCCCCTCAGGCCCCCGCCCTCGGCAGTGGCCGTGAAGCGGACCTGACGCTCCTGGCTGCCCTGGCCTGCCGCGATGCTGCCGTGGAGGAACAGGACCAACGGCGCTATGAGTCGGCGGCCCAACTTTTGATCGACGGCATTGAGCTGCAACAACGGATGGGCAAGCTCCCCGACCAGCAGCGCCAGTTGGAAGACGCCTTGCAAGGGCTGACTCCCTTCAGGATTTTGGATCTGCTCAGCCGTGATCTCGGCGATCAGGACTCCCATCAACGGGGGTTGACGCTGTTGGATGAGCTGGTTGTGGCCCGTGGTGGCCTGGAGGCCACCGATGCTGATGGTGATCAGCCCGGCAGCCTCAGCCAGGAGGATTTCGAATCCTTCTTCCATCAGATCCGCCGCTTCCTCACCGTTCAGGAGCAGATCGATCTGTTCAGCCGCTGGTTTGAGGGGGGCGCAGCCGATGCCGGTTTCCTCACGGTTCTGGCGCTCACCGCAGCGGGGTTCTCGCGGCGCAAGCCTGAGTTTCTCGAGCAGGCCCGCGACCGGCTGCAGACGCTTGCCAATGCCGACCTCGATCCCATGCCGCTGCTTGGCTGCCTGGATCTGCTGTTGGGCAACGTCAAGGATGCGGATCGGCATTTCGCCGTCCTGAGAGATCCGGATCTGCAGGCCTGGTTTTTGAACCACCCTGGTGATCGGTTGGCCGCGCAATGCGAATATTGCCGGGCCTGGCTTGAACGGGATGTTCTACCGGGATACCGCGACGTCGATGCCTCCGGTTCTGATCTGGATGCCTGGTTCGCTGATCGTGACGTGCAGGGTTTTGTCGATCGTCTCGATCGCAAGGCGTCGCGCCAGATCGGTGCTGAAGAGATCAGCCTGGCCTGGGCAACGGCAGGCGATGCATCCCTTGCGGCCTCGAGCGGCGCAGCTGAATCAGACCAGGACCTTGACGCCGAAGACGCGGATGCCACGCCGTTCTGGCAACAACGTTTCTGGCAGCAACGTTTTTGGCGGCAAAGTTGGTTCCGTCCCGCTGCTGCCGCTGTTGCCCTGGTCGGGATCACCGTTGCGGGTTTCGGCCTGGTTCGACGCAACTGGTATCCAGCCCCGCTGTTGCCGGAAACCGCTTCACTCTCCGCTGAGCAGCAGGCAGGCGACGAGGTTGACGAGACGCAGGAGCTCGATGCTGCTTCGTCTCCGGCGAATGACGAGCCGGTGGATGACGAGCCCATCGCGAGCCTGAAGCCCGACCTTGAGCCTTCAGCGCCCACAGAACCACTGCTCAGTGAGGCCCCCACCCAAGCTGAGCTTCAGGCTTTGCTCCAGGGATGGCTTGATGCCAAGGCGTTGATGCTCGCCGGTGAGCTGGCAGATCTTTCCGTCGTGGCGAGGGAGCCCCTGGTGAAGCGCGTGGAGCAGGAGAGGGAAGCTGATCAGGCTGCAGGGCGATCCAAGTCGATTGATGCCTCCATCACCAGCATCGAGGTGGTCGACCGCAAGCCTCAGAGGATTGAACTGCTGGCCCAGGTGGCCTACAGCGATCGCCTTCAGGCTGCTGATGGAACCGTCATTGATGAGACGGCACCGACTGATTTCAGCGTGACCTACGTGCTCGGCAGAGATGGAACCCAATGGCGTTTGCACGACTACATCCCGGGCTCCTGAGTTGCTTGCCCGGGTTGCTTGACCGTCGCTTTTTACGATCACCCCATTGATCCAGGGGCGTAACGCCGATGTTCGACGAGCTTTCAGCCCGTTTTGAGGATGCGGTCAAGGGGCTGCGTGGCCAAGACAGCATCAGCGAAACCAACGTCGATGGAGCCCTGAAGGACGTCCGTCGGGCCTTGCTTGAAGCCGACGTCAGCCTGCCGGTGGTGAAGGAGTTCGTGGCTGAGGTCCGCGACAAAGCCGTTGGTGCGGAGGTGGTGCGCGGGGTCAGCCCGGATCAGAAGTTCATTCAGGTGGTCCATGAACAGCTCGTGGAGGTCATGGGGGGCGATAACGCTCCTCTGGCCAAGGCAGCTGAAGCTCCCACCGTCGTGTTGATGGCCGGCCTTCAGGGTGCTGGTAAAACCACTGCAACGGCCAAGTTGGGCCTCCACCTCAAGGATCAGGGGCGACGAGCCCTGATGGTGGGCGCCGACGTTTACCGACCAGCCGCCATCGAGCAGTTGAAAACGCTCGGTGCTCAGATCGATGTGGAGGTGTTCAGCCTCGGTGCTGAGGCCAAACCGGAAGACATTGCAGCCGCTGGTCTGGCCAAGGCGAAAGAGGAAGGCTTCGACACGCTCCTGGTCGACACCGCCGGTCGCCTCCAGATCGACACCGAGATGATGGAGGAGATGGTGCGGATCCGCACTGCTGTGCAGCCCGATGAGGTGCTGCTGGTTGTGGATTCGATGATCGGTCAGGAAGCGGCCGAACTCACCCGCGCCTTCCACGACCAGGTGGGCATCACCGGAGCGGTGCTCACCAAGCTTGATGGTGATTCCCGCGGTGGTGCCGCCCTTTCGATCCGCAAGGTGAGCGGTCAGCCGATCAAGTTCATCGGCACCGGCGAGAAGGTGGAAGCCCTGCAGCCGTTCCATCCCGAACGGATGGCCAGCCGCATCCTCGGCATGGGTGATGTGCTGACGCTGGTGGAGAAGGCCCAGAAGGAGGTCGAACTCGCCGACGTCGAGAAGATGCAGAAGAAGCTGCAGGAGGCGACGTTTGATTTCTCGGACTTCGTGAAGCAGATGCGCTTGATCAAGCGCATGGGCTCGCTGGGGGGTCTGATGAAAATGATCCCGGGCATGAACAAGATCGATGACGGCATGCTCAAGCAGGGGGAGCAGCAGCTCAAGCGCATCGAGGCCATGATCGGCTCGATGACCCAGCAGGAGCGGGAAAATCCCGACCTCTTGGCGAGTCAACCCTCAAGGCGTCGCCGGATTGCCAGCGGCAGCGGCCATCAGGCCGCAGATGTGGACAAGGTGCTGGCCGACTTCCAGAAAATGCGCGGCTTCATGCAGCAGATGAGCCAGGGCAACATGCCCGGAATGGGAGGTATGCCCGGGATGGGTGGCATGCCTGGCATGGGAGGCATGCCGGGCATGGGCGGAATGCCAGGAATGCCTGGAATGGGTGGCATGCCCGGAGGTGGAGGTCGTCCCGGTCGCGGTGGACCACCGAAGCGGCAGCGACCCGCCAAGAAGAAAAAGGGCTTCGGTGATCTGTGAGGGCGGAACGGTATGGTGGTTCTTTGGCGGGCCTTTGGGCGTCGCCGGACCACCTCTTTTCCTTCATTCCAGGGCCACGATGATCAAGCTCCGCCTGAAGCGGTTTGGCAAGAAGCGGGAAGCGAGCTTCCGCCTCGTGGCCTGCAACAGCACCTCTCGTCGGGACGGTCGTCCCCTGCAGGAGCTGGGCTTCTACAACCCGCGGACGAAGGAAACGCGCCTCGACACCGAGGCCATCCGTGAGCGTCTGGGTCAGGGTGCCCAACCCACCGATGTGGTTCGCACGCTGCTCGAGCGCGGCGGTCTTCTGGAAAAGACCGTGCGTCCTGCAGAGACCGTGGGCAAGGCCAAGCAAGCGGCTAAGCGTGAAGCTGATGCCAAGCAAGCCGCCAAGGAGGCTGCTGAGGCCAAGGCTGCAGCTGCTGAGGAGAAGGCTGCAGAAGCTGAAGCTTCTGATTCCGCAGAATCCGAATCCACCGAGGGCTGATCATTCCGGTGTCTGACGACGGCGAACGCGGCCGTTTCGTTCTCGACCTGCCTGATCCCGATGCTGCACTGGCCCTCGCCGGTGAAGCGGAAACAACCCTGCATCGCCTGGAAGCTCTGACAGGAGCCTCCATGGTGTTGCGGGGTCTTCAACTGGTGATCACCGGGCGGCCAACGCAGATTGAGAGGGCTGCTGCGGTTGTGGAATTGGTGCGCCCGATCTGGCAGGACGGCCAGTCGGTGTCACCGGTGGACCTCCAGTCAGCGCTGGGAGCACTCAACACCGGCCGCGGCGATGACCATGCCGCCATGGGCGAGCAAGTGTTGGCGAAAAGCCAGAAGGGCAACCTGCTGCGCCCGCGCACTCTGCGCCAGAAGAAATACGTGGACGCCATGGAGCGCCACGACCTCACCTTTGCCCTCGGTCCTGCCGGCACCGGCAAAACCTTTCTCGCCACCGTTCTCGCGGTTCGGATGCTCACCGAACGCAAGGTGGAGCGTTTGATTCTCACCCGGCCGGCTGTTGAAGCCGGGGAGCGCCTGGGCTTCCTGCCGGGCGACCTGCAGCAGAAGGTGGACCCCTATCTGCGTCCGCTCTACGACGCTTTGCACTCCCTGCTCGGAGCGGAGAAAACCACTGTGCTGTTGGAGAAGGGCGTGATCGAGGTCGCTCCCCTGGCTTACATGCGAGGCCGCACCCTGAGCGATGCCTTTGTGATCCTGGATGAGGCGCAGAACACCACGCCGGCTCAGATGCGCATGGTGCTCACCCGCCTGGGGGAGCGTTCGCGAATGGTCGTGACTGGAGACATCACCCAGGTGGATCTTCCGTCCACCGTGCAGAGCGGTTTGGTGGAGGCGTCCGAGGTGTTGGAGGGCGTTGAAGGGGTTGCGGTCTGCCGCCTCACCGCTGCGGATGTGGTGCGCCATCCCCTCGTGCAGCGGGTGGTGGAGGCCTATGCCCGCCGGGACGAACGCAAAACGCCCAAAGTTCAGCGTCGATAGGGAGATCCACACCCCAATCCCTTGTCACCGCTGGCAGGATGTGATGAGTCTTTGGTGACCTGGTCGACATGCCAGCAAGCAGCAATTTCCAGGAGGCGATCCGCGAGGCGCAATCGAGCGCCCTCGTCGGCCCCAACGTCGTCAATAAAGCGCTGCCCTACGTCGGCGGCGGCATGGTGCTCACCTCAATCGGGGTGATTGGTGGTCTCTCGATGATGGCCACCCCGCTGTTCATGCCCCTTTTCTGGGTGGCTGTGATCGGCAACCTGGTGCTGTTCTTCGTGGCGCAGAACGTCGCCTTGAAGGGCAAAAACGCCACAGCCTTGCCGCTGCTGTCGGTCTACAGCCTGATCACCGGGTTCACCCTGAGTGGTCTCGTGGCTTTGGCGGGAGCCGTTGCGGGTGTGGGTGCGGTCGGCACCGCCGCGCTGGCCACCGGAATCACCTTCGTGATTGCCTCGATAGTTGGTCGTCGCATGAGCGATTCCGTTGGTCAGGCGCTCTCTGGAGTGGTGGGTCTTGGATTGATCGGCCTGATCCTGGCGATGGTCGTCCAGTTCATCGGCGGCATCTTTGCCCCTGCCATGTTCCATGGCACCAGCTTTGAGCTGATGATCGCCGGATTCGGCACCGTTCTCTTCGTGGGCGCTGCCTTTGTCGACTTCTACACGATGCCCCGCTCCTACCGGGATGATCAATTCCTGGCAGGTGCCCTGAGCATGTACCTCACCTACATCAACCTGTTCATCTTCATCCTGCGCCTGATCATCGTGCTCAACGGTGGTGGTCGTCGCGACTGACCGTTACGGGTGATCGTCGCGACTGACGATGCCAACGCAATCGAATCCACCTCCGCCCCGGCCTGTCCGGGGCTTTTTTTGTGGCTCAGCCCTCAGCCACGGCATAGACGCTGTCTCCGATGGCTTGTTTCTGCTCAGCGTCGTACCCCCATTTCTCCAGGAAGGCGACGTCTTCACCGCGGTTGTCGAGGGCTGCGGCAAGGAGTTGCTCCAGGCGCTCCTTCACCTCCGCTGGTTCCAGCAGTCTGAGCAGTTCAATGCAACGGCTGCTGACCCGCTCCGAGCCGGCCTGCTGGGCCTCATCTCCCGCGCGCCGGTGATGCACGGCCATGGCGGTGCTCATGGCCAGATTGCGAACGCTCAGATCCACAACGCCAGCACCGGCGCCCCGCAGTTGCCCCACGACGGCATCGGGCAAACGATCCATCAGCACGCTCTCGCCCGCCAGGCTCACCACGAAAAATCCCCGGGCACCATCGCGGCTGGCCACCATTTCACCGATGCGGTCGGCCAGCACCTCATCGCTGATCTCCTCGTTGTCCCACTGCTGCAGCCAGGCCGCTGTGATCTCCATGGCCTGCTGGAAGGTGGGCTGCTGATCCGCCATGGACCTGTTCAATTCCTGCCCTAAGGCTATGGGTCGATTCAACGGGCTGATTCAACGGGTTGATCCAATGGCGGCGCAGACTTAGAGCATGCATGCAACTCCCCTGCCAGAGGATTACCGCTCTGGCTTCATCGCACTGATCGGTCGCCCGAACGTGGGCAAATCCACGCTGGTGAATCAGCTGGTGGGGGAGAAGGTGGCCATCACATCGCCCGTGGCCCAGACCACCCGCAACCGCCTGCGGGCCATCCTCACCACGGACGTGGCCCAGATGGTTCTGGTGGATACGCCTGGCATCCACAAACCCCACCACTTGCTGGGGGAACGGCTGGTGAAGAGTGCCCGCAGCGCCATCGGTGAAGTGGACCTGGTGGTGTTGCTGTTGGAGGGCTGCGAGCGCCCTGGGCGCGGTGATGCCTTCATCGTGAATCTGCTGCAGCAGCAGTCCCTGCCGGTGCTGGTGGCCCTGAACAAGTGGGACAAGCTGGCGGAGGAGCACCGCTCTGAAGCGGAAGAGGCCTATGCCGCCCTGCTGCAGGAGACGAATTGGCCAGTGCACCGCTGCAGCGCCCTGTCAGGCGATGGCTGCGCGGAGCTCACAGCAGCGATGGCGGCTCAGTTGCCCTTGGGGCCACAGCTGTATCCGCCCGAGATGGTGAGTGATCAACCGGAGCGGGTGCTGCTGGGGGAACTCATTCGTGAGCAGGTGCTTCTGCACACGCGGGAGGAGGTGCCCCACAGCGTTGCCGTCACCATTGATCGCGTTGAGGAGTTGCCGGCCAAGGGCAAGGGTAAGGGTGCGGGTCGGACGGCCGTCTTGGCAACGGTTCTGGTGGAACGGAAGAGTCAGAAGGGGATCCTGATCGGCAAAGGCGGGGCGATGCTCAAGACGATCGGCCAGGGGGCGCGGCTGCAGATGCAGGTGCTGATCGATGGGCCGGTTTATCTGGAGCTGTTCGTCAAGGTGGTGCCTGATTGGCGCAGCAAACCCGCCCGCTTGGCGGAGCTGGGCTACACAGGGGATCAATAATCAAGAAGTGCCTGCCCTACGGCTGAGAGGATGGGCGCATGAGTGAACAAGCCTTTCCCCCGGAAGACCCTGGCTCCTTTCTGAGCCTCTGCGACGGGGAGTGGATGAGCCTGCGCAGTTGCTTTGAGCTGGCTGCCGGTGGTGATGACGAGTGGCACAGCAGTGAACGGGGTGAACTCACCGTTCGCTGCGTGAGCGAGCAGGGGGCTCTCGGCCAACTGCATGTGCAGGCCCCTGGTGGAACCAGCAGCACCCTCACCTTCGCCGCTGATGGACAGCTGATCCTCGATGGTGATTCCCCAGGCAACTGGAGGTTCTGGCCTGACGGCAGCATGGAGTTGAACCTCAGCCGGGCTGACGGCGTGCAGGTTCAGGAGCGGATCTGGTTCACGCGGGCCAACCTGCGCCTGCGCAGCACCACGGCGGTGGATGCCCAGGGAACACCGGTGCAGGGCAGTTTCTGCACGGACATCCGCAGGGTGTCCAAACCCGCGGCCTGAAGCGGCATGGCCCCCTACCGCCTTGATGTGGTGAGCCTGGCGCCGCAGGCGTTTGCTCCTCTGCTGGAGCTGGGGGTGATCGGTCGTGCCTTCAACGCGGGCATCGCCGAGTTGCATCTGCATAACCCGAGGGACTTCGCCACGGATCGCCATCGCAAGGTGGACGATGAGCCCTACGGAGGCGGTGCCGGCATGGTGCTCAAGCCCGAGCCGGTGTTCGCCGCGATGGAGGCGATTCCCCGCAGTCCCCGCAGCCGGGTGCTGTTGATGTCACCGCAGGGGCGTCCCCTGCAGCAGGCGGATCTGCAGCGTTGGTCCAGTGACCACGATCAACTGGTTTTCCTCTGCGGTCACTACGAGGGCTTCGACGAGCGGATTCGCGGCCTGGCCGATGAGGAGGTGTCGATGGGTGATTTCGTCCTCACCGGTGGTGAGCTGCCGGCGATGACGGTGATCAACGGTGTTGTGCGCCTGCTGCCCGGCACGGTGGGGACCGCCGATTCCCTGGTGGAGGAAAGCCACAGTGCACTCCTCCTGGAACACCCGCATTACACCCGCCCCGCTGACTTCCGCGGCATGACCGTTCCGGATGTGCTGCGCAGTGGCGACCACGGTGCCATCGCCCGGTGGCGCCAGGAGCAGCGGGAGCAGCGCACCCGCGAGCGGCGGCCCGATCTGTTTGCCCGCTGGCAGACCGCGACAATGGATGCCCCTTCAGATCCCGGCATGGAGCTGCGCATCGGCAACGGATACGACATCCATCGGCTGGTGCCCGGACGGGCCCTCATCCTGGGGGGTGTGACCCTGGACCATCCCGATGGTCTTGGCCTGGATGGCCACAGCGATGCAGATGTGCTTGTGCATGCGGTAATGGATGCGCTGCTCGGGGCCCTCGCCCTCGGTGACATCGGCAAGTATTTCCCCCCCACCGATCCCCAATGGAAAGGGGCCGACAGCTTGAAGCTGCTGGATCAGGTGGTGAAGCTGGTGAAGGAGCGAGGCTGGGCGGTGGTGAACATCGATGCGGTGGTGATCGCTGAGCGCCCCAAGCTCAAGCCGCATATCACCGAGATGAGCAGCCGAATGGCGTCTGCGATCGGCATCGCCCCCGATGCCGTGGGTGTGAAGGCCACCACCAATGAAGGCTTGGGTCCGGAGGGACGGGAAGAGGGCATCAGTTGCCAGGCTGTGGCCCTGCTGCAGCGGAGCTGAACCGTGCATCGCCTCCGGTCTGTTCTGCTTAGGGTCATCGCACCTTGTTTGGCGCTGGTTCTCTTGTTGGGCGGGCTTTCGGAGACAGAGGTGCGGGCAGAGTCCGATCCGATACGTGGTGACGTGGTGGCTGTGGTGGAGCACCTGAGGCTGCAGGTCCCCCGGGAGAGCCGTGAGCAGTGGATGGCGGCTGAACGCGGCAGCTGGGAGCCTTGGCTGAAGCAACAGCCGGGTTTTCTGGGCCGTGATCTGTTCTGGGATCCGGCCACCGAAGAGGGAACCTTGCTGATTCGTTGGAGCAGTCGTAAGGCATGGAAATCGATTTCCATGGCCGAGGTGGAGACGGTTCAGGAGCGCTTCGAGACCTTGGCCCGCGAGCAAACAGGACAGCGCCAGGGCAACCCATTCCCGCTGGTGTTTGAAGGGGAACTGTTGCCGCAGTGACCACCCCGGATGCTCGCCTCGATCTGCGGCGCCGTCAGCGCTTGGGCATGGTCGAGGCCGTGTGGGGGGAACACAAGACAGCCGATCAGATCATCGCCATCCTTGAAAGCTTTGCCGCTGCAGGAGAACTGGGTCTGGCGACCCGGGTGGATCCCGAAAAAGCGGCACGGGTGTGTGAGGCGTTGCCAGCGGTGGAGCTGCATGCCGACGCTCGCTGCCTCACCCTGGGTGCATTGCCTCCTGTGCCTGCGTCACCGGCTGCGGTGGCGGTGCTCAGCGGAGGCAGCAGTGATCGCACGGTGGTGGCGGAGGTCAGCTTGGCCCTGCGTTGCCACGGCATCGGCGTGGATCCTGTGATGGATGTGGGGGTGGCTGGATTGCACCGCTTGTTGGATCAACTGCCCCGTCTGGCCACGGCGCGGATCCTGATCGCCTGCGCGGGAATGGAGGGTGCGTTGCCGACGGTGCTGGCTGGTCTGGTGCCGCAACCGGTGATCGGCGTCCCGGTTTCGGTTGGCTATGGAATCAGTGCAGGGGGACGAACCGCTTTGGAAGGCATGCTCGCCAGCTGTGCCCCAGGCTTGACGGTGGTGAATATCGACAACGGCTACGGCGCAGCCATGGCTGCATTGCGGATGCTCAGGGGATGTGCCCCGGACGCTTCAAGCTGAGGCTTCAAGCCGCAGCGGAAGGATCGATCTGGCCGAGACGCTGCAGCTCAGCGCTGTTGTGATCGCACTCCACCTGCTGAAGCGCATGCACAAGAGCATCCAAATCAGCCCGCGCCAGCTCACCGTCCTGTTGCCATTGCATGGAGCGGGGGTCGGGAGCCAACGCTGTAGGTGCGCAATCTGATCCAGCCAAGCTAGGCCTGATCGCTGGGGAGAAATACTCAGAAAACCTGTAGATGAGCCATGAATGGCTCTGGCGTCTCAGAGGTGTTGGAGGTTGGGGTAAGCCGTCACCAGGTCGTTGGCGCTCAGCACATCTCCGCGGCCTTCCGGTTGCCAGATCACTTCCAGGGCCATGAGTTCACTGGAGGCTGTGGAACCAAGAATGCGAAGGGTCTGGCGCAGATCTTCTCCGGTGTCGGCTCCGGCGAGCTTGGCCGATGCCGTGGAGGCCACCAGCAAGGTCACAACGATGAATTCGTTGGTGGCATCCGCGTCTCCAGAGCTGTTGCTCGTGTCCGTGGTCCGCTGTCCGCCGACGTTGCTGGTGAGCTCAGCGTCCAACTTGCTGCGCTCGTTCATCGAGAGGCGATTGAACGTCGATTCAGCCGAACTGAAGGGAACACTGCCGCTCTCGGCATTGGCGTAAACCCAGAGGTCCGGTTGGCGCAGCAGGGCCAGGGTTGTCTCCTGCAGCAGTCTTTGCAGACCGGCGGAACTGCTGGTGTCTGAAGAGGCGGCCAAGGAGCGTAGATCCTCCTGCAGGGATTTGGCACTGGCCAGCAGGCCCACCTGCACCTGAATCATCTTCACGTTGCGCGGTATGGCCGGCGCTGCAGCAGCACCACCGATCGAGGGGGCATTGCCAACGCCACGAAGAGCGTTCACCAGCACGCCTGCGACCGCCATCAGGATCAGCAGACCAAACAGTCCCCCACCACCGAAGCCGAAGATGGGGATGAGGAAGGGGAAGCCCATCCCGCCTCCGCGGTAGCCACCGCCATAGCTGCCACCCCTGTAACTCCCACCGGATCGCGGCATCGAAGGAGCGCGGAAACTGCCCCCTCCCATGCGCCCACCGCGGGCGGCATCAGCCGGCTGTGCCTGGAACAGGCAGAGCCCCACAATCACCAGCGGCAACAGGAGCGATGCGAGCAGTCGTCGGGATCGTGTCAACAGTCGGGGAGTGGCCACAGCAGCGCCCACAGCATTGATCCGGCGACTCTAGGAACCACCACCAACGATGGTGACGATCTCAAGGGTGTCGTCATCCTTCACCACGATGCTGTCCCAGCGGCTGCGGGGTGCGATCACACCGTTGTGCTCGGCCACCACCAGCTGGGGGTTGTTGGCCAGCAAGGCAACTACGGCCGCCAGGCTGGCGGGGTCCGGTGCTGGATCCAGCACGCGGGTTTCACCGTTGACCATCAGGGTGAGAGGCATGGCTCAGAACGTGGCGTGGTCCAGCTGCTGGAGCAGTTGCCGCGAGGCCAGACCGCTGTCATCTGCGTGCATGATCGCGCCGATCACGGCCGCGCGCTGGCCCCCTGCCGTGAGCAGTGCCGGCAGGTTGGTCGAGGTGATTCCACCGATGGCGAAGACGGGGCGTTGGCTGATCGCAGTGGCCTGCGCCAGGAGCTCCACACCAACAGGCTTCCGCTCGGGTTTGACGGCCGTGCAATGGATCGGGCCGAATCCGAGATAATCGATTGGCTCCTGCTGAGCCTGATGAACCTGATCGATGCTGTGGGTGCTGCGGCCCAGCAGACGATCAACGCCCAACAGATCGCGGGCCACCTCGCTGGGCATGTCGTCCTGGCCCAGGTGCACCCCATCCGCATCCACCGCCAGGGCCAGGTCCACACGGTCATTGACGAACAACAGCGCCCCGAAGCGGTTGCAGAGCTGCCTGAGCTGCTGCGCTTCCCGCAGGCGTTCGCGGTCGTTCCCCGCTTTGCAGCGGTACTGCACCATCCCCACGCCGTTCCGCAGGGCGGCCTCCACCCGATCGGTCAGGTCATCGCAGGGGGTCGTGATCAGGCAGAGGCGAGCTTCCTTGAGTTTGTTGCGTCGCCGTGCTCCCAGGGTGGCGTGCAGGCAGGTCACCTCCAGGTCGTAAAGCCCGTAGCGGATCGCTGCGGCTTCAGCGGCCAGCGCAGGATCGATGGTGCGGCCGTACTCCTCCAGCACCCGCAACGCCTCCTGCACCCGGGCGCAGTTGGCCGCCACCACGTGGTCGGGGCTGTGGCGATCGAGTTGGGCCGGATGCTCCAGTCCGGCGCCGGTGTCGGTGCTGGTGGAGCGGGCCTGCTTGTAGCTGTCGTGATGGAGTCGACCCAGGCGTTGACGCCAGTCCTTGAGGCGCACCACCAGATCCTGTTGCTCCAGCCCGAAGCGGCACCAGTCCTCAACCACCCTCAGGCCTTCCCGGGCACGGTCGAGGTTGGCGTCGATCAGGCGTGCCACCCGTGGATCCAGTGATGTCTCGCTTGGGGTTGGATTCATGGCACCCTGTGGGCAACGGTTTCGGCGTCGGTCATGGAGAACGGTGGTTCTGAGAGCACCATGCACGTTCTGGTCTGGGGAATCGTCCTTCTCGGCGGCATCGGCGTGTTCATCGTCTGGGGGCTGGTGAATGCCTATCCGACCGTGGCCTGAGAGCCGGTCTGAAGAATCTCGCGGGCCTGGGCTGCGTCGCGGCCGATCTGGCTGCTGAGCTCCTCGAGGCCGCTGAATTTGGTCTGGCCGCGCAAGCGCTGCACCGGCTCGAGGCCCAGCTGCCGGCCTTCCAGTTCCAGGCTCTGATCCAGAAGGTGCACCTCCACGGCTGAAGGGGACGTGGGATCGATCGTGGGTTGGGGCCCGAGGTTCATCACGGCTGGCAGCCGATCGCCATCCCCATCCAGTTGGGCCCAGGCGGCGTAGACGCCAAGCCCTGGCAAGGCCTTACGGCCATCCACCTGGAGATTGGCGGTGGGCCAGCCCAGTTCACGCCCCAGGCCTCGGCCCCGCACCACCCGTCCCTGAAAGCGGTAGGCCCGGCCCAGCAAGGCTTTGGCGGTGGTGAGGTCGGCCTGGTCGAGGGCCGCGCGGATGCGGCTGCTGCTCATCCGGCCCTCTTGGTCTTCAACGATCGGCACCACCTTCACTTCAACGCCGCTGCGAGCCGCCAGCCGTTCCAGCATCTCGGCGTCACCGCGCCGCTGATGACCGAAGCGGAAGTTGGTGCCCACGGCAATGCGCCGGGCCTGAAGTGTATTCAGCAGCACGCTGGTGACGAAGTCCTCCGCACTGAGCTGAGCCAGCTCGCGGGTGAAGGGCACCAGCACGAGCTGCTGAATCCCCAGCGGTTCCAGCAGAGCGAGTTTTTCGCTGGGTAGATCCAGCCTCAGGCGTGCCTCCCCGAACAGCACCTCACGGGGATGCGGCCAGAAGCTCACCACCGAGGCAACGGCATCGTCCGGGCTGTTCTGGATGGCCTCGGCGATCACGCGGCGATGGCCGGCATGCAGGCCATCGAAACTCCCCAGCGCCAGGGCAGTGGGCCGACGGGCTTCCTCTGGAGAGCAGAGCGGAATCAAAGAGGTGCAGAAGGGGCGCTTTGGTGGCAAGTTTGAACGACCGAGCACCAGGGCATGCCAGACCGCCTCGATTTCCAGAAGTTGTCGTTCGGCGTGCGTCGGATGGGATGGATCCGGTTCTGGATCCAGGTGGTTCTCGGCATCGTTGTGGTGGGCGTTCTGCTGTTCAACAACATCGGCGGCAGCCTGGCCCGCAATTCCGAACGTGCCGTGGGCCTGGGGCCTGGCCTTTCGCTCACATCCCTGGCCTTCCTCGTGCTGCTATTCAGCCTCTGGCAGGGCTGGCTGATCGTTCGGACCGGTCGGGCCATCGACAGCGCGGCCCGTCCCAGTCGGGGCGAGGTGGCGCGGCTGATCAAACGGGGACTGTTGGCGGATCTTCTGGGTCTCACCTTCGCCACCATCGGCTATCAGGCCCTCGCCGGCAGCCTGTTCGTGCAGGCCTCGATGCAGACTCCCGGCATTGCCATCGGCGGCCGCGGCATGGCCGACAACCTGGCGATCACCTCCCTGGAAATGCTGTCTGTGCTCAGCAACACCCAGGTGCTGTTCGCCCACCTGATCGGGGTGTTGTTCTCCCTTTGGTTGCTGCAGCGGGTTTACCGCACCAGTTGATCCTTGAGCTTGAGCTGCGGCAGTCTGCTGAGGGGGCCCCGCCAGAACAGGTCGGGCTGGATCGGTGTGAGTGAGGGGGAATTGGCATGGATCTGGGCCACATCACTGGGCCAATCCCTTGGGCCTTCTCCGGCTGATTCGAGATCCTGCACGGCTTCTCCGGCCAGCCAGTAGTAGGCGCGGCCACGGGGGTCTTCCCGACGGCTGAATTGCTCGTCGTAGCGCCGGATCGAGAGACGGGTCCAGCGCAGGGCTCCCATCTCCTCCTGGGCACAAGGGGGGATGTTGAGGTTGAGCAGCAGGTTGTCGGGCCACTGGTCGGCGATGGCCTGTTCACTCACCTCAAGGGCAAGGTCGGCGGCCGCCTGAAACTGACGCCACTGGAAGCAGGCGCTGCTCACCGCCAGGGAACGAATGCCCTCAAGGGTGCCTTCCATCGCTGCGGCAACGGTGCCGGAGCAGAACACATCTGTTCCCAGGTTGGGGCCGTGATTGATGCCGGAGAGCACCAGGTCTGGCTTCTCCTTCACCAGTTCGAACAAGGCCAGCTTCATGCAGTCGGCGGGGGTGCCACTGCAGGCCCAGGCGGTGACCCCTGGGGCGAACAGTTCATCGGCCCGCTCGGCGCGGATGGGGGTCTGCAGGGTGAGGCCATGGCCTGTGGCCGACCGTTCCTGATCCGGGCAGACCACCGTCACCTCATGGCCGCGGGCTGCCGCTGCGGCGGCCAGGGTTCGGATGCCGTCGGCGAAGACCCCATCGTCATTGCTGATCAGGATCCGCAGCGGGGCCATGGGGTCATACGCACTGAGGTGAACCTAAGCGGCACGGCTGCTTACAGTCAGCAGCTGTCTGTTCCATCCCTGTGAGCGCACCGGTCACCCTGCAGCAGCTCACCGATCAACTCGATGCCCTCGAGCAGCAGGCCGCGGCGGAGATCGCCGAGGCGGCCGATGCCGCTGCGCTGGAGCAACTGAGGGTCGGGCTGCTGGGCAAGAAGGGCCGCATCTCCGGTGTGCTCGGGGCGATGGGCAAGTTGCCCGGTGAGGAGCGTCCCCTGGTGGGTCAGCGCGCCAACGTGCTGAAAACGCAGGTGCAGTCGCTGTTGGGAGAGCGGCTCCAGGCCGTGAAGCAGGCGGCCATGGCGGAGCGCATCGCCAGGGAAAGCCTCGATGTCACCGCCCCGGCTTCCGGGGTGCCGATGGGGCATCGCCATCCCCTGATCACCACCACTGAAGAGATCGTCGATCTGTTCCTGGGCCTCGGCTACAGCGTGGCCGAGGGGCCTGAGGTGGAACGGGACCACTACAACTTCACTGCGCTGAACATCCCCGAGGATCATCCAGCCCGGGACATGCAGGACACCTTTTATCTAGGTGGTGATCTGCTGATGCGGACCCACACCTCCCCGGTGCAGATCCGTCACCTCGAAGAGAACCCGCCGCCGGTGCGGATCGTGGCTCCCGGACGGGTGTATCGCCGTGATGCCGTTGATGCCACCCACTCGCCGGTGTTCCACCAGGTGGAGGTGCTGGCCATTGATGAAGGGCTCGATTTCAGCCACCTGCGCGGCACGGTGATGGCCTTCCTCAAGGCCTTCTTCGGTGACCTGCCGGTGCGTTTCCGGGCCAGTTATTTCCCCTTCACCGAGCCCTCCGCTGAGGTGGATGTGCAGTGGCGCGGCCGCTGGCTTGAGGTGATGGGCTGTGGCATGGTCGATCCCGCCGTGCTGGAAGGGCTGGGTCTCGATCCGGAGCGCTACAGCGGTTTCGCCGCGGGCCTGGGGGTGGAGCGCTTCTGCATGGTGCGCCATGGCATCGACGACATCCGCCGGCTGTACACCAGCGATCTGCGTTTCCTTGAGCAGTTTTGATCGGGAACCTTCGTTACTTCGTTACTGAGCGTCGTTCAGTTCTCGCGCGTCCCATAGGCTGAGGCTGACCTCTACCCGTCGTGGATCAGTGCCCCGGATCGGACTGATCGTCAATGACGGCAAGCCGCTGGCGGTGCAGACGGCGGACACGATTCAGCAGCGCCTGGAGGCTGCCGGCCATGCCGTGGAGCGGGCCAGCAGTTCCGGGGGCATGGTGGGCTTTGCCAACCCCGATCAGCACCTGCGGCTGCGCGGATACAGCGCCTGTGTGCCCAAGGGCTTCGATCAATCGATGGTTTTGGCCATCGTGCTGGGGGGTGACGGCACGGTGCTTTCCGCCGCGCGGCAGACCGCCCCTGTGGGGATTCCGATTCTCACGATCAACACCGGCCACCTGGGATTCCTGGCCGAGGCCTATCTCGATGATCTGGATCGCGCCCTCGATGTGGTGCTCACCCAGCAATGGACGATCGAGGAACGCAGCAACCTTGTGGTGAGCGTGATGCGGGGCGATCAGCGCCGCTGGGAGGCGCTGTCCCTCAACGAGATGGCCCTGCACCGTGAGCCGCTCACGAGCATGTGTCACTTCGAGATCGCCATCGGCCGCCACGCCCCTGTGGACATCGCCGCCGATGGTGTGATCCTCTCCACGCCGACGGGATCAACGGCCTACGCCCTCAGCTCCGGTGGGCCGGTGATCACGCCGGATTGTCCGGTGCTGCAACTCACCCCGATCGCGCCCCATTCCCTGGCCTCCCGCGCCCTGGTGTTCAGCGACCGTGAACCCGTCACGATTTTTCCAGCCACGCCGGAGCGGCTGATGATGGTGGTGGACGGCAGTGCCGGTTGCTATGTCTGGCCGGAAGATCGGGTGCTGATCCGTCGCAGCGATCACCCTGTGCGCTTTGTGCGCCTCGCCGACCATGAGTTCTTCCAGGTGCTGCGCAACAAATTGGGTTGGGGCCTGCCCCACATCGCCAAGCCCGAGCGGGAATGAACGCTGATCCCCTGTTGCTGTTGGCAGGCCCTTCGGCGGTGTCGCTGGCGCCCCGTCTGGCTGCATCGGGCTACGCCACCCTCGACTGGCTCAGTGCCGGGCCCTCGGCCCATGCCCCTGAACCGGGTGAATCTCCAGTGGCCGCTGTGCTGGCGGCCGATCAGGCCGCATTGATTCAAGACCTGCGCAGCCGTTTCGGGGCCATGCCGATCCTGTTGGATCTGGAACGCGACAGCGTTGAGGCTCGCGCCGCCTGCCTGGGAAGCGGTGCCGATGATTTCTGGCTCTCGGAGATCGGGCCCAGCGATCTGTTGTTGCGTCTGCGCCTGCACCGCACGATTCAACAGCGCTCGGGGCAGCGACCGGCGCTGCTTGAGCTGGACGATCTCAGTGTCGATCCCACCAACCGAACGGTGCGGCGGGGAGACCGTGTGGTGGCGTTGACGGCCCGGGAATTCGTGCTGTTGCAGGTGCTCTTGCGGCGGCGCGGCCAGGTGTTGAGCCGCGAGCTGCTGCTTCAGGAGGTGTGGCAGGGGGAGCGTTCCAGCAGCAATGTTGTGGAGGTGTACGTGCGCTATCTCCGCCAGAAGCTGGAGGCCGGTGGAGAACGCCGTTTGCTGCACACCGTGCGCGGCCGGGGCTATTGCCTCGGGCAGGTGTTGCCGGAGGCTTGAGCGGCCATGGATGCTCTGCCCCCTGAGTCACCGCCGCAATGGCTGCCGGTTGAGGCCCGCTGGTGCGTGGCCCAGCAGCGTTGCCTTGATCTCGAGGTGGCCCGCAGTCCGGAGCAGCAGCGGCTGGGCTTGATGCAGAGGCCGGCTCTGCCGCCCTTGCGCGGGATGTGGTTTCCCTTTGCCACCCCCCAGCCGCAGCGCTTCTGGATGTTCAACACCCTTGCGCCACTGGACATGATCTTTGTGCGCGATGGGCGGGTGCTCGATCTGGTGGCTGCCGTTCCCACCTGTGCTGCCCTGCCCTGCCGCTCCTACGCCGCCGATGCCGATGGCAATGGACGGGCTGATTTCGTTGATGCGGTGATTGAGATCGGTGCCGGTGAGGCGCAGCGGCTTGGCATTGGCATCGGCGATCCGGTTCGGATCACCCCGCTCAAGTCTTCCCCGTGAAGCCGGCTTGAGCCGGCTTCGTTCCCGTCACGATCAAGGTGGGGTTCATCGGAGCCAGGCGGGTGCCATCCCCCAGCGGTTGTCCCCGCCAGGCCTGCAGTTGCTGAATGCGCACGGCCAACCCAGCGTTCTCGAGCAGCGGCCGAATGCTGGCCAAGGCCTCGATGCTCGCCAGGGGGATCACCACAACACCGCCACACCGCAGCCGCGTCAGCACCTCCTGCAGCAGGCGTTCCCGTTGGGCGCCCCCGCCCCCGAGCAGAACCCGGTCGGGCTTGCTGAGCTGGCTCGGGAGCCCGCCGTTCAGCACCGTGGTGGCGTCGGCCTCCAGCACCGCCGCAGGGCTGACGCCGAGCCGTTGTGCATTGCGTTGGATCAGTTGCGCGCCACCGGCGCGGCGTTCCACCGCCAGCAGTTGCAGCCCTGGGCGCAGGCGCAGCGCCTCGAGACCAACGCTACCGGTGCCGGCCCCCAGATCCCAGAGCACGCCCTGCTGCGGCAGGGCGAGTTCGGCCAGCAGTTGGATGCGCACCTCCCGCTTGGTCATCAATCCGGGGTGATCGCTGTGCTGCAGGTAGAGCCCGTCATCGAGCCCGAACAACGGCAGTTGCTGCGGATCCGGTGCGGCGGGTTCGCGGGCGATCAGCAGTGCAATCAGCAGCGGCTGCAGATCTGTTGGTAGTGCGGCGTGTGGGGTGATCAGCTGCACCCGCTCATCGGGGTGCCCGAGGTTTTCGCAGAGCCACAGGTCCGTGCTGGTCTCCAGCCCGCTGCTGCGCAACATCTGCTGCACGGTGCCGGCGCCACCCTGGTTCGGGTCCGTCAGCACCGCCAGGGCCGCCGGTCTCTTCTGCAGGGTGCTGGCCAGGATTTCGGGGTCCCGTCCATGCAGGCTTACCCAGTCGGCGTCCTGCCAGTGGCGCCCGATGCGGGCGAAGGCCAGCTGCAGCGATGTGGGGGCGGGATGAAACCGCAGCCGCTCTGCCCCGATGCGGTCGCAAAGGATGCGCCCCAGGCCGAACCAAAGCGGATCGCCGCTTGCCAGCACCACCACAGCTTGATCAGCCGCCTTTGATTGCAGGTTGTCCACCAGAGCCCGCGGGTCATCGCTGCTGATCAGTTCGGGCTTGGCGTCCCCCAGCCAGTCCTGCAGAGCAGCTTGTAACCGCTGTGGTGCTGCAATCACGGCGGCTGCTCGCAGCAGCGTCTGCTGTGGAGCGGGCAACGAGGCGGGCGCCCCGGCGTCGGTGCCTATCACATCGATCATCCCGTCATTCTGGTGTGAGGGTTTGTGGGGCCATGGCAGGGGGTGATCTGCTGGTGGATCGCTTGGTGGTTGGTGGCTTCCTGCGTCCTGCGGTGCTGCTTCGAGGCTTGCAGCTGCGTCGCCCGGCCCTCTCCTGCTGGAGGGTGGGCCTTTTGATGGGACTCAGTGGCCTGCTGGTGGAGCCCCTGGCTTGGCTGCAGTCGTGGCTGTGGGCTCGCCGCTTGCGGAAGGCTGAACTGCCGGACGATCCGATTGTGGTGATTGGCCACTGGCGCAGTGGCACCACCTATCTGCATCAGTTGCTGGCCTGTGACCCCACGCTGGCCACGGCCCGCAATTCGCTCACCACGGCGCCGCAGGTGGCCTTGCTGCTCAAACCCTGGATTCGCTGGGCACTCCAAGCGTGGATGACGCGGAAGCGGCCGATCGACGCGGTGCCCTGGGGTCCGAATGACCCCCAGGAGGATGAGCTCGGTCTGGCCCGACTCAGCATCGACACCAACATGGCGGGCATGGCCTTCCCCCTGGCCTATCCCTGGTTTTTCCGGCGCAATGTTCTGGGTTCCTCCGCTGCCTTCGAGCGGCAGTGGCTGCACTTCACCAAGCTCACCTGGCTCCATGACGGGCATGGGAAGGCGGGACTGCTGATCAAGAACAGCGCCCATTCCGCCTGGGTGGAGTTGGTGCTGCGCCACTTCCCCCGGGCGCGCTTTGTGCTCCTGCGGCCTGATCGGCAGGATTCGATCCGCTCGCTGGTTCAGGTGAAGCAGCGGTTGGGTTCACTGGTGGGGCTTCAGCCCCTGCCCGATGCCGTCACCCAGGTGGAGGAAACGGTGGCGGCCCATCGCCAGCTGCTTGAGGCCTTTGGGGCGTCTCGGCACCGGATTCCTGCGGAGCAGTTGGTTGAATTGCCTTATGAAGAGTTGATCCGCCAACCCCTCGCTGCGCTGAAACGGATCTATGACGAACTCGAGCTCAGCAGCTGGCCAGTGGCGCAGGCCCCGCTGCAGGCTCGGATTGCCCAGGCCCGCAGCTACACCGCTGATCGGGTGACCCTGCCCTTGGCGGCGGAACAGCGCCTGAACGACCTGATGGAGGAGGCATGACCCCAGCCCACGATCGTCGCCAACGCTTGCACGAGCTTGTGATTGCCTTGATTGCTCAGCAGGACGATCTGCCCCTGCTCGATCCCGATCAGCCCGACCTGGAGGGGACGGCCCCCGGCCGTTGGCTGGATCAGAACCGCCGCAGCCTGCATCGCTATCAAGCCCTGGTCCGCACGGCGGTCACCTTGGATGCCCTGCTGGATGCCGAAGACAATCCCTCACCACTGTCTGCAGGTTGATGTCTGCAGGCTGATCGCAACGGCTGGCTGATAGCGTCAAACCTGGCAATCTGGGGCGACTCTCGGCCCCTGCATGGCTTCGTTCGGTTGGTCCGCTCTGAACTCCCTGCTGGGTCGCGGCAAGCAAGCCAAGGGCTGGCAGCCACCGGAGGCCTCCTGGAGCCGACCCTTTGGCCTGGGCTGGGACAAGCCCTACACGGTTCGCTATGCCAGCAACCTCGACGACGGCCCCAACCACGGCATGCCACTGGGGGGCTTTGGAGCTGGCTGCTTTGGGCGGGCGCCCGACGGCAACATCAACCTCTGGCACCTCGATGGCGGCGAGCACTGGTTTGGGGTGCTGCCCGATTGCCAGTTCGCTCTGTTTGAAGGGAATGGCCGCGGCAAGCGTGCCCACGCCCTGGCGGTTCAGCCGGATCAGGATGCCTCGCGGCCGGAGGCTGGCCAGCCGCTAAAGGCCTGGGAGTGGTATCCGGCCAGCACGCCGGATCGCAGCACCGGCACTTATTCCGCCCGTTATCCTCTCAGCTGGACCAGCTATGAGGGCGTGTATGACGCCGAGGTGCGTTGTGAGGCCTTCAGCCCGATCCTGCCGGGTGATTACCAGCGCACCAGCTACCCGGTGGCGGTGTTCGTCTGGACGCTGCGCAATCCCACGGATCAGCCTCTTGATTTGTCGTTGCTGCTGAGTTGGCGCAACACCACCGGCTGGTTCACCAACACCGATGCCTCGGCGGAGGTTCACTTCCGCGATGACGGCAGCCCCGAGCACAACTACGCCCCGGCCATCGGCAACACCACCGGCCAGCGCAACCGTTGCATTGACGATGGCTCCCTCAAGGGAGTGGTGCTGGAGGGCAACGTCTCCAACCCCGTTGCCGAAGGTGAGGGCCAGTGGTGCATTGCCACAGCCGAGCAGCCCGCTGTCACGATCCAGCGCTGCAGCCGCTGGAATCCCAGCGGTGATGGGCGTGAGCTGTGGGACAGCTTCAGTGCTGATGGCTCCATCCCTGAAAGCAACAACGACCGACGCAGTGGTTCCGACGATCCCCTCAGTGCTGCGCTGGCGGTGCAGTGTCAGCTGGCCCCCGGGCAGAGCATTGAGATTCCGCTGGTGATCAGCTGGGATCTGCCTGTGACGGCTTTTGCCACCGGCAGCCAGGCGCTGCGCCGCTACACCGATTTCTTCGCTGCGGATGCCAACCAGGCGGTTGCCATTGCCGCTGAAGCGCTGCGTGACTGGCGCAGTTGGCGACAGCAGATCGAGGCCTGGCAGCAGCCGGTGCTGCAACGCCAGGACCTGCCGGAACCGCTGCGGATGGCTCTGTTCAATGAGCTCTACGACCTCTGCAGTGGCGGCAGTCTCTGGAGTGCGGCATCACCGGAGGATCCCTACGGTCGTTTCGGCGTTCTCGAGTGCCTCGACTACGCCTGGTACGAAAGTCTTGACGTTCGTCTCTACGGATCCCTGGCCCTGCTGCAGCTCTGGCCGGAACTCGACAAGGCCGTGCTGCGCAGCTTTGCCCGGGCGATTCCAGCCGCAGATGCCACCCAGCGCCCGATCGGTTGGTACTTCACCCAGGGCAAGGGCCGGGTGGAGGCTGACCGCAAGGTGAAAGGAGCCACCCCCCACGACCTGGGGGCTCCCAACGAGATCCCCTGGGATGCGACCAACTACACCGCTTATCAGGACTGCAACCTCTGGAAGGACCTCGGCAGTGATTTTGTGCTGCAGGTGTGGCGCACGTTCAAGCTCGCCCCCAGTGGTGAAGACATCCGCTTCCTCGCCGATTGCTGGCCGGCGGCCGTGGAGGCGCTGCGCTACCTCAAGACGTTCGACGTCAACAACGACGGCCTGCCCGACAACGGCGGTGCTCCGGATCAGACCTTCGACGACTGGCCCCTCAAAGGGGTGAGTGCCTACTGCGGTGCCCTCTGGATTGCTGCGCTTGAGGCTGCCCTGGCCATTGCCCAGACGCTTCAGCTCAGCACTGGGCTCGATACCTCCGCTGAGCAAAGGGAATTCAGCGGTTGGCTGGAGCAATCCCAAGGCAATTTCGACAAGCTGCTCTGGAACGGCGAGTACTACGACATTGATGCCGAGAGCGGCACGCCGGTGGTGATGGCCGATCAGCTCTGCGGCGATTTCTACGCACGGCTCCTGGGCCTGCCGCCGGTGGTGAGTGACAACAACAGCCGCAGCACCTTGAAGGCCGTGAAGGAGTCCTGCTTCGAGGCTTTCGATGGTGGATCCCTCGGTGTGGCCAACGGCCTGCGCCGCGATGGCACGCCCTTGGATCCCAATGGCACCCACCCGCTCGAGGTGTGGACGGGGATCAACTTCGGGATCGCCAGCTACTACCGCCTGATGGGAGACAAGCAGACGGCGCAAGCGATCTGCTCAGCGGTTGTCGAGCAGGTGTATTCCGGTGGTCTGCAGTTCCGCACCCCTGAGGCGATCACTGCGGTGAACACCTTCCGGGCCTGTCACTACCTGAGGGCCATGGCCATCTGGGGGCTCTGGGCCACGGAGACCGATTGGATGCTCATCCCCGGAGCGGATGCCCGTTGAAGCGTGGCGCTGGGGGATTCACCGAACTGGTTGCGGTAATCCCTGGCGAAGTGATTGCGGCTCTGGAAGCCGTAATGGCAGGCGATTTCATCTACGGTGCTGCCGCCAATGGCCTGCTGCACCTCTGGTGAGGTGAGGGCGTGATGCACCTGGCTGAGCCGGATCTGTTTCAGCAACGCCATGGGGCCGGTGCCAAAGCTCTGGCGGCAGTGGTGAACGATCGAAGACCGCGAGGCGAAGATCGTGGCTCTGAGATCGTTGAGCGTGATCGCTTGGCCGGTGTTCTTGAACCCCCAAGCCACCAGATCCTTCATCAGTCCTGCCCCCCACCCCGAGTTCACCACTGGCTGTTCCCTGCAGCTGATGGGGTGACAACGCCTCCAGCGCCGCCACTTCCACCAGATCCTCCTGGCCCCCTCCCATCAGCTGGGCCTGGATCAAGCTGCTGATCTCTGCTAACCGCTGGGGGTGGAGGTTGGCGGAGTTGGACCTGTGGATCACCTCGAGCGTCTGGTGATCACCGGTGGCGGTGGCGAGCTGTTCAAATCGTGTCTGGGAGACGAGGGCAACTTGGATGTGGGCCCCTGCCGGAAGCTGAACAAAAGCGTCGCTCAGGCCGGCATGAAAACCATGCAGTGAGCAGCGTTGTATTTCCTTCCCGCGAACCACCGGCTGCTGATCGTTGGTGTTCAAGCTGAGGGGCATCACCCCAGGGCGTCGGTTGCCCTGAAGCAGCAGGTCTTGATTGGTCTGTATGGATACAACCGGGAGCTGCTGTGAACCACCCAGCCGGAACGTCCCTTCGAGTCGGCCCCGGCTCAATTGGGCGACATCCATCTCAAAGCCCACCGCCTGCAGGCTCTTGCTGAGGCACGGAGCAGAGTGGAATGCAACCTCCATGGGCTGATTGTTGGCGTGAATCGCCTTCTGTGCAGGTTTGTTGTGAGAATTCACTCACTCACCTCCTGCCCATGCGCCGTTTGCTCTGCTGTTTGTTGGCCGCTCTGGGGCTGCTGCTGCTCACGCCAGGTCTGGCATGGGCCCAGGTTCATCAGCACGAAAACGAGGATGGCGTCGCCATGGTCCGTTCGCTGGAGAGCCTGCGGGACCTCGATTACGACAGCTGGCAGGCGGTGGCCTACCGCGAAGGCCCTCCGGGCCAGCCGGTGGTGCTGCGCGTGGTGGGCTATCCCGGGAAACTGCGGCTCGATCATCCGGTGAGCCTCCAGGTGTTGGCGGGTCGGCGCGAATGGCAGCTGGACGACATCACCCTGGCCAACCCGGTGCTGGCCACCGATGGCCGCGACGCAGCGGCTGAATTTGCCCTCGATCCTCTGCTGGACGATCTCAGCAACAACCGACCGCTGCGTTTGGCGTTGCCGGGTGTCTTCACCGAGTTGCCGATCCCTCCCTACGTCGTCGGTGAATGGCGGTCCCTGCAGGAGCTGCCCCTCAGCTGATGTGGGAGCTCTGGATGCGGCGGGCCCTGGCCCTGGCTGCCCTTGCTGAAGGTCACACCAGCCCCAATCCTCTCGTGGGGGCCGTGGTTCTTGATCGCGAAGGGCGCCTTGTGGGCGAAGGCTTTCACGCGAGGGCCGGAGATGCCCATGCCGAGGTGGGTGCGTTGCGGCAGGCCGGGGATGCGGCCCGGGGCGGAACCCTTGTGGTCACCCTTGAACCCTGCTGCCACCACGGCCGTACGCCCCCCTGCAGTGAGGCGGTGCTTCGCGCGGGCATTGGCCGCGTTGTGATCGCCTTGGAGGATCCCGATCCCCGGGTGGATGGGGGCGGCATCCGTCAGCTGAGGCAGGCGGGGCTGGAGGTGATCAGTGGTGTGCTTCGCGAGGAGGCCCGCCAGCAGAACCGGGCCTTTCTTCACCGCGTTCGCACCGGCCGCCCGTTCGGGGTTCTGAAGTGGGCCATGAGCCTGGATGGCCGCACCGCTTTGCCCAATGGCGCCAGCCAATGGATCAGCGGTCCACCCGCCCGCGATTGGGTGCATCGGCTGCGCAGCGGCATGGATGCCGTAGTGGTTGGGGGCGGCACGGTGCGCGGCGATGATCCGCTGCTCACCAGCAGGGGCCGGCGTTCACCGGAACCGCTGCGGGTGGTGCTGAGCCGCAGTTTGGATCTGCCGGATCAGGCCCAGCTCTGGGATACCGCGGTGGCACCGACCCTCGTGGCCCATGGCCCAGATGCCGACCTCCGGCGTTTGCCATCCGGCCCTGAAGACCTTCGGCTTTCGGCCTGTGAACCGCAGCAGCTGATGGAGGCCCTGGCGGAACGCGGTTGCAACCAGGTCCTTTGGGAGTGCGGCCCTGAGCTGGCGGCCGCGGCGATCCAGCAGGGCTGCGTGCAGGAGATTGCAGCGGTGGTGGCTCCGAAGTTGATGGGGGGTATGGCGGCCCGCACCCCCCTTGGAGATCTGAACTTCAGCGCCATGGATCAGGTGCTGCAGGGGCAGTGGCATCAGAGCAAGCCCATGGGAAACGACTGGTTGCTGCGTTGGCGCAGCGGCAGCTGAGCTCAGCGCTCCCGGCTTTGCCGATCGAGGCTGCTGGCGAAGCGGCCGATCAGCACCCCCATCACGGCAGCGAGGTAGAGCGGTCCGGCAACGCTGGTGGCCACACTCACCATCCGTGACAGGGGGAGCATCGGGCTGATGTCCCCGAAGCCGACGGTGGTGAGGCAAACGAAGGCGTAGTAGTTGATTGCCGAAAAGAGGCGGGCGCGGGCCAGAACGCTCGAATCGCCGACGTTGGCCATCTCCAGGGGTTGAAAGCTGCCCGGCTGGATGGTTTCCAGAGCACTCATCACCAGGCCGGCGGCGAGGCCGATGTGCAGGTACCCGGCCGTGGCACCCATCAGCAGCGCTTCGGTGACGCGTTTTGTGCTGGCGAAGCGGGTTACCAGGCGGATCACGCTCCAGCCCACCAGCACGCTCCAGCTCAGGGCCAGCGGCATGCCGCTGTAGATCAGCTCCAGGGGCGTGAGCAGCCAGAGCCACATGGTCACCACGGCCATCAGCCCAAGACCCCGATACAGCGCATCACTCCAGTTCGGAGCGTTGCTGCTCCCCACCATCACCTGGGTCAGCAGTAAGGCAATCAGGCTGTAGCCGATGTAGGTCGCCCACACCAAGCGGGGAAAGGCGAAGCCCACTGTGGCAATCACAGTGCAGAGCAGCAGCAGCTTCAGCTGGGTGTCATCCCGCCGCAGGAGCCGCTGAACCAGTCCCACCAGCACCTTGGCCACTGTCGCTGCCCCCAGGTTCGGCAGTGAGCTGCTGCTGTCAAGCCTTGCTCAATCGAGCAAGGAGAGCTGCTGGTGCTTGTTGGCAGGGGCCGCTGGCTTGAGTGCTCTGCAGTCCCATGGCTCCGCTGGCGCTGGCGTGAGCATCGGCTCGAGGGCGCGTCGGTGGGCTCCATCACCCGGTTCCAGCCAGATGCTCTCCAATCCCTCGGGAATGATCACCGGCATCCGATCGTGCAATGGGGCCACCAGGCTGTTGGGCTTCGTCGTGATCACGCAGCAGGTCTCCACTTCACTGCCATCGGGGCCGATCCAGCGGTCCCAGACACCGGCCAGCCAGAACAGCTGCCGGTCTTTGCGCTGGATCAGATGACCCTTTTCAAAAAAGCCGGTGCTGGGCAGAAGGCAGCGGTGATGACGCCATGGCCCGCGAAAGGAGGCTTTCTCCGCGATGGTTTCGGCGCGGGCATTGATCGGTCGCGGCGCCTGCAGCGGGTCCTTGACCCAGCCCGGCAGGAGGCCCCAGAGCATGTGGGACAGACGGTCTTCATCGTGCTCACGCCGCACAGCCAGCACCGGCTCATGGGGGCGGATCAGCTCGCGGGGGGCGTAATGCTCCAGCCAAGCGCTGTCCTCCGGCCGCAACCAGCTGCGCAGCAGCTGCTGCAATTTCGCGCGAGGCGTGTCGAGGCAGTAGCGACCACACATGGGCAGAAGCTAGGCGCCGTTCGGTTCTTACACCCGTTGTTTGCCTGAGATCCCACGTAGCGTGTCTGGACTTTCGGGCCCTCCATGCCGATCCGCCAGGACGACAACCAGCCGAACCGTCGCTTCGGGATCATCAATCTGGTGCTGATTGGCTTCGGGGTGTTGCTGCTGGCCAGCAGCTTCCTCCCCAGCAACGGCATGCAGCAGGTGCCGCGGGTGCCCTACTCCCTGTTCATCGACCAGGTGAATGACGGTGCGGTGAAGCGGGCCTTCATCACGCAGGATCAGATTCGCTACGAGCTGAGCGATCCCGAGGAGGGCACGCCTCCGGTGCTGGCCACCACGCCGATCTTCGACATGGATCTGCCCCAACGCCTCGAGACCAAGGGCGTTGAATTCGCGGCAGCTCCCCCGAAGAAGCCGAACATTTTCACCACCATCCTCAGCTGGGTGGTGCCGCCCCTGATCTTCATCCTGGTGCTGCAGTTCTTTGCTCGCCGCTCGATGGGCGGTGGTGCTCAGGGGGCGTTGAGCTTCACCAAGAGCAAGGCCAAGGTGTATGTGCCCGATGAGGAGTCGCGGATCACCTTCGCCGACGTGGCGGGCGTGGATGAGGCGAAGCAGGAACTGACGGAGATCGTCGACTTCCTTAAGCGCCCTGAGCGCTATGCCGAGATCGGTGCGCGCATTCCTAAAGGTGTGCTGCTGGTCGGCCCTCCCGGCACCGGTAAGACCCTGCTGTCCAAGGCCGTGGCCGGCGAAGCCGAGGTGCCCTTCTTCATCATTTCCGGCTCGGAGTTCGTGGAACTCTTCGTTGGTGCCGGTGCCGCTCGCGTGCGCGACCTGTTTGAAGAAGCCAAGAAAAAAGCGCCCTGTATCATCTTCATCGACGAACTGGACGCCATCGGCAAGAGCCGTTCGGGCTCCATGGGCGTTGTCGGCGGCAACGACGAACGGGAGCAGACCCTCAACCAGCTGCTCACGGAGATGGATGGCTTCACCGCCCAGGACAAGCCGGTGATCGTTCTGGCGGCCACCAACCAGCCCGAGGTGCTCGATGCAGCCCTGCTGCGTCCCGGCCGTTTCGACCGGCAAGTGCTGGTGGACCGTCCGGACCTCTCCGGCCGCAAGACCATCCTCGAGATCTACGCCAAGAAGGTGAAGCTCGCTGCAGGTGTTGACCTCGACAGCGTCGCCCAGGCCACTAGTGGTTTTGCCGGCGCTGATCTCGCCAACCTGGTGAATGAAGCTGCCCTGCTCGCAGCGCGTGCCCAGCGCACCAGCGTTGAGCAGCAGGACCTCGGTGAAGCGATCGAGCGGGTTGTGGCCGGTCTGGAGAAGAAGAGCCGCGTCCTTCAGGACGATGAAAAGAAGGTGGTGGCGTATCACGAGGTGGGCCACGCGATCGTGGGCCACCTCATGCCTGGCGGCAGCAAGGTGGCCAAGATCTCGATCGTGCCCCGTGGCATGAGCGCCCTGGGCTACACCCTGCAGCTGCCCACCGAAGAGCGCTTCCTCAATTCCAAGGAGGAACTCCAGGGTCAGATCGCCACGCTTCTGGGTGGTCGCTCGGCTGAGGAGATCGTCTTCGGCAAGATCACCACAGGCGCTGCCAACGACCTGCAGCGGGCCACCGATCTGGCTGAGCAGATGGTGGGCACCTACGGCATGAGCGACACCCTGGGCCCCTTGGCCTACGACAAGCAGGGCGGTGGCCGTTTCCTTGGTGGAGGCAATAACCCCCGCCGCTCGGTGAGTGATGCCACGGCTCAGGCCATTGATAAGGAGGTGCGCGGGCTGGTGGACCAGGCCCACGACGACGCCCTCGCAATCCTGCGGGAGAACATGGCGCTGCTCGAGACGATCGCCCAGAAGATCCTCGAAAAAGAGGTGATCGAGGGGGATGACCTCAAGCAGATGCTCGAGGCGAGTGTGCTGCCGTCCGGTGTGACCGCTTGACGGCAGCGGGCCTCATCCCCGATAACAGTCCTTTGAACCGTCGCGATGGCTACCGCTTCTGCGGGCGTTGCTGCTGTCCTCTCTCCGCTGTGCGGACGTGACTACCTTTCCTCTGCGGATTATTCCGCCGGGGAAACAGCAGCGTTGCTGGATCTGGCTGCACAACTGAAGAGCGGCGATCGTCGGATCGATCTCGGCAACCGTGTGCTGGGTCTGATCTTCAGCAAGGCCTCCACCCGAACCCGTGTGAGTTTTCAGGTGGCCATGGCCCGTCTCGGCGGCCAGACGGTGGATCTCAATCCTTCCGTCACCCAGCTCGGCCGCGGCGAGCCGCTGGAAGACACGGCCCGGGTTCTGAGCCGTTACTGCGATGTGCTGGCGATTCGCACCTTCGCCCAGCAGGAACTGGTGGACTACGCCCACTGGGCCTCGGTTCCGGTGATCAATGCCCTCACCGATCTGGAGCATCCCTGTCAGGCCCTCGCCGACTTCCTCACCATGCAGGAAGCCCATGGGGCGCTTCCTGGCCAGACCCTGGCCTATGTGGGCGATGGCAACAACGTGGCCCATTCCCTGATGCTCTGCGGCGCGTTGCTTGGGGTGAATGTGCGGATCGGTTGTCCTGAGGGGTTCGAGCCTCTGCCAGGCGTTCTTGAGCAGGCCCAAACCCTGGCGCAATACGGTGCCTCCATCGATGTGATGACGGATCCCCGTGAGGCGGTGGCCGGTGCCCAGGCCATCTACACCGATGTCTGGGCTTCCATGGGGCAGGAAGCCGAGCAAGCCCAGCGGGAGCAGGCCTTCGCTGGGTTCTGTGTGGATCAAGGCCTGATGGAGCAGGCGGCAGCCGATGCGGTTGTTCTGCACTGCTTGCCGGCCCACCGCGGTGAGGAGATCAGCGCTGAGGTGATGGAGGGCAAGGCAAGCCGCATCTTTGATCAGGCGGAAAACCGCCTGCATGCGCAGCAGGCGCTGTTGGCGGTGTTGATGGGTGGTCTGTGACGGTGATCCACCGCTGGTTGGTGCCGTTGATCGTCACCGCCCATGCGGTGGCAGCGTCAGCGGATCAGGCCACCGACAAACAACAGCAGAGCACCATCGCCCGATGGACGGCCGAGAAGATCTGTGAAATGGGTGTGGATGCTTTTTACGCCTTGCCGGATCCTGAGCTCAAAACCATGTTTGAGCGCGACACCTCGATGCGTTACGAGGATGTTCCCAACGCACCAACCGATCAGGAAAAGTCCCGTATTACCGGGCAGTTGATGGGATATCTGATGGCGGCCTGTCCGCAACAGCTTGAGAACTACAAAAACCGCTGAAGAGCATCGCGATGCGTAAGGAACGCTGCTGGGTTTGGTTCAAAGGTGGCCTCTCGGAGGAGGGGCACTGGATGTCGGGCTGGGCGGCCAGCACAACCGAGCAGCCGGGGCTGCTGATTGAGCATCCCGGATACGTTTCCTGCCGGGTTCCCGAATGGCGTGTGGTGTTTAAGGAGCCGAAAGACCTGAACCTTGCGCCGAGCATTCCCGAGGCTGCGGTGTGGAAGCTGGTTTGAACTGAGCCTGCGCTTGCGGCACACGGCAAGGAACGGTACAAATGTATTGCCCGAACCTTTTCTTGCGGTGACCCGTGCCCCCCAGGAGCCCCTCACCACTGCTCAGCAAGAGCTTTACGACTGGCTGGCGGACTACATCGGCACCCATCGCCACAGCCCTTCGATTCGCCAGATGATGCAGGCGATGGGACTGCGCTCTCCTGCGCCGATTCAGAGCCGGTTGCGCCATCTTCAGCAGAAGGGATGGATCACCTGGCAGGAAGGCCAGGCGCGCACGCTGCAGCTCTTGGGCGACATGGTGGGTGCTGCCGGGATTCCCGTGCTGGGCGCCGTTGCCGCCGGTGGCCTGGTGACGGCTTTCGATGATGTTCAGGAGCATCTCGACCTGGCGCCCGTGCTGGAGACCCGTGGCCTGTTTGCCCTGACGGTGAATGGTGACTCGATGGTCGACTCCCACATCGCCGATGGGGATGTGGTGTTGATGGAGCCGGTGCAGGATCCGCAGAGGCTGCGCAACGGCACGGTGGTGAGTGCTCTGGTGGCTGGCAGTGGCACCACGCTCAAGCATTTCCATCGCCAGGGGGCGACGGTGGTGCTGGAAGCTGCCAACCCCGCTTACCAACCGATTGAGCTTCCCGCCGAACAGGTGGAGGTGCAGGGTCGCTTGGTTGCGGTGTGGCGGCAGGTCTGAGGCTCCCGCGGTGTAAGCTGTGACACGACGACGGCGGCTCTGAAGCCACCACGTCGACATGGGGCCATAGCTCAGCTGGTAGAGCACCTGCATGGCATGCAGGGGGTCAGGAGTTCGAGTCTCCTTGGCTCCATTGAAATCTCAGACACCGTCTCACGACGGTAAGTCTGATTTCTGAGTCTGATTTCCGCATTGAGTCCGATTGGCTCATGCGGAATCCACACACCACCTGTGGTGAAGAGCCGACGCTTGCTGTGGCTAGACGCTGCGTGTAGCGTTTAACCAAGCGAACTCTGGATCTCCTCCAAAGTGACTCGTTCGGCCAAGGCTTAGTGCTCACCCACTCCTTGGTCACCTAAAGCAAACCCTGGCAAGCGGATTGTGATGGGGTTTCGCCAGGTGAGTGGTTAGTGGACAACCGCGCTACGGGGTAAAGGCTGCTCACCTCCCGGGCACCTAGAGCATGGAGGAGTGAAAGGGATCAACCAACCGGCTTAGGACAAGGGGTCGGTGGCTGGAGTCGCGAAACCACAGACATGTCATGTCTTGGATGCGTACGGGCGATGCCGCCCATCACTTAGGGATCAGCACGGACACCCTGAAGCGAAAGATGGAATCCAAGGGTGGATTCTTAGAAAACACAGTCCACTACAACCTGGGCCCCAGCAAGAACAGCGCCATCCTCTGGGACGTTGATCGCATTCGTGCTGCGTTCAATCAGCGCGGCCTTCAGGCTCGCTCTCAGCACGGGGGGTGTCTTGAGCGATGAGACATCTCACTAAAAACTTGGTGCCTTGCGCCGAAGCCAAAAAGCGGCAGTTGAAACCTGCTGAACTGTGTGCGCTTTGGCGAAATGCCCCGTATCGGCTGGCTTTCAATGAGCTCACTCAGGAGGTTGAGCTTGATGGCAGACCTCTACCAGTTGCGGACATTGAGGAGGCGTACATCGGGCTGTCTGAGGTTGGTTATGAGTCCAATCCCAAAACAGCTGCTGACACGGTTCTGAAAGTTGCACGGGAGCGTCGCTATCACCCGGTGCAGAGGTATTTCGAGGAGCTCGAACAGGACGAATCAATTCGACCTGTCGACCTATCGACTTTCTCCGCGGATTACTTCGGAACTTCAGACCCGCTGTATGACGCGATGTGGGCCGCGGTATTGCGTGGCGCTGTCTGGAGGGTGTTTGAACCAGGGTGTCAGTTCGACTTTGTTCTGACGCTGAAAGGGGATCAAGGGGTCCGTAAAAGCTCAAGCTTCCAGGCGCTTGTACCTGACCCTGATTGGTTTTCTTCCTCTACGCATGATCAGCCGAAAGACATGACAGTGGCTTTGCACCGTGTCTTTATCACGGAGCTTGCAGAGCTGGAACACATCACGGGCAAGCGATCAACAGGGGCTCTCAAAAACCACATCACCACCAGGACAGACCTCTGCCGTGTGCCTTACGGGAGGTCCTATGAGCGCCTTAAGAGACGTTCAATCATGGTCGCCTCCGTCAATGGCGATGAGTTCCTCAAGGACCAAACGGGTGATCGCCGTTTTTGGGTCGTTGATGTTGGTCGGCATGTCATCGACACCCACAAGCTGAGCCACGATCGGGATCGCATCTGGAAGGCTGCCATTGCCCAATACAGGGCGGGGAAGCGTCCTTGCTTGGAGCAGGCTGAGCAAGCCCTGAGCGATCAGCGGAATCAAGCCTTCCGCAGCGAGAACATCTATCTCTCAGCTGTGGAGGAGAGATGCCTCGGGAAGCTCAAGGCGCTGTCCTGTGGTTTCGATACTCGTTACGCCATTGATGAGTCAGGTGTCTGCGAAGGTCGCCCGATAGGCCAGCGGGAGATGCGACAGATGGCTCAATGCCTCAGGGAGTTGGGCTTTGTTCAGGATCGAAATGCCACCAGAGGTCCTGGCTTAAGTCGAACTCGTAAATGGCGTTGGCCTGGCACGGGAGACACAGGCGCCGCCAGGTAAGCCTGTGTCGAGCTTGCCCTGTCAAGGCAAGGGTTTTGAGCGACTTGGCACTCAGCACATGTGTTTTTGGCAAATGTGCTGAGCTTTCTCTGGATGTGATTAGAGGACCTGGATTCCTGCTGTGTTGGTGTGCCGCCAAAGTGACCAGACAGGTGAGGCAAAAATCCTTGTAATCCATACGGGCAATGCGAGAGGCTTGCAGCTTGTACGTCGCCTTTGAGTCACTTCGTCCCCAGGGTCTGAGTTGAGCCGATAAGGTCCGCTGACTCTTAGACCTGCCTCTCGTGAAGTGTCATCCGAACATTGCCTTCTTCGGTGGCACCGTGATCATCGCGATCATTGTCATGGCTGCATTCGCCAACGTCGCCAACGCTTGCCATCACAACGCTGAGACAGCCGAGCAAACCTCCACAGAGGCTCCTCGGAAGGATGACCAAAAGACTGAAGTCGAGGCTTGAGGGAGAAGCGGGCCGAGGGGTGGCCTTACTCTTTCCGTGAATGCAGTACTACAGCCAGACAACACGTGGAAACAGCTCCTGCCAGTCGGTTCTCTTAATCAGTCTGAAATCCAGTCTTGACCTTTAAGCCGTAGAAATTCAAATCGAAAAGCGCAGGCACTTTGCAAGACCTTCTCTTGAGATCTCCCTTTTGGTCCTGGCTTTTTGCTGCAGGCATAGTTTGGGGACCAGGTTTGTTGGCGCTGCACTTGCAGAAAAATCACATGTTGCCGATACCCCCTGATCAGTCCCTAGCGGTGCAACAGAAAAGCGAGGATGTATCCGACCATTAAACCTTTACCAAAAGTCAGCCAAAGGTACTGATACTTGCTCAAGCCAAGCTTCTTCCTAAACCGCTTAATGAAGCGCTTGTGCCAGAGAACCATTGACCTGCTCGATTGTGCTCTGTATCTATCCTTACATCAAGGCGAAGCTGATCTACTTCGGTGAATACGAATGGTCATTCACGTTAATCGCTTGACTTAGATCACATTACCCACTCTCTTATCTATTCTTTTACATGCCATTAACCAAGTGATGGCATCATCTTTTCGGCTGTCAACAGGGCCTCAATTCCCCTGCACAATCAATGCCGCCAGACTTTAGTGACGAGGCACTTCAGGACTCTCTTGCGGTCCGATTAGTGAGCATTCGCCGCAGCCGTTACTGGATGAACATCACAGATATCGGCGAGGCACTACATGATTTGCGTCCCGCGGTCATCGACCTTATTGCTCTGTTGGAGGAGGTGCAACAACAAAAGCCAGAGACCCTCCCCCACGATCCCAGCTACGACTCCGACATTGCTCTTCTAGAAGACACCACCGACCTCCTCGCCCGCCTCGGAAAACTTATGAAACAACAGGACGAAATACACCCAACCAAGTGATCTCCCGGACGTTGCAGGTATTTGTCCAGTTCTTCGTGTTGGGGCTGACCTCCTTTGGTGGCCCCGTGGCGCACCTCGGTTATTTCCATGAGCGTTTTGTGCAGCGGGAGCGTTGGATCACCGCTGATGCCTATGCCGATCTCGTTGCGCTCTGCCAGTTGTTGCCTGGACCCTCGAGTTCCCAGGTAGGCATGGGTTTGGGACTGATTCGGGCCGGGTGGCTTGGCGGGTTGGCCGCCTGGGCAGGGTTCACCTTGCCCTCGGCTGTGTTGATGCTGCTGGCGGCGTCGCTGCTCTCAGCCCATCCCAGTTGGATCGACGGTGGCTGGGTGCATGGCTTGATGGTGGCGGCTGTGGCCGTGGTGGCCCAGGCCGCTCTGGGCCTGCAGCGAAAGCTGGCTCCCGACCGGCAGCGGGTCAGCTTGATGGTGGCGGCTGCTGTGCTGGTGCTATTGGTGCCTCGCGTCTGGTCCCAGCTGTTGGCCCTGCTGCTCGGTGGGTTGGTGGGGTTGTGTGCTCTGACGCCACCTGAGCTGGAGCCATCGGCACCGGAACGTCTTGTGGTTCCGCTGCGGCGTTCGGTGTCGGTGGTTTTGCTTGGTTTCGCTGTGCTGCTGTTCGTGGCTATGCCCTGGCTGTCTGCTGAGGCCAGACCGCTGCTGGTGCAGCAGCTCAGTGGTTTCTTGCGCACCGGTGCCTTGGTGTTCGGTGGTGGTCATGTGGTGCTCCCCTTGCTGGAACAAGCCTTGGTACCCAACGGTTGGATCGACCTGCAGCAGTTTCTCGCGGGGTATGGCGCAGCCCAGGCGGTGCCAGGGCCGATGTTCAGTTTCGCGGCTTTTCTTGGCTTTGATATGCAGCCTGGCCTTCAGGGCATCGCCGGTTCTGTATTGGCGCTCTTTGCTCTCTTTTCCCCTTCATTCTTGTTGGTTGGCGGGCTGTTGCCTTTCTGGAGTGACCTGGGCCGATTGGCTCCGATGCGTCGAGCCCTAATTGGCATCAATGCATCGGTGTTGGGAATCCTGCTGGCGGCGTTGTTTCAGCCCGTTTGGCAGACAGGCATCCGCGGTGGTGCTGAGTTCAGTCTGGCTTTGGTGGCGTTTGTGTTGTTGGTGTGTTGGCGCCAACCGGCTTGGCGGGTGGTGCTGTTCTGCGCCGGAGTGGGAGGTTTGACCCTGGCCTAATCCATGCCTCTACAGAATCACTGCATTTATGGGAAGCATGGTGGCTGGAGCTGGTCTGAATCCTGCTGTGTTGGCGTGCCGCATAAAAGATCCATTCGTTGTGATGCAGGACCCGATCGCGTATCTCTTTTGTCACGACGCGAGCACCTGATGAGTTGAGAGCAACGGTGGTGGCTACGACGTGGCTGTCCCCTGGTTTTGGCTTGCCATGCAGATGTATCTCGCAGATTGCGTGTTTCCTGAGATTGAAGGCCAACTGGCTGCCTACAAGAGCTTCTGTGAGCTGTGGGATTCAGGCGAAATGGCAAAGCTGGACAACTTTGATGGCTTTGAAATGTTGTTCCGCGTGCACGCTCCTGGCGCAGGCCGAGTGACGATCCTCTTCAAAGCTGAAAGTGATGCTCAAATCTTTGAGCACTTCGCACCATGGCGTGCTCAGTTCGGCATTGAAATGGACTTCACTCCTGTTATCGGCTGTCAGGACGTGGTTGATTACCACAAGAAGCTCTTCGCCAAAATGTCCTGATCTTTTGAAAGGACAATGAACTTAGGGTCGGCGTCAGGCTGGCCCTTTTTCTATGTCGTACTTCCGAGTCAGGACAAGCTTTCTGCCCGTTCCGCTGCAGTAGCTGCAGACGTGCATGTAGCCGTCATATCTGCTCTTCTTGTAACCACTACCTCCGCAGTGCTTGCACCTGTGACTTGTGATCTTGGTGTTGAACAGAGGCAGCGCCATTTGTAGTGCTGTTGCTTCTGAAGTCATGTCTTATTTCCAACGACAACTCACCACTAGCTCTGGTCAATCAACCATTTCAATAGACATAGACTTAGTAATAAATATCAGTGTCAACAGTGCAGCTTATTGATGACGACTCCCCGAAGGTGCCTAACCCTGCGGATGACTCATTGAGCAGTCCTCAGTCACGGCGCTATTAGCGCGAACAGGGTCCTTTTGAGCCAAATCAACGTGGGTCATCCGAAGGCGCGTTGTTTATCTAGCCTGTGGTTGTCAAAACAGTAGACAGATAGGGACAGCTAGATGGAGTTAATGACGATTAGCGAGGCTGCAAGACGCCTCGGATATAAGTCCAGATCTCAGCTCTACAGACTGATCAACGACGGCTATCTGAACGAACATGTCCATGTGCAGCAGCACACTGGACAGCGTTTGGTTGACATAGAGGGGCTGCGGGAGAAGCTGCAGTACATCTGCCAGTGGCGTCCCGACAGCGTGTTCCTAAGGAAGCCTCTTTAACGCCTGCGTCTTGCTTTGACTTTCAAGGCTCGCTTATTGCGCCACACGGCGAGATAACCCCCGAGACCTAAGCCAACCAGCAGGAGTAGTGGGCTCATGCGTGTTCAGAGAGCATCAACCACCATCTACCTGACAGCCAACCACCGCTCCTGCCGCAGCCCCAACAGGGACTCCCACCCAGCGTCCCTCTTTTCTGGATAGTGCCGCTCCAAGACCAGCTCCAAGCAATCCACCGATCACACTCCCTTCGACGCAGCTGTTGTTGTCAACATCCACTGCTTGGGTTTCTTGCGTAGGAATCTGATTTGGCTTGTTAGCGCAAGCTATCTCTACTTTTTCAGTCCAGTTACGTACGTATCCGGGACTGTCTTTTGTGCCCGGGATGTATTCCTCCCTGTATTCATCCCGGAAGCACTGAGTGGTGCGCGAATAACCAGGCTGCGAGACCGTTTGAGCTTTGGCTCCTGCAAGGCCAATGGATGGCACTGTCGCGGTGCCAATCAGCAGGGAAGCAAGAACAGGCTTAAGCGCAGGCATCAAGTTCGTTCCATAAAGGCTCGGTATGCCACCCAGTCTGGCTTGTACTTCAGGTATGCCCAACATGGACCGCAGCTTTCTAGCGGTGAAACAGAAACGCCAAGACGTAACCAACTACTAGCCCTTTAGCGAAGGTCAGGGTCAAGTACTGGTACTTGCTGAGGCCAAAACGCTTCCGCATCCGTTTGTGGAAGGTCTTGTCCCAGGCGATGGCTCTAGCGATCGGGCCAGTGGTTTTGGTTTTGCTACCCATGCTTCGAAGGCTGGGAATAGGTGGTTAGACCATCTTCATGCCCAACAAGGACCGCAGCTTTCACGAGTCGCCAGAAAAGGCTGTTGGTGAAGGGTGGCTGTATTCCGAGCAGCAACAGAAGCTCTGTCACTTCAAGCCCGACACGGCGACGGTGCACGCTCAGTGGGTCGCCATCAGGACCTACAGCTACGTTCCGCCCCGCCCACCAGAACCGATGACTCGGCGGCGGATGCTGCGGCACAACGCCATTGAGGCTTGGGAGACGATGCAGAAGACGGGCTGGAGACGCTGCCCCCCGCCTGTGCGCTGAAGCCATTAAGGGCGGAAGCATCCGCCCAATCCACTTGACTTAGTTGGAGTAGCTCACCCCGCGGTATGTGAGAACGGTGAGAGCGCGAGAGGCATTGCCCATTGATGGCTTGTAAGCCTTGCCCATGTATTTGAGCTGAATAATGGATTTTTCCTTTGGCTCATTGCTTTTGGTGTACTTGTTGCCGAGAAAACTGAGTTCCATTGAGGGGATGGCGGAAGCGATTAGATCTCAGCCAAAAAGTCCAACGTGAACAATGTTCCAACGGATACTTCATGTTTTAGTGATAATTTTTTGTTGACTAGCCGATACATTCAGTTGCCTGAGTGTGTCTTCATGCACCTTTTTTTGCTAACAGCCCTGCTTGTTCATCTTGATTTACAGATGAAGTGAAGTGACTACTGCTGTTGCTGCATCTTCTACTGACGCTTGGTCAACTCGCTCCTACCAGGGACTGGATCGAGGCTTCGACCGCCGACTTTGTTGAGGCGTCGTCAGTCCACTGCCCGTAGTGGCGAATGTGCGTTTTGAGATCGTGCCCCATGAGCTTCGCGGTGTCCCTCAGGGGCAGCGGTTGCGGGTAGTACTTGGCGGCTCGCCATGCGTAGCCATGCCGCAGTGAGTAAGGCGTCAGCTCAGGATTGGATGCCTTCAGCGACTGCCAGGTGGCATTGCGGTCGAGATATTGCCGGAAGGTGTGGCCGCAAGCCTTGAACGCACCAGCCTCAAGGTTTCTGATGCTCTTTGGCAGCTTCACCAGGCCGGAGTGAAAGAGCTGCACCAGTCGCGCCCCTTCGCCTTGCAGTTCTTTCAGAGGCAGCTCCTGAACAGTTCTTGGTGGCTTGGGTGTTCCGGAGCTGTGAGCGTTGCGCTTCACGTTGCCGATTTTCAGGTTGCCATCGTCAACAGAGAGCACCATCAGCTCTGCGGGCCTCAGCCCGAACAGTGCAACAAGCCCGACGGCAAGCCGGAGGGAAGGGTCTGACTCAAGACCGTTCAACAGTGTGATCAGCTCTTCCGGCTTGATCGGCACCGTGGGCTTGGGGGCGGTTTGACGATGACCAATCAGTTCTTTGAGGTCGTCAGCCTCTAAGGGCAGCCATTTCCTGTCTGCACCGCATTTATTGACGGCAAATTTCAGGAAACGGGCAACGTCCAGCAGGTTGCGTTTACGACCTGAAGACCCTGGCTCGACTTCCATTAGGTGCTTGCGGGCATAAAGCCGCATGAGCACCCCACCATCGTGCGCAGCACCAGTGCGAGCCGTGATCAAGGCAAAGGCTCGGTTGATCCGATATTCCTCGTGCTCGGCGTAGTTGCTGGCCTTGACCGTGCCCGAATCAACCCTGCTGGCCTTGTAGCGCGAACGAACTTCCTCCCAGTTGATGGCGGCGCCAGTGACTTCGGTGCTGCCCCTGACAAGTTCGTAAGCCTCGGCCAGGCCGACGTTCAATTCTTGGTCCTGCATCTTGGCGACCATCTCTCCGATGAGGTTCAGGACCTTGCGGTGGCTGCCACGAGCGAACGGCAGGTCGGTTGAGACGAATTGGGTTTTGCCGTGTCTGGCATTGCCAGCCTCAGCTCTGCCGATCTTGAAGCGGTCGTACTGCTCTTTGAGGATCCAGCCCGGCCCGTAGTCACCCTTCACGGCCTGGCGCAGCGTCTTCAGCCATAGCTGTGCCTGAGCCATGAACCCCTTCTTGTCGTGCAGGTGGTCAGAGCTTGCCGAAATTGAGTCTGATTTTCAAGTCTGATTTCTGCCCTTTCTTGCCATAGCAAGTTGTCGCAAGTGAGGGAGTGGTCCGCCAAAAGCACTAGTGCCACTGGGGTTAGAGCTAGTCGTCGCAGCCGATCTCGGCTTTGCCAGTATTTTCATGGCATGCAGGGGGTCAGGAGTTCGAGTCTCCTTGGCTCCATTCTTTGAAGCCCAGTCCCTGACTGGGTTTTCTTGTTTCTGGGGTTAGTCGTGCAGCGGTGTGATTCCGCTAGTTGGTGTGATTTCTGGTGTGATTTGCACGCCACTGGTGGTGGTGCGCACGACTTGCCACTGAATAGTGGTCCCAGTAGGTTTGTTCTACGAACACCGGCGGGACTGGGTCGACCAATACGGCGGCCCGGATGTGACCAGAGTCACCACGGATCCCGGAGTTCTTCCACTTATTGGGAGCAACTCCTATGGGCAAATCCAACGCAGAAAAAAGGCGAACTCACAAGTTCGCCCAGACGTCGCCGGCGACCAGAAATTTTGTTCAACACGCTCTCTGGCAGCACCATCGGCTGCTTGAGCAGCTCATAAACAACCCCTACGCGCCCAACCATCTCGATCGGGTCGCTGATGGCGACCCTGTGCTTCGTGAATCTCTCCGGAAGGCTGGCGTTGCTGGCCTGACCCGCGAGCAGCTCTGGGCCAAGCGTGATGAATACGTTGCGCGCCTAGAGGCTGGCGAAGAGCCCTGCAGCAGCAAGCTGTACGGCGTCGAGTGGATCCCCGCTAACTGAGGTCGGGGCATGAAAACTGAACTCTGGCTGCCCACCAAGGCAGCAGCGGATGCTCTTGGCATCTCGACGGACACGCTCAAACGCAAGCGTGAAATTTGCGGCGGTTTTCTCGAAGCCGGTCGCGATTGGTGCTCGGGTTCTACCCGCAACAGCTCGATGACATGGTGCGTTGAGAGATGCCGCAAGGCACTTCATCAACGCGGCATGCAGGCTCGCGGAGGGCAGAGCTGATGCCTGAAATCGCATGGGACATTCAACGAATTGAGGCCCAAGCCAAGAGATGGCAGGAGATGGCCTCTGTCCTGCCAAATGACAGTGATCGCGTGGCTTGGTTGATCGAACAGATCTCGTACCTATGCGCCTCGCACATGCAGCTGCAGCAGCTCTGCAGGGTCCACAGCGATGCAGGACGCAATCGCGTAACCCTCCTGTCACGAGCTGAGCACCTGAGCAGTTGCAACCCTTGGGGATGGCTACGACATGGCTGTCCCCTTTCTCACTTTCTGTGCAGCACTACCTAATCGTTTGGAGCTTCCCCACTGTTGAAGGCGCATGGGAGTCATGTCCAGGTTTTGCCGACTACATCAATGCTGGAGGGCCTGGCGACAAGTTTGACGGATTTGAACTGAAGTACCGAGTTTGTGAGCCAGTGAGCGGTAGTGGTGTGGCAATTGCTGAGGCAAGTGATATCGGGAAGGTTTGGGCTCATCTTGGCCCTTGGATTAAGGGATATGGGATTGAATTTGACGTAACTGCTGTTGTCTCTGATGCCCAGTTTGCAGCAATGTGGCCTGGTGTTGAAGCGGCTGCAGCAGTTGAATAAGACCTACAATTAGCTTGGTTCAGATGGGGGGCCACCTGTTGGGGGTTGGCCCTTTTTCTATGTCGTACTTCCGAGTCAGGACAAGCTTTCGGCCCGTTCCGCTGCAGTAGCTGCAGACGTGCATATAGCTGTCATACCTGCTCTTCTTGTAACCACTACCTCCGCAGTGCTTGCACCTGTGACTTGTGATCTTGGTGTTGAACAAAGGCAGCGCCATTTGTAGTGCTGTTGCTTCTGATGTCATGTCTTATTTCCAACGACAACTCACCACTAGCTCTGGTAAATCAGCCATTTCAATAGACATAGACTTAGTAATAACTATCAGTGTCAACAGTGCAGCTTATTGATGACGATTGCCCGAGGGTGCCTAACCCTGCCGATGACTCATTAAGCAGTCCGCAGTCACGGCGCTATTGGCGCGAACAGCTACCCCCACCCCCATCAGCGGCTCCCTTTTCGGCCTTTGGCTGTGGGTCATCCGAAGGCGCGTTGTTTGCCTAGGCAGCGCAATTTTTTGAAAACACACCTTGTTTTGCGATGGCGATCGTCAACCTGCGTCAGGCCAGATCGGGTCCAGCGGCCACGGGTCTCAGCTCGAAATTGAGATCGCGATGGGACTGGCACAGCTGAGGCAAAATGCATGAAGCGGTAATCGATCAATGAAACCCGTCGTTTCTCTCCTCGCTGCCAGCACAGTTGGACTGAACTTTGTATTTGCTGATGCCAATCAGGCATCAAATGCAGAGGCATTCTTGATGGCACGGACAGATCCGCGCGATAAGAGTGATAACGATCGTGATCTAATAGATCGCTCTCAAGTCAACGACGGATCTGGAAAAAACACTTGGATTCCCTTCGGCTACAACAATGAACGCGTGGCTGTGTTCTGGGGTCGCGTATCTACATATAAACCACTCAATGAAAATTCATTTCGCATACAAGTTCAATACAACACTAATAACGGACGCCAAATGGAGGGGAGAATGGATGTCAACTGCAAGAACAAGGATTACTACATAAGGCCAAATGGCGTATTTGCGCAGAATGCACCCTGGGCTGTCATACCGAAAGGTTCAGGCGTTCAAGTGGCAGCCACGTTCTTTTGCAGAAGAACGGCGGCAAAGGCGGAGTGGGGGTATACGGAATCAACAAAATATATCTGGGATGCCCCTGCTCCTATTTATTCCCCAGATCAATCTTCCGGGGAATGGGTCCAGTTCCTGGATAGAGCAGATGGCCAGGGTTATTACAACGACGATGTAAAAAAAGAAGGTGATGTGATTACATTCGCAATGTGGACGGAAACAATTAAAGGTGACATGTCGACAGACAATCAAGATGTGCAGCGGTATGACTGGATTCGATCAAGCTGCAAGAAAAACCTGGGATCCAGTTGGTTTGTCTTAGATCCATCTGTTGAAGGCATTTGGCTGCCGCCCCAGCCAGGCAGGCCAGGTGGTGCAGGAATGACAGTCAGGAAACGATTCTGTAATTAACTAACGCCCGTAAGAACGGCTCGGGGGGCGCCGATTGTGCACACCGATGCCCAACATCGCGCTCAGCTCACGTGCAGCGGCAACAGCGGCACCAATGTTGTTCGATTCCATCCCTCGGGCCATGCATTCCTGCAGGTTGTGGATCAAAACCGTGGCCATTTGAGGGTTCTCTACGTTCGTTGCCTCTAAGTCCCGATGGACGAGATCCATTGCCTTGCCTGCGATCCGCCGGGCCGTACGCCTGCTGACCCCCTCGGATTCGGCCAATCTGGCCACAACGTGGCTGACGGAGTGCCCCTGCAGGATCCATCCAGCAGCCTTACGGATGCGGATCTTGTTTTCGGTCTGGGTGGTCATGGCTACCTACAGGGAAGTGACTGCGTTGATATGGACGATGGCTCGAGTGCAGTGGAAGCATTCATGGCGGTGTTCGCCGCTCTTGTTTTCCTTATGTGGATCCCGTGTGGGATCTATGCCGGTGTTATTGCTGCGTCCAAAAACCACAACTGGTTTCCATGGAGTCTTGGCGGCTTCCTTTTCGGACCAGTCGCTTTGATCGCAACTGCTGGCCTGCCTGACCGAAAACTCCATAGGTACGTCCGACTCATTAGCGGAGATAAAGATGAACCCTCGGAGGGGCTTAGCTCCGTGACTCGCCAGAAGAGTCTCAACCCATCGGACTTGCGCTGAATTCACAGCAACCCCGCTGAGATGAAGTGCTGCTCGACCACCGCCAACTCCGCGTCGGTGAGGTCCTCAGCCATATCGGCGATAACACCGGCCACGATGGCTCTGGTGATGCGGAACCATTCCTCCCGGCTGCAGCTCCGGGGCCAGTCCTGGATGCCTTCGAGGAGAGGGGTCTGGGGGACGTGATCGAGGACGTTGGCCATGGCTACCAAGGGGGTAGTGGAGACAGGTGGTGGCGTGAGTTGGAGTGCTCCTGCATGGATTGAGCAAAGCGATAAGGACTACAGGCAGCTGATCCAGTGGAAGGCTGTGGGAGTCACCAAAAGCGACATTTAATAGTCTTCATTTTAGTAACCTGAACCTCAAATGATCAGGCCATTGTTGCTGAGCTTTCAGCAGTCGAATCAACCTGAGAAAGAGCACTAAGTTGCAGATCGGAACTGTTGTTGATGGAATAACCATCCATGCCGATGGCAGATTGGTCAGCCTGAGCTGTGGCTTGGCCTGCAACGGTGGACGATTCAGCAAAGCCTTGATCAGATGCAATCGCAGTAATTTCTGCAGCTCCTGTAATGCTGCTGGTTGCACCCTCAAAACCAACTGAAGCTGAATCCAAGCTGGACCATGCATCACCAGTGGTGGTAGAAGCATCAACATCGAGTCCAGAGACGGTCTGAGCTGTCATTACTGAATCAACATCTGAGAAGTTGAAGTCAGAATTGAGGATGCCGCTGGCTTGCTGATTGAAACCGATAGCA
>NZ_JAKUHJ010000014.1:0-44757 GCF_023630635.1 Synechococcus sp. MU1651
CAGAAGATCCCGAATTCGAGACCTTCTACACCAAGAACATCCTTCTGAATGAAGGTCTGCGTGCCTGGATGGCACCGGCTGACCAGCCGCACGAAAACTTCGTCTTTCCTGAAGAGGTTCTGCCCCGCGGCAACGCCCTCTGATCACAAGGCCGATTGTTTCTTCAACCGCCCATCCGGGCGGTTTTTTTTTGGTTCAGTTGCTGTCTGAATCAGGCCCCAGACGCAAGGTGAGATCGAGGCTGTTGCGTTGATCGAGCAGCGCTCGTAACAGTGCATCGATGAGCAGAACGATGCCAAGCAGTTCCAACGCTTCCTCCAGACCTGTAATGGCGCCATACCAGGGGCTATGCAGTCGGATCAGATTCGATCGAACGGCGAAGCTGCCGATCATCTCCATGCCGATGGCACCGCCGATGTAGACGGCCCCTGATCGCAGCAACCGTGATGCCGTTGCTCGGGAGATTGAGCCGAGGAAGCGGCGAAAGCGCCACAGCAGGATGAGGGCGAGGACGGCGTAGGGCACCACCCAGGTGGATGCCAGAGCTGGGTGTACTTGGTGCCTGAGCCCTGGAATGATCAGGATCTCGTGGATCTGAAGGGCTTCGTCGAGTGCCAGAAAGATGAAAATTTTCGACAGCAAACGCCAGTCCTGGGCAGCGATGCGATCGCTGCTCTGCCCCAGTCGTTGCATCAACAGGGCCGCCATCAGCAACAGCGCGGTGCTGAACAGGGTGGGCAGGTTGAGTTCGCGGTCCATGTTGAGGCTGTCCAGCCAATGCTTCTCCGCCCCGAAGCCGTAAATGCCCACTTGCACGACGCTGTGGGCCAGCAAGAGCCCTGCGGTGATGGCCATCAGCAGCTTTCGGATCGATCGTGGCGTCAGCGGAATGATTCCGATCTGGCGTGGATCCGCTGCATTCGGTTGCTGAATCACGGTTGGCTTGTGCGGAGGGTGAACCCCGGTCTCAGAGTTCGGTTCTAAACCTCTGCTTAACCTGCGCTTCGCGCAAGGGATGGCTTGGTGGCTGTGATCTACACACGGGGTCGTGCTCTCAAGGCCGCCATCACCGTTGTGTTCGTGGTGGTGGCGGCTGCGTCTCTGTTGACAGTGGCCGTGCAGCTGGTGATGTCTGCCTCTGGCGGTTCCCAACCTGATCTCGGTTGGGGGGTCTTGGCTGGTGTGAGCACGGGGTTGGCGGTTTGGGCCACCCGTTCAAAGGGGCTGTTGCTGTTGCTTTCGGTTGCTGATCCTTTAGCCCATCAAGGTCGTACCCGCGCGGTTTGGGGACTGCTGGCACTTGTGTTTTTACTGGTTGTGGGATTGAAGACAGGCGCGCCGAACCGTGATGCTTACAAACAGCTGGTGTTTGGTGAGGGCGGCTTGGTGGAGTGGAGCCAAGTGCTTGTGCTGCTGCTCGCCACCCGGACGGCCTGGTTGATCGGCGCCGATTTGAATGCGCGTCTTGAGGAACGCCGACCCGGGCGCCTGTTCAAGTTCGGCGCAACATGCCTGGCGCTTGTTTTGATGGAGGAGCTCGCCTGGGGGCAGGTCATCTTTAGTTGGCAGACCCCACCCTTGTTGAACGAGATCAACGCGCAGAACGAGACGACCCTGCACAACATCGGTTGGTTTCAGGATCGACTGGATATGGGCTCCTTCCTTGCGACCCTTGGGGTTTTGGCTGTTGTGGTTCTCGCGCCTCGCTGGATGCGAGCGCTCACAAGAAACTGTTCTGAATCGATGGCGGCCGTGTCCCGGGCCCTCACTCCCGCTGTCTACAGCTGGCCGCTGTTCATGGCCGTTTCTGCACTGGCCTTCTGCATTGCCACGCGCACCTTCTCCAATGTGATCCTCAATCGTGATCAGGAGTGGGGTGAGCTGGTGCTTTACGCCTCGCTCCTCCTCTCGCTTCTACGGACGCGCGTCTTGTTGGGTTCTGTGGAACCTCAAGCTCCTGATTGCGTTGCCGAGGATCCTTAACCTCCCTCCATTCGACGTCAGGTTTGCATGAGCGATCCCAGTGCATCTGCTGCCCCATCCCGAGGTCTAATGCCAGCTCCGGTGGTGATCTTGGCGTCTGGGTTTTTTTTGGCGTGTTTGAGCATTCAGGCCTGGCGGCTCGAGAGCCTTAGTGCCACCTATGACCAGGCCCTCTTTCTGCAAGAGCTCTGGTCAACGGCTCAGGGGCGGCCTTTTGAAAGCAGCTTGTCATCGGTGCTGTCCGCCGCTGTGAAAGTCGGCGGTGAACTGCCGTCGGTGAGTTATCTCCACCTCGGTCAGCATGCCAATTTCCTCACGCTGCTGATTGCACCTTTGGTGCTTCTGCTCGGTAGCTGGGCGCTCCCATTGGTGCAGGTTTCGCTGTTGACGGCAGCAGGCTTGGTGCTTTGGAGGATTGCTGCCAGGCGTTTGCCGGAGTCACTAGCGATCCGTATCACCGCCGCTTATTACCTCAGTGGTGCTGTGATCGGCCCAGCCCTTGAAAACTTTCACGATCTGATCTGGTTCCCTCTGCTGGGATTCCTCGTGGTGGAGGCACTCTTGGAGCAGCACAACCGTCAGCTCGTTCTTGCGGCAGTGATGTTGTTGCTGGTTCGGGAAGACAGCGGGCTGGTGTTGTTCTCCTTGGGGCTTTGGGCCTTGGTTCGTCAGCCGGCCGCCCGTTGGAAGGGTGTCGGCTTGATGGCGGTGTCATTTTTCTGGGTCTTGATGGTCACCGGATGGATCCAGCCAGCGGTTGATTCATCGTTGTCCGATCGCTTTCTCCAGGAAAAGTTTGGTCATTTGGTGGATGACGTTTCGGGCGGCACCCTCTCGGTACTGGTTGCAATGTTGCGGCATCCACTGGCGGTTCTGCAGGCGATCGTTTCTCCCCCTGGCGCAACACTTGGTTTCCTGCTGGCCCTCAGTCTTCCTCTGCTGTTGATCCCGTTGCTGTCGGTCGATTCAGCCTTGTTGGTGGCTGTCCCCCTCTTGATCGCGCTGGTGTCGCAAGGGCGCTCGGCACTGTCTGTGACGCTTCGCTATGTGCTGGCTCTGGTTCCTGGTCTTTATTTGGGCTCAGTTCTCTGGTGGCAGCGTCATGCATCGGTTTGGACCATGCCTTGGATCCGTCGCTGTTGGTTCGGTGCCTTGGCGCTTGGTTTAACGCTCACCTTGGTGGCAAATCCCCATCGCAGCCTTTCGGCCCTCGTGCCCGATAGTTTTTCGCCGTGGGTTCATGTGTCTCCCTCTGCCATGCTTGAGCGCCGCGCTGCGTTACGTGAAGCTGTGGCCTTGATCCCTGAGCAGGCCAGTGTCTCTGCCGACACATCTGTGCTGCCCTGGCTGGCGCAACGGGAGGTGTTGATCCGTTTCCCGAAGTCCACGCAATATCTCGATCGTGGTGGAGAGCCACAGTTGGTTGATTGGGTGGTGGCCTTCCCCGGTTATTACACACCCTTGGCACCGGTGTTCAAGCTCGAGCGCAATCTGCAACGCTCGATTGGCCGCAAGCTTTCAAAGCTTGTTGCGTCTGATAATTATCAGTTGATGCACTGTCATCGGGGAGCTGTTGTCCTGAAGCGGATTTCAATTCAGGCCGGAACATCCGCCGAAGCTGCAATCGATCCTCGCTCCTGTTCGTGGTTGAACTGAGCTTGGTCCCCTTTGTCGGAAAGAACGTTGTGGCTCGGAATTAAAAATTCTCAGGCAACTCCTTAATTGGAAGCAGGTAAGTCTGCTGTCGTGGATCAATCCAGGCACCTGAGCTTGAAGCTGTCAGCTTTTCAAGCATTGTGCGCCGCTCTTTTGGCAGTGGTCGGTAGCTCTCTTCCCAGTGGAAGCTACCTGTGATGTGACTGGCACCGGCGCGCTTCAACTTCGCGATGCGTTCCGAGGTGAGCTTCTTGTTTGAGATCAACCAGCCCTGTCGCCGGGCCAGATTGAGCAGTGTCGGGTCGGACCCTGTGACACTCACGATTCGGGCTTCAGCCGGGAGTTCGCTGCGGATGGTGTCTGCAAGTGGCATCCAGATGCTGCGCTGACGTACCTCTACAGCCCAGTAATCGAACGACAGCACCATCAAACTGATCATCATTGTGATGCTGAGCACCGCTTGAACCAGCCAGCCTTGCTGTTTGGATTTCCAGGTTTGCCATCCCAGTCCCACCAATGGGGAGCTGAACAGCAACAAAGGGAACTGGTAGTACTCATGCACGGTGCTTGATCTCATCGTGGCCATGGTGCAGAGCAGCAACCCGATTACCCCCCCTAGGGCGATGCGCCCTCCCCCAATCCGCCAGCTGCGGATGCTTCCGATCACGAGGAAGGGAATCCCCATCAAAGCCAAGGCCCGTAGGCCGGTTCGGACGCCAAGGTTCATCCAGCTCGAGAGATCGAGCACCAACGCGATGTTGCTGCGATCACTGTCCTCTCCCCAGAAGCCGAAGGTCAGACCGCTGGCTGCTCCCAATTGATAAGCGTGCAAATACCAGCCGGACGTCATGGCCAGGGCAGTTGCTGTGTAGATCCAGAACCATGGACTCAGCGCCAAATGCCTGATCCGTTGCAGGATCTGTTGAGGAGATTCAACTGCTGCTTGGGGCGATGGGGTGAGCTGCACCATCAGCAGGGGCAGCCCCAGCCAAAGCAGTGGAATCACCTTGATCAGGCCAGCCGTTGTGAAGCACAGCCAGCTAAGGACCAGGGCCCAGGGCAACCGTCGCTCGCGCCAGAGGCTCAGGCTCTCCAGGGCTCCTGCGGCACAGAGCAGCAACAGGGCTTCGGCTTGAAAGGCGCGCCCGTAATACACCCCCAAAGGTGCGATGGCAAAGGCCAGGCCCGCCCACCAACCGGCTTCGGGGTTGAACCAACGCCGGCTCAGGCGCATCACCAGCCAGATGGTCAGTGCGCTGCAGAGCACCGACAGCCCGCGGCCCAGCCATTCCTGCATGCCCATCAGGTTGTACAGGCGGCTCACCAGAAAGGGGTAAAGCGGAAATTCAGATTCCACAAAGCCGGCACTCGCACCGCCCCAGTCGACCTGCGGCAGCCAGATCGGTGTGCCTGCCTGGCTGAAATGCCTTGCCATGGCTGCAGTGTCGGCTTGTCGCCAGCTGTGAACGCCGACCACAGGCATCCAGATCTGCACCAGCCGCAGCAGGCTTCCCAGGCCGATGGGCAGCCAGGCCGGCTTAGGGGCTGTTCCAGACAAATCGGGATGAGGCCGCATAGTTCCAGACGTAGACGACAACAATGCCCGCCAGTTGGGCCCAGAGCGCATGGGCCTGAATCAGGGTGTAAAAACTGGTCGCAAGGCCAACGTTGGCAAGCGCGGGTAGGGAGGCCACCAGCAGGAACTTCAGCAAACCCCGGATCAATTGCCGTCCGCTCTGGCGTCGGTCGCGAAAGGTGAGGGCGTTGTTCACCAGATAGTTCGAGCTTGCGGCGGTGATCACGGCCACTGGAAGCGCCTGCTGAAACGCCAGGTTGAACAGGCCCATCAGCAGTGCTGTGGACAGCAGCTGCACCACCACGCCTGAGGCGCCCACAAGCCCGAAGCTGATGGCCCGCCGCGGCAGCAGCCGCAGGGTTGCGGTGTGAATCAGGGACACCACGAAGTCCCAAAGGACGGCGAGATCGAGCTTGGAACTGCCATGCAGCCTTGGCTGAAAACGCAGCGGAATTTCTCCCACCTGCAGGCGGCCGCGACTGATGGCCAGGAGTTCGTAGAAGAATTTGAATCCGTTGACGTCCACTTGACGCACCAGCGGCAGGCAGCGGTTGAGGCGCAGCACGATGAAGCCGCTCATGCAATCGCTCAGGTGCCGGTAGGACCTGGGCAGGCTCCAACGGGCCAGACGGTTGGCCAGGGTGGAGCCATCGGTGCGTCGATCACTGAGGCCACGGATTACGGAGCGGTCGAGGAAGCGGCTCCCGGCCACAAGGTCCAGTCCCTCTCGATCCAGGAGCTGCACGGCTTCGCCCACGGAGGTCGGTTCGTGCTGTCCATCGCTGTCCATCACCACAGCGGTGGGATAGAGGGCTGCGATCAGGCCTTCTTTGATGGCGCTGGCCAGTCCGGAGCGTCCCACCCGTTGGATGATCCGGATCCTGGAGTCCTGGCGGGCCAGGGCGCGAACCAGATCTGGGGTGCCATCGCGGGAATCGTCATCGACGACCAGGATCTCGATCGGATTCTCCGTCTCAAGACGGAGGAGGGATTCGATCACTTGGCGGATGGAACCGCCCTCGTTGAAGGTGGGAAGCACGATCGACAGGCCGCTGTGGCTCGTTGCTCCTTCACGTTCCGTGGTGGACGACACAGTGCGCTCCAGTCCGGCTCAGGCTACCGACAGTTGGCCAGCGTCCATCGACCCGCTTGGCCTTCGATGATGCAATCCTCTTGGGGCTTGTCGCTTAAAGGCCGGCCTGGGCCTTTTTTGAAACGACGGATGCGTTGTTCGGCATACCAGTTCAGGCTGGGACGTTCGTCGTAACCCTTCAGCCTGATCTCACGTCCAGGGTTGGCTCTGGCCAAGGCTGCTACCGGTTGCACGGGCCACGTTTCGTTGAGCTCCCACAACCACAGGGGTGAGTGAAACAACATGGCCAGCGCTGCCACATTGCCGCAGCTGAGGCTGATCACCCCAAGGCGTCGTCGCTGTGGTGCGCCAAAGCGCAGCCACCATCCACCGCCACACCAGCCAAGGCCCAGTAGACCCGCTAGGCCGCGGTAGGGCGCAAGGCTGCCGCCGATGCTGCTGAAGCTGCCCAGCCAAAGCAGCAGGAGCAGAAGCCCGAGCCCGAGCCAGAAAATTGGAAGCCGCAACAGCAGCCAGCGGCAGGGGGGCTTTGGGTTGCCAGGTGAATTTGACGAAGAATGGGGACGCTCCACCAGCCAGACCAGTAGCGGAGCACAGAGGAGAGCGATGGGCAGCCAGAGCGGGTGGCTGTACCAGGGGAGCTGGGTGCGCAGCGGAAGAATGGCTCCGCCCAAGGTGATCAGGCAGGCCAGCGACCAGCGGCCCCAGCGGCTCTGACGGCACTGCCAGGCCCAGATCAGGGCGAAGGGCAGCAGCGGCAGCCAGGGCCAGCCCCCCTCCAGCACTTCGATCAGCGGGACCCGCCAGCCCAGATCACTGCCTTCGCCGGCATCCAGAAGAACCCGCCCGGCACCATCTCCGCCCCAGAGCCAGAGCGCTTTGCTCCCCCGGATGTGGGCATGCCAAAGATGCCAGCCGATCCCCGGTGCCAGGCCCAGCAACATCCCGATCAAGGCAGTGGACCTGTTGTTCCAGCATTTCCATTCCTTGCCCCAGGCCAGCGCCAAACCGGCGGCCACCGCCGCGGGCACCAGCAGAGGGGCCTTAAGCAGCAGCATGGCGCTGGCCATCAGGCCGGCGATGGCCCCCCAGATTGCGCTGTACCGGCTGCTATTGAGCTGCAGCAAGGCCAGCCAAAGCAGAGCCATGGCCGTCAGCTGGGTGCCGTCCAGCATGGCTAGGCGTCCATGCCGGGCTACCGGTAGCAATGTCAGCAAGATCAGGCTGGTGGCGAGGGCACTGGAGCGATCTCCCGGTCGTAGTAGCCATTGCAGCCAACCCCCAAGCGGCACCACCAGGCACGACAGCAAGGCCGGTGCCAGACGGATCGCCCACTCTGAAGGGAGCTGGTTTTGCTGTGTCGTTGCACCGATCACGAGGGCGATCAGGCTGTGCAGACCAGGTGCCTTGTTGAGGTAGGGCTTGTCCCAGAGGGTGGGCAGCCATGGGGCTTCCCCGAGTCCGTGGCGAAGTTCGAGGGCCACCCGGGCCACGGTGGCTTCGTCGAAGTCCCGCAGGGGGAGATCGCCAAGCCCGATCAGGGCCAGCACGGCGGCGGCCAAGCCAAGCCCCCCCAATGCGATCCAGGGGGCTGCCTCAGGAGCTGAGCCGGAGCGCATGGGTGGCTCCCATCACATCAAAAACTGAGTATGGTCCTTGTGTTCAGGATGCAGCGGCGTGGAGAGATGAATGCTTCCTTCGGGAGATGTTCATCATTCCGAAGGCGTTGCCGGCATTCACAATCCTTCAGGAGGAGGTGTCCATGATTTCCAGTTGTTTGATGCAGGGTCTGCTGATCGCGGAGAACGCTGGCTGAACGGCGCCTTCTGAACTGATCATCCGGTTCCGCGGCAAAATCGGACCCGGCGAGAGCCCCCGTCCGGATCTCCGGGCGGGGGCATCGTTTATTGAGGGGGATGGCTTACCGGCTCAAGACGGTATCCACTGATACATGTCGATGTAGGGACCGGCACAAGCTGCATTTATTAACGAATGGTTGCCCCTCACAATCCGGGATGGCGCACTAGCGCCTATTTCCTGTGTGAGGAATTCAATGAAGCTTTTCCAGCAACTGCTGGTGGCTCCCGCCGCCCTTGGCCTTCTGGCCACCGGCGCTAATGCCGCCGAGCTGAATATCAACGGCGTTTCTGATTACGCGGCTTCCGCTGATCAGGTCACCAGCGTCACCCAGTTCTCCGACGTCTACCCCACCGACTGGGCCTATCAGGCTCTGGCCAACCTGGTGGAGACCTACGGCTGCGTCGCCGGTTACCCCAACGGCACCTTCCGTGGCAACCGGGCCATGACCCGCTACGAAGCGGCTGCCCTGCTGAGTGCTTGCCTCGATCGCGTCACCGAAGTGACCGACGAGCTCAAGCGCTTGATCGCTGAATTCGAGACCGAGCTGGCCATCCTTAAGGGTCGCGTTGACGGCCTCGAGGCCCGCGTCGGCGAACTGGAAGCAACTCAGTTCTCCACCACCACCAAGCTCAAGGGTTACACCGCTTGGGTTGCTGGTGCCCTTGATGGTATCGATGGCTCTGAAGCCACCACCCTCAACTACGACTTCCGCCTGAAGCTGGCTACCTCCTTCACTGGTGAGGATGAGCTGACTGCCGTGCTGCGGTCCGGCAACTTTGACGATTCCATCTTCGGAACCGGCCTGACTTTCGTTGAAACCGCAATGGCTAGCGGTAACAGCGTCAAGCTTGGCCGTTTGTTCTACACATTCCCTGTTGGTGACTCTCTGAGCGTCACCGCAGGTCCCATCGTCCGTACCGACGATGCTTCCATGTACGCCGGCTATGCCACGTACTACCCCTCTGACCTGCTGCTGGACTTCTTCACCTACGGCGGCGCTCCTACCACCAACAACCTGGCTTACACCGGTTCTGGTGTTGGTGCTGTCTACACCCTGGGTGATAGCGGCTTCAAAGTGAGCGGCAACTACGTTGCTGTTGATGGCGACGACTCCTCCAAGGGCATCGGTACTGACGCCGGCGTTACCACTTCCGCTTGGCAGCTGTTCTACGAAGGCGAAGTCTTCGACGGCAACTTCCTTGCTCAGGTTGGTTATTCCTACGAGCAGAACGCTGGCCTGGCCATCGGCACAGCCGATACCACTGCTGACCGCAGCGGCTACAGCGTTGCTGCTGCTTGGAAGTCTGCCGACGCAGGCTTGATGCCTTCCATCAGCACCGGTTACTCCTGGGCTGATGTCGACGACACTTCCGACGATATCGACTCTTGGTACGTCGGCCTTGAGTGGAGTGACGTCTTCATCGAAGGCAACTCCTTCGGTGGCGCTATCGGTGAAGCTCCCAGCTTCGAGGATGAGGACTCCAGCACCATGTGGGAAGTCTTCTACAGCTTCGCTGTGACCGACAACATCACCATTACTCCTGCCGTCTTTGGTATCGATGATGGTGGTGACGCTGAAGAGGTCTTTGGCGGCTTGGTTAAGACGACCTTCGTCTTCTGATAGTCGGAATTTTGGGTCCCTTGGATCCTCATTTTCGGGAACTGCTCTCCACATCAGTGGAGAGCTTTTTTTTTGGCGTTTGGCGGATGGTCTTAACCGATACATAAACGACTCTTGGACTGCTCTTACTGGCTGGCTTAAAGCGCGCCAATAGCGTGGACCCGCTGGCATGTCTTGCCGGCACTTTTCTCATGGTGTGAGAACCCAAAATGAAGCTTTTCCAGCAACTGCTGGTGGCTCCTGCCGCCCTTGGCCTCCTGGCCACCGGCGCTAATGCCGCCGAGCTGAACATCAACGGCGTTTCTGATTACGCGGCTTCCGCTGATCAGGTCACCAGCGTCACCCAGTTCTCCGACGTCTACCCCACCGACTGGGCCTATCAGGCTCTGGCCAACCTGGTGGAGACCTACGGCTGCGTCGCCGGTTACCCCAACGGCACCTTCCGTGGCAACCGGGCCATGACCCGCTACGAAGCGGCTGCCCTGCTGAACGCCTGCCTCGACCGCGTCACCGAAGTGACCGACGAGCTGCGCCGCCTCATGGCTGAGTTCGAGACCGAGCTGGCCATCCTCAAAGGTCGCGTTGACGGCCTCGAGGCCCGCGTCGGCGAACTGGAAGCAACCCAGTTCTCCACCACCACCAAGCTTTCAGGTAAAGCAACCTTCGTCACGGGTGCCCTTGATTCCGAGGACAGCGAAGCGAAGGCAGACGATGACGCATTCAGCTTCTCTTACGACTATCGCCTCGGTCTGAAGACTTCCTTCACTGGTAAGGACCTTCTGTTTGCACGCCTGCGTGCCGGCAATATGAAGGACGGCTCTGCTTTTTCAGGTGGTTTCCGCAAGCTGGATGTCTCCGGCATGTCTGGCAACACTCTTGAGCTTGACCGCCTGTACTACAAGTTCCCTGTCGCTTCAGGCTTTGAAGCCATCGTTGGCCCCATGGCCCGTAACACCGAAAGTCTGGGGATGAAGCCCACGGCTTACACGCTGAAGACCTTGAACATGTTCGGTGGTCAGTTTGGTGCCGGAAACGTCTACAACAAAGAGACCGGCGGTCTCGTTGGTGTGATCTGGAAGCAGCAAGTTGCCAAGGGTGAGCCCCGCTTGACTGCTGCTCTCAACTACGTCGCTGATGACGGAGAACAGGCCAGCTCTGAAGCAGGCATGCTCACGTCTGATTCCAAGGGGAACACCACCGCTCAGATTGGTTATGGCACCAAGCAGTGGGGTGCTGCATTGGGTTATCGCTATGGCCAGTGTGGTGCTGGATTCGGCACCGGCTACTTCAAGTCCCAGTCCTGCGGTTCAGAGGGTGACACCGTCGACTCCCAGAACTTCGCCATCAACGGCTTCTGGAAGCCCGCTGAGACTGGTTTTATTCCGTCACTGAGTGCTTCTTACGGCTGGTCTGACCTCGAAGGCAGCACTGTCGAAGAGCTCCGCACTTGGATGGTGGGCCTTCAGTGGGACAAAATTGCCGGTTCTTCCCACAGTCTGGCTGTTGGTTTCGGCGCACCCTTGTATGTCGAATCCCAAGAGGGTGATGACCCTGATGCTCCCGAGCTTGCTTGGGAAGCCTCTCTGAAGTACAAGGTTTCCAGCAACATCACTTTGATTCCGGCAATCTTCTATCTGCCTGAGTCCAGTTCCAAGCAGGGTGAGTCGGGCTATGAGCAGTTTGGTGCCGTTCTCCAGACTGTCTTCAAGTTCTGATCATTCAGCCCAACTTCGGTTGAGCCTTCAGAACGACCTTCCTCATACACACGTCCTAGCCCTCCCCTGCGGAGGGCTTTTTTTATGGTCGCTCTGCGGGCAAGCTGCAGCCATGAGCATTGCGCCTGACATCACGGCCTTGATCGGTGGCACGCCCCTGGTGCGGTTGAACCGATTGCCCCAGGCCTGCGGCTGCCGGGCCGAGATCCTGGCCAAGTTGGAGAGCTTCAATCCATCCGCCTCGGTCAAAGACCGCATTGCCAGCGCCATGGTGCTAGATGCGGAGCAGGCAGGCACGATCATTCCCGGGCGAACGGTGCTGGTGGAGCCCACCAGCGGCAACACCGGGATCGCGCTGGCCATGGTGGCGGCAGCCCGGGGGTACCGGCTGATTCTCACCATGCCGGACACCATGAGCACGGAGCGTCGCGCGATGCTGCGGGCCTACGGAGCAGAGTTGCAGCTCACCGACGGTGCCCAGGGCATGAATGGGGCCATTGCGCTGGCCAAGGAGCTGGTGGAGGAGATCCCCAACGCCTACCTGCTTCAGCAGTTCGACAACCCCGCCAATCCAGCCGTGCATGAACGCACCACGGCGGAGGAGATCTGGCGCGATACCGATGGCCAGATCGATGCCTTTGTGGCGGGGGTGGGCACCGGCGGCACCATCACCGGTTGTGCCCGTCTTTTAAAAGCGCGTCAGCCGCAGCTGCAGGTGATTGCCGTTGAGCCCGAGGCCAGTGCTGTGCTGTCTGGAAAGCACCCTGGGGCCCACCGCATCCAGGGGATTGGAGCTGGTTTTGTTCCTGCGGTGCTTGAACTGGATCGGATTGATTCGATCCTCACGGTGAGCGATGAGGAAGCGATGCAGGTGGGCCGGCGTCTGGCCCGGGAGGAGGGCCTGCTCTGCGGCATCAGCAGCGGAGCAGCCATGGCCGCAGCCCTGCGGGTGGGCCAGGACCCCGCCATGACGGGCAAACGCCTGGTGGTGATGCTGGCTAGTTATGGCGAGCGCTACCTCTCCACCCCGATGTTCAGTGCTGCTTCGCAGCTTCCCGCCCGAAGGGATGGTCAGCTGTGAGCGATCCCTATGCCGTGCTCGGTGTTAGCGGCACCGCCAGCAACGCTGAGATCAAGGCGGCCTACCGCCAGCTGGTGAAGCAGCACCATCCCGATGCCGGTGGCGACGACCAGCAGATGCTGGCACTCAATGCTGCCTGGGAAGTTCTTGGGGATCCCGAGCGCCGCAAGGCCTTTGATCGCACACGGCCCCAGCCGGCACGGGCTGCATCGCCGACGGATCTGCGCCGGGCCAGCCGTGCCCATGATCGTGCTGTGGCCGCGGATGATGCTCTGGTGGAGTGGCTGCGGCGGGTCTACGCCCCGATCGATCGGATGCTCGGTGAGGTGATCAATCCCTTCCCCAAGCAACTCAAGGCACTGTCGGGAGATCCCTACGACGATGAGCTGATGGAGGCGTTCTGCAGCTATCTCGAGGCGAGCGGACGTCGGATGGACAAGGTCAAGCAGCTGTTTCAGTCGTTGCCCACGCCGGCCTCGGCCCGTGGCTTTGGTCTGAGCCTTTATCACTGTCTTTCGGAAGTGGAAGACGCTCTGGCCGAATTGGAGCGCTACACCATGGGCTACGTGGATGGGTACCTCCACGATGGTCGCGAGATGCTGCGGGAGGCTAAGCAGCGACGCAAGCGGCTCCAAGATGAACGGCGTCGGTTGGAGATCGTGTGAAACAGCGCTGGCGTTTCTGGGCTTCGGTTGCCCTGATCTGGGTGCTCTCCACTCTGGTGGATCGGCTGTGGTGGACGCTCCAGACCGGAGTCCCTGCCTGGGATCAGGCTGACTACCTCAATAGCGCTATGGACCATGGCCGCGCCTTGGGCTTGCTTCCCGGTGGGGCTTGGCAGGGTTGGCCGGCGCTGCTGGATCTATCTCCCAAGATTCCGCCTTTGGCATCCCTGGTGAACGGCAGTGTGATGGCGATCGCTGGAGATGCCCCTGAGCAGGCGGCCTGGAGCCTCAGCCTCTGGAACGGCATGTTGCTGGTGGTGATGGCCGGCTGGGGGCGGCGTCTGCAGGGGGATGGCCTTGGCCTGATCGCTTGCCTCCTGACAGCGTTGACACCTGTGTTCATGGAGTTGCGCACGGATTACGTGCTGGAGATGGCTCTGATGGCCAGCTGCAGTTTGGCGATCTGGCGTCTTGGGGTCTGGTGTGATCCCAAGAGAGGTGGCCGCTGGGGGCAGGCCTGGGGCTGCACCGTGGCGGCTTTGGCAGCCGTGCTGGTGAAGCAAAGTGCCCTTCTGGTGCTGGTCCCCGCCGGTGTCTGGGCCGCAGGAATCGCGCTGCGGCGTGGTGGTCCTTGGTTGCGGCAGGCCCTGCTCTTGCCCCTGCTCACGGCGGTGCTGATTGGTCCCTGGTTGCGTCATAACTGGATCACCAGCCTCGGCGGCACCAACCGGGCCGTGTTCGAGTCGGCGGTTCGGGAGGGGGACCCCAGCGTTTTCAGTCTGGACAGTTGGCTTTGGTATCCGCGCCTGTTGCCGGAGCAGCTGGGCAGTGTGTTGCTGCTGGTGGGGCTTTCTGGACTATTGCTCTGGTGCTGGCAGTGTCAGAAGGTCTCCACCGATCACGGATGGTCCTGGCGCTGGCTCATGCTCAACCTTGTTGGGGCCTGGGTCCTCACCACCCTGAGCCCGAACAAGGATGGTCGCTACATCACGCCGCTTTTGCCCTCACTTGTGTTGCTGCTGGCCCGGGGGTGGTGGCAGTGGGGTCACTGGTGGACAACCAGGCGCCCTTGGATGGCGAAGCCTTTTTTTGCGTTAGGGCTTCTGGCTTGTGTGCCCGCGGGCTGGGCGCATCAGCTGCATCGGTTTGAGCACCGTTCCCGCGGTCCGGTGGAGGCTGTGGTGGAGGCCGCCGGCGGTGCAGATCCCAGTAGGCCTTCTGCCACCCTGATCGTGGTTCCCAGCACCTCCGACCTCAACCAGCACAACGTCAGCTTCTACGGCCGTCGCCGCGGTGGTCAGACCGTTGGACGTCAGTTGGGTGGTAATCGCGAGGACCGTGAGCCTGTGCTGGCACGGACGGAATGGGTGGTGTTGGCGGAAGGGAACCAGGGATCCGTGCGCAAAGCGGCGCGAAAGCTGGATCAAGCGGTGCGCAGCAGCGGTGTGTTCGAGCTGGTGCAGCAGTTTGAACGTCCGAAGGGGGGGAGTTATTCCCTCTGGCGCCGCAGCGCGACGCACCCGATTGCAGGCCCTTCCTTCGCGCAGCGCTTCCCCGAGCTCGCCGCTGGCTTGGCGGCAGGGCCGGTGGGGCTGGATCCGGTGTTCGCTGTGGTGGGGCAGGAGCACATGCTCGATGGCCATTTCAGCTATCGGGAGCCGGTGCGTTCTGAGGCCTTGGCGGCCTTGGCGCAGGATCCCGATGCTGTGCAACCGCGTTGGACCCTGGCGCTGCTGGCGGTGCTGGACAACCGCCCGGCGCAGGCAGCGGAGCAGTTCGAGGCGCTGCAACGGCTGTTGCCTGATAACCCCTGGCCAGCGGCCTACCGCAGTGTGGTCAACCTGGCGGGGTGGAACCCCTGGCAGGCCGCCGCCGCTGCGGATGGGGCCGGCGTTTCGAATCCTGTGCTGGCGGGGCTGGGGGATCTCAGCGGCGTGCTCTCCGGTGCTTTGTGGCGCATCCCTGCTGCCATCACGTCAGTTCCAGCGGCCGTCACAGCCGTGGAGGAGGCCCTGGAGCCCGCCTCCAATCAAGATCAGGATCAGGAGCAGGCTTCCAGCTGATCCATTCGCAGCCACACATCGGGCACCGGACGGTTCCAGCGCACCTGGCCGTAGTCCCCTTTCACCACCAGCAGCTCGCCGGGACCTTCAAAGATGTAGTCGGGTGCTGTGGGATCGCTGGCTCCAGCCTCAAGGCTGGAGCTGTAGGCGGCTCTGTTCACCTTGACCAAAGCCCCTTTGCGCAGCGCAGCAGGCTTGGCCTTGGCGGGGGCAGCGGCGTCGGATTCGGCCATGACAGGGGATGGTGATGGCACCAGGCTAAAACCAATCGCCCACGAACCCCCTTAGCCTCCCAGCCGCACCACCCCCGCTTTCATGCGTCTGCTGCTGTTCGGCTGCACTGGTTTTGTTGGCCGTGAGCTCCTGCCGCTCCTGCTTCAGGCCGGCCATCAGCTCACGGTGGTGAGCCGCCGCTTGGCCCGCGGCTACGACGCTGAACGGGCGGATGGGCGACTGATCTGGATGCAGTTCGACCCCGCCAGCAGCAGCACCTGGGCCGACGCCGGGCTGTTGGATGCCCTGAACCAGGCCGATGCAGTGGTCAACCTGGCGGGCGAACCGATTGCCGAGAAGCGTTGGACCCCGACCCATCGGCAGCTGCTTGAAACCAGCCGTCTGGAAACGACCTCTCAGTTGGTGAAGGCGATTGAGGCCTGTGCCACGCCACCGAAGCTGCTGGTGAATGCCTCGGCCATCGGCTTCTACGGCTCCAGCCTGGACAAGCGTTTTCTTGAATCGAGCACCCCTGGCGACGACTTCCTTGCGAGCTTGTGTGAGCGCTGGGAAGCGGCGGCTGAGGCGGTGCCTTCCGCTGTACGGCAGGTCACTTTGCGGATCGGCATTGTGCTGGCGGCCGACGGCGGCGCACTCGGAAAAATGCTTCCGGTGTTCCGCACAGGGTTTGGCGGTCCGATCGGCAGTGGCCGGCAATGGATGAGCTGGATCCACCGCACTGACCTCTGCGCTCTGATCCTTCGATCCCTCACGGACGAGAGCTGGAGTGGTGTGATCAATGCCGTGGCTCCCGAGCCCGTCTCGATGACGGCCTTCTGCAAGCAATTGGGGCGCAGCCTGGGCCGCCCCAGCCTCCTGCCAGTGCCGGCCCCCGTGCTGCAGGTGCTCTTGGGGGATGGCGCCAAGGTGGTGCTTGAGGGCCAGCAGGTGGCTTCGGAGCGGCTTGACGGCTTGAACTTCAGCTTCCGCTACCCCGATCTGGCTTCAGCACTCGCCGCTGCCACCAGCTGAAGATGCCGCTCACCAGGGCCGCCATGATCAGCAGGCTGATGGCTGGGGCGAACAGGGGTTGCCACAGCAGCTGAACCTGGTCCATCAGCCAGTCATGGCCTTGGCCCTGTTGCACCACGGCAACGGCGAAGACCCCGGCGCCGATAAACACCAGCAGCACATTCACCATCAGCAGCCGGTCGAGCCAGCGTTTCCAGACCGGTTCTGTGGGGGCACTCATGACAGCAGTGCACTGATGGCTGCCGCCATTCTCGGGCCTCCTCCCGCTTCTCCGAGCCGTCGTTGGGCTTCCACCTGGCATTGCCGCTGCAAGCCAGGATCCTGTCGCGCACGATCCAGCAGGGCCATGGCCAGCTCCGCTGTGGCCTCCAGGGCCTCACGGCTGCCACTCTCCCCGTCGGCGCAGAACACCGTGGGGCCCAGCAGGCGCCGCTGGGCTTCAGCGAATGCCGCTGTGAATTGAGGCCCCTGGCCCGGCAGCTGCAGCACCGGTTTGGCCAGGCCAACGGCTTGTTCGATGGCGGTGCCCGCCATGCCGATCACCAGGTCGCTGCCCTGCAGCACGGCACCGAAGGCTCCGCGGCGCACGTTGATGGCCAAAGTTCCATCGCGATGCAGCACGCCGTTGTTGTCCAGCCGCCAACCGCATCGTTCGCCGAGCTGCCGCAAGCTGTCGTCATCGAGGCTGGGCACCAAGGCCAGATCGACGTTGCAGCGAACTGTGTTGGGCAGCAGCTCGATCAGCCGCAGCAACAGCTGCAGGTTCTGTTCCAGTTCCGGTCGGCGGCTGCCGGGCAGCAGACTGATGAGTGGCGTGCTGCTGGGCGGCGGGGTGGCCGCTGTGAGCACCGAATCCATGAACGGATTGCCCAGGAAGGTCACCGGCCGTTGCAGTTGTCTGCTGAGGTCTTCGGCGGTGCGTTGATCGCGGCTGTACACCGCTTTGAAGCGGCGGCTTTTCAACAGAGCAGCGCAGGGCCAGGGCAGGCGCAGCGTCCCTTCGTAGTGGCTGGAGTAGGCCACTAGGTAGGTCGCCACAGGCCGTTGGCTGAGCCATGCCGCGATCACAGGGATCACATCTCCCACCACCAGGATCAGATCAAAGCGACGCCGGTACCGCATCAGACGCACGAGGCGTCGGAGCAGATACAGCACTTGCCCTTGGGCGATCTCGGTGAGGCGGCCGCGAAGGCTGGTGTAGCCGATGCCGCCGGTGCTGAATTCATGGCTGCGTCCCAGCAGCGGTACGCCGGCTGTTTGGTAGGCGCTGCCAAGGCCCACCAGCGGAAGAGCCTGCACGTTGTGGCCCTGCTGCTGAAGCTCCTGGGCCAGCAGGGCGCCGGAGAGGTCTTCACCGTGGCCATTGCTCAGCAGCAGGATGCGTGCCATCGCCGGGCTGCCCATCACCACATCCAGGTGCTCGGATCCGGTATGCCGTTGGCGCGCCTGGCCAGCTCCAACCGTCGCGCTTCGCTGGCCAGGCGTTCCTGCCGTAATTGAGCCGAACGATCCGCTGGAGGTCGCACGCGAACCTGGGACGGCAGACGGGTGATGGTCCAGGTGGCTGTCATGCAGGGTTTGTCAGGCAGTGGCTGTCATGCAGCGCGTCCGTTGTGATCAGAGCTCAAGCCAGGCTTTCACTTTCTCGAGGGCCTTCCAGCCGGGTTTGCGCTCAAGCCCGTCGGCGATCGAGGCCTTGAGTTCGCCAGACACCTCTGGGGCCAGGGTCATTACCTGCTGGACCACCTGGATGTGGTCACGCACGCCCTTGGATTGGGTTTCCAGCAACGCCAGGCTCAGGTTGATCCTGGCCTGGGGGTCCTGGCCGTTGAGTCTCACCGCGAAACGTGCCGACCGCAGCGCCTCCTCTGGCTCATTGCAGAGCAGCTGCAGCCAGGCCAGGCAGGTCCAGCCCGCCGATTGGCGGGGGGCGGCGTCAACGATGCGGGCGAAATCAGGGAGAACCTCTTCGGCCGCGGCGCCAGCCTGATATCGGGCCATGGCCTGCTCAAACAGGCTGTCCTGGGAAGTCTCCATCAACAGGGAGAGGGCAGTGATCTCCCTTCAGATTCCCACGTGGCTTCGCTCATACGGCGAAGGAACTGCCGCAGCCACAGGTCTGGCTGGCGTTGGGGTTGGTGAAGTTGAAGCCACCACCGATCAGAGCCGTGCTGAAGTCCAGCTGCATTCCGTAGATGTAGAGCAGGCTTTTGGGATCACAGATCACCCGGAAGCTCTGACCATCAGCCGCCATGTATTCGTAGGTCTCGTCGTCGTCGAGGGTGTCTGAGGCGGGCACGAAATCCATCGTGTAGCTCATGCCGCTGCAACCACCGGACCTCACCCCGACGCGCAGCACCTGGTTCTCACCCTGTTCGCCACACAGCTTGGCCAGCTGCTGCATCGCCGGTTCGGTGATCAGGATGCCCTTGCCGTCTTTGGCGGTATGGGCCGGCGCGGTATCGGGGGTGGAAGTCATGTTCAACGCAGGCTCGCGCTCTCACTCTATGAACGCTCATACATAGAGTCGCCTTAGTTGACCAGATCATGTGCGGGTCGCGATCGTTGGTTCCGGCCTGGCCGGCCTCTCCGCTGCAGTGGACCTCGTGGATGCGGGCCATGAGGTGAATCTCTACGAAGCCCGTCCCTTCATGGGCGGCAAGGTGGGCAGCTGGGTGGATGAGGGCGGTAACCACATCGAGATGGGGTTGCACGTCTTCTTCTTCAATTACGCCAACCTCTTCGCTCTGATGCGCAAGGTGGGAGCGTTCGAGAACCTTCTGCCGAAGCAGCACACACACCTGTTCGTGAACAAGGGGGGCGATCTGCGGGAGCTGGATTTCCGCTTCCCCATCGGCGCACCCTTCAACGGCCTCAAGGCGTTCTTCACCACACCGCAGCTCAGCTGGATCGATAAGCTGCGCAATGCCCTGGCCCTGGGCACGAGTCCGATCGTGCGGGGTCTGGTGGACTACGAGGGGGCGATGCGCACCATCCGAGCCCTCGACTCCGTCAGTTTCCAGGACTGGTTTGTGGGCCATGGCGGCAGCCCCGAAAGCATCCGGCGGATGTGGAATCCCATTGCCTATGCCCTGGGCTTCATCGACTGCGAGGCCATCTCCGCCCGCTGCATGCTCACCATCTTCATGATGTTTGCGGCCAAGACGGAAGCCTCCAAGCTCAATCTGCTGAAGGGATCACCCCATCGCTGGCTCACGGGTCCGATCCTCGACTACATCCAGCAGCGTGGAGGCAAGTTGCATCTGCGTCATCGGGTGAAGCAGGTGGACTACAGCGAGGGTGAATCCCCTGAGATCACTGGCCTGCAGCTGGGAACGCCCGAAGGAGACATTCGTGTTGAGGCTGACGCTTACCTGGCCGCCTGTGATGTGCCCGGGATTCAGAAACTGCTGCCCGAGGCCTGGAACCGTTACCCCCAGTTCAAGGCGATTCATCAGCTGGAGGCTGTACCCGTGGCCACGGTTCAGCTCCGCTACGACGGCTGGGTGACCGAGCTGGGAGATGCCCAGGAAGCCCAGCGCCGGGATGTGGCGACACCCACGGGGCTCAACAACCTGCTGTACACGGCTGATGCCGATTTCAGCTGTTTTGCCGATCTGGCCCTGGCCAGTCCGGAGGATTACCGCAAGGAGGGAGAGGGCTCTCTGCTCCAATGCGTGCTCACCCCTGGTGATCCCTGGATTCCCAAGTCGGTGGATGAGATCGTGGCCCACACCGACCGTCAAGTGCGCGAGCTGTTCCCATCGGCCCGCAACCTCAAGCTCACCTGGAGCAACGTGGTGAAACTGGCGCAGTCGTTGTACCGCGAAGCCCCGGGCATGGAGCCCTACCGCCCGGAGCAGCGCACGCCGATTCGTAATTTCTTCCTGGCCGGTAGCTACACCCGTCAGGACTACATCGATTCGATGGAGGGAGCCACGATGAGCGGTCATCTGGCGGCGGCGGCCATCCTCGATCAGCCGGTGAAGCTGGCCACCAACGCGGCGGTGGCCTGATGGGACGCTGGCTCGAACACACGGTCACCTCCGAGGTGCGGGCCCCGGCCGCCAAGGTCTGGGAGGTCTGGAGTGATCTCGAGGCGATGCCCCGTTGGATGCGCTGGATTGAGTCGGTCAAGCCCCTCGACGACCCTGATCTCACCGATTGGACCTTGGCGGCACAGGGCTTCCGCTTCAGCTGGAAGGCCCGGATCACCCAGCGGGTTGAAGCCCAGCAACTGCACTGGGAATCAGTGGGTGGCCTGCCCACCAAGGGTGCCGTTCGCTTTTACCCCGAAGCCGACGACCGCACTGTGGTCAAGTTGAGCGTGACCTACGAATTGCCGCGTGTCTTGGCACCGCTCATGGAACCCAGCATCCTGGGGGGCATCGTGACCAAGGAGCTTCAGGCGAACCTTGACCGTTTCCGTGACCTGGTGGAAGCAGGCGGCTAAGCATTGGCTTGCCCCCGTTGCCGTGTTGGTGGTCGTGGGGGGCTGTGGTGGCGAAACGCCAACGGCCACGGCGCTGCCATCGGTTCCAGTGAAACCTGAGCCGCTTCCGGAAACCTCAGCGGTTAAGGCCCCGCCGATTGGCCTGACCCCTCTGCCTTCGGCTGAGGAGGTGCAGCAGGCTGCCCCCGGCGGCCGGGCGGATCCCTTTGCTCCTTTTGTTGGTGCGGAGCCTGCGGATGCTCAGGACCCCACGACTGGCCTCGCCCTGACTGGCGTCTTGTTGGTGGGAGATCAGAAACGAGCCATCGTGACCACCCCCAGCGGCAGTGGTGTGATCTGTGTGGGCGCAGATGGCCGCTGCGGCGCGGATGCTCCGCTGTTGCTGCCAACTGGATGGTCGGTGCTCAGCATCGATGTGGCGCGCGGTTGCATTCGCTTCGCGCTGAACGATGAGCCTCAGGATCCCTTCTGCATCGCCTGAACGCAGGCTTCGGCTAACCCTTCGAGATCGTGGGGGTCGGCCTCAGCATCCACCCGGCCGAAGCATTGGCGGCAGCTGCGGCTGGTCTGGGGGCCGATTGAAACCAACTTCACCCCCTCCAACCGTTCAGCCCAGTCTTGGCCGAAGCGCTGTTCCAGCAGCTGCGCGGTGTGTTCCGCCGTCTTGCCGCTGCTGAAGGCGATGGCATCAACGTCACCTCCCTCCAGGGCGGTCGCTGTGGGCTCCGGCATCGTGGCGGGGCAGCCGGACTCATAGGCCGCCACTTCCACCACCCGCACCCCGGCTTCACCGAAGGCGTCCGCCAGCAGGGTGCGACCACCGCTCTGCACCCGTGGAAGGAGCATCTTGAGACCCCAGCCCGACACCGGGAAGTGATCGATCAAGCTGTCGGCCACGAAGCTCGGAGGCACGAAATCAGCGGCCGCCCCCAGGTCGTCCAGCACCTGCGCCGTTTTGCGGCCCACCGCGGCAATCTTGAGACTGGCGGGGCGTCTGGCTAGGCAACGGCCAAGGCGTTTCAGCCGCTGTTCCACGGCTTGCACGCCATTGGCGCTGGAGAACACCAGCCAGTGAAAGCTCTCCAAGTCCTCGAGGGCGTCATCCAGAGGACCCCAGTGGTCAGGTGGTCCGATCACCAGGGCAGGGAGATCCAGCACCGTCGCCCCCCGCTGCTCCAGCAGCTGGCGCGCGGCTCCCAGTTGGTCGGCCGCGCGGGTGACGACCACCGTTCGGCTTTGCAAGGGCTGGCTCAAGCGACAGCCTCCCCGTCCAGTTTCACCACCCCCTCCACCCTTTCGCGCAGCTGCTGAGCAGCGTCAGCGTTTCCCTGGGCCTGAAGCAGGTTGATGGCGCGGATGAAGCTGCCGCGAGCGGCGTCGATGTTGCCGCCCAACAACTGGGCCACGGCATTGTTCTGATGGCACTCAGCGTTGTTGGGATCCAGGCTGAGGGCGCGCCTGTAGGCCTCCAGGGCCGCGGCGAGGTCGCCGCGCCTCCGCTGCATCAGCCCCAGGTTGTACCAGGCGAGGGCCACTTCCGGTGCCCGCTGGGCGGCGGTTTGGGTGAGGCTGATCGCTTCCTCCAGGTTGCCCTGGTCCATCAGTCGAGCCGCCAGGTTGAGGCGGGCTCCAAGACTCACCCGAGTGTCCAGGGGAATCTCCAGGGCTTGTCGGTAGCAGTTCACCGCCTTGTCGGGATCACTGGGGGTCAGGGCCAATCCCAGGTGCAGCAGCAGTTCATACCGTTCGGCACCGGCTGAACTGCACTGCTTCAGGCCGTTTTCCAGCAAGGGAATGGCGTCTTCGTTCTTGCCCTCACTGATCAACAGCCCCCCGAGCTTGGCGCTGGCGTAGGGATCACCGGGACGCTCCTGCAGATCAGCCTCCATGGCCTGCCGCAGCCGATCGGCCTTGTCGCTGCCCGCCAGCAGTTCCGGTCGGTAGCCGTCATGGAGGATTGCCGGCTCACTGCAATCGGCGATGCGCCATTGGGGTTCGGCGTCCAGCAGGGTGCGAACGCTGTCGTCGATCATCGAGTGGTACGGCCGGCTCCACCGGATCGAGGGGTGGCGGCGGAATAGACGACTGACGCTGGAATAGGGAGCCATGGCAGCCCCCACCTCGTAACGCAGCAGGTTGATCACCAGCACATCGGGCTGGGCCATCAACGCCTTCAGGGCTGGGATGGCCTCGGGGCGCAGTTGTTCATCGGCGTCCAGCACCAGCACCCAGTCGCCGTTGAGAAACTCCAGGGCCTGGTTGCGGGCTGGGGCGAAGTCCCCCGGCCAGGGAATCTGCTCAACCCGGGCTCCGGCCGCTTCGGCGATGGCCACCGTCGCATCGGTGGAGCCGGTGTCCACCACCACCATCTCGTCGGCGAAGCCCTGCACGGAGCGCAGGCACTCCCCGAGACGCGCCTCTTCATCGCGCACGATCATCGAGAGGCTGAGCATGGCCGGCCGGCTTGGGGTTGGCGCGAGGTTAAGTGCGGTTGGCCAGTGCGGTTGGTTGGTGGTGGTCAGTCGGTGAATGCACCGCTGTTGCCGGTCGGCGTCGCGCTGGGGAACAGTTCGGTGAGCACCTGGCGTTGGGCTTCCTGCATTTGGCCGGCGGAATAGGCGGCAGGGCAGCTGCTGGGCAGCAGCGGCTTCAGGCTGTCCCAGAGGTAAGGGCTGCCGTAGACCACGACTCCGGCCAGCCGGTTGAGGGCGATCAGTTGCTGGATCGCTGCGGCCCAGGGTTCTTGGGCATCCCGTCCGGCGCGGAAGGGGTTGCCCCGCAGGAACAGCTGCAGCAGCACCGCTCCATCGCCGAGGCGGTCCATCGCCAGGGGCGCGTCCGCTTGGCCGCTCCAGGGCGATAGCCCTTCGCCATGAATCACGATTGAGCGAAATCCTTGTGCTTCAGGAGTGCGCAGAGCCGGGGACCAGCCGCTGAGGGCGGCTGCGCTGGGCACCATGGCATCCACGCGCACCAGGTTGATGCCTGCTTGTGGAAGGACCTTTGCTTCGCCGACCGTGATGCTGTGACGCACCAGTTCAGCTTCAAGGGCTTGCTCGTCTACGCTGACGATCGGACCTGTAGCTGTGCTGGTGGGGATCGATGCCAGGGCGTGGGCCCGGCGCTGCAGGCTCTCGTCCAACCGCTCGAGGCACAGCCTTCCACTGCTGAAACCGTCGCAGAGACCATCGATGGCGGCATCCGCATCCGCCGGCATCAGGATCAGGTCGGTCCCGGCTTCAAAGGCCAGCACAGCTGCTTCGGCGGCGCCGTGCCGTGCGCTGATCGCTTCCATCACAAGGGCATCGGTCACCACCAGCCCGTTGAACCTCATCTGGCGCCGCAGCAAATCGGTGAGCACGGCTTTGGAGAGGGTGGCGGGCTGCTTCGGATCCAATTCCGGCAGCACCAGATGGGCCGTCATCACGCTCTCTACACCGGCGGTAATGGCGGCCTGAAAGGGCGGAAGTTCGATCTGCTCCAGCCGTTCGCGGCTGTGGGGCAGCACCGGCAGGTCCAGATGGGAGTCGCTGCTGGTGTCGCCGTGGCCGGGAAAGTGCTTGGCGCATCCGAGCACCCCCGCTTGCTTGAGCCCCCGCTGGAACGCCACCGCCAGGGCACTGGCAGTTTTGGAATCCTCGCCCCAGGCCCGCACGTTGATCACAGGGTTGGCGGGGTTGTTGTTGACGTCGCACACCGGCCCCAACACCCAGTTCAGGCCACAGCGGCGGGCCTGTTCGCCGGTGCAGCGGCCATAACGCTCACTCAACTCCAAGGCCAGCTCGGGCTCCCGCTGGTGGAGTCGCCCGAGGGCCAGGGGCGGCACCAGCCAGCTGGCCCCTTCGAAGCGCTGGCCAACGCCTTCTTCAACGTCCGCGCAGACCAGCAACCGCTGCTCACTCCAGCCCTGCAGTTGCTTGGTGCGTTGTTGCAGCTCAACAGCGCTCCCCCCCAGCAGGATCACGCCACCAACACCTTCCCGCAGCAGGCGCTGCAGTTCGCTGTTTGGAAGCTCCCACTGCGGGTAGCAACGCTGCTGGTCGCTCAGATGACCACTGGCCCGCACCACCAGCAGTTCCGCTACGCGGCGCCGCAGGCTGTTAGCCGGCGGGCTGTTCATCGCCGCCTGGCTGTTGATCACTCCCGGGTGGAATCTCGCCCCGCTGCTGCCGTTCGTCTTCGAGGCGATTCAGCAGTCCCAGCACTGAGGTGCCGCGTTCCAGACCCCGATCCAGCTGGAACACCACTTCGGGGGCGCGTCGCATCTGCAGCCGTCGCCCCAGTTCTCCCCGCAGGAAGCCGCTGGCAGCTTGAAGCCCCTCGAGCACCTGGTCGCGCTCCTGGGCTTCCCCAAACACGCTCACGAAGATCTTGCAGTGCTGCAGATCGCCGGACACTTCCACTTCGGTGATGCTCACCATGCCTTGGTGCACCCGTTCATCACGGATGCCGTTGATCATCAGTTCGCTGACTTCTTTGCGGATCAGGGCGGCCACCCTCTCCACTCGACGCCCCTGTGCCATCACGCCATCGGTGCTGAATTCACCATGGCACGCAGCACCAAGGTGAGGCTGATTCCACCGCTGATCAAGGCGCCGATCAAGGCCACAGCCGTGACGGGATTGCTCCGGCGTGCGGCCAGGGGTTCGGCGACGGAGTTCATCACCCCGAGGGTGAAGGCGATCAAGTAACGGGGGTAACGGGAGACGTTGAGGAAAAACTCCCGCATGGTTCTGGCGTGCTTGCAAATCTGCTGGCTACTCTGCCGGGCCCATGGCTGTTTTGGACATGTTGGAGCTGCATCAATTCCGCCATTCCGCGTTTTGTCTCAAGGTGCGGATGGTGTTGCAGGCCAAGGGGCTGAGTTTCCGCACCGTGGAGGTGACCCCCGGTGTCGGCCAGGTGGCTGTGTTCCGGCTGTCCGGCCAACGGCAGGTGCCCGTGCTGGTGGATGGGGATCAGGTCATTGCCGACTCCAGCGCCATTGCACTGCATCTGGATCAGCGGGAGCCAGACCCTGCCCTGATTCCCGCCGATCCGCGTCAGGCCGCCCAGGTGCATCTGCTGGAGGACTGGGCCGACACCACCCTAGCCATGGCGGGCCGCTCCTCTCTGGTGCAGGCCGCGGCACTGGATCCTGAGCTACGGGTTGCTCTGCTGCCCGACGACCTGCCCGACCCCGTGCGTTCGGTGATGGGCGTGATCCCCGGAGGTTGGGTGAGCAACATCACCGAACTGGTCAACCAGAAGGAGCGCACCGAGCTGCTGGCCAGCCTGGAGCAGCTGGCCACATCCGTGCAGGCCAGCCCCTGGTTGGTGGGGGACAGCATGACCATTGCCGACATCGCCGTTGCCGCTCAGTTGTCGCTGCTGCGCTTCCCCTCTTCTGCGGGTTCGGCCCTGGCCGGCAAGGGCGTGCCTGGACTGAGCGATCACCCCAAGCTGCAGCCCCTGTTCCAGTGGCGCGACCAGATCGAACTCAAATTGATGGAGCGGACTCTGGAAGAGGTGTGAAGCGCAATTGGTAGTGGTGCTGGGCGATGGCCTGATCCCGCAGGCTCTCGCCTGGCGAGGCGTAGCGCCCTTGCCATTGCTCGGCGCAGATGTCCTTGCCGCAGCGGTGATAACGGCTGAGGGTTTCGACCCGGCTCAGCCGCGGCGGCCCCGGCGCATGCAGGATCTGCAGCACCAATTCATCGGCCAGGAAGGTGTCGGTGCTCGGGCTCTCCTGGCGGCGGCCCGTCACCGTGGTCTCGAGATAGAGATCCCCTTTCAGTCGGGCAATCTGGCGGTTGGCGGAGTCGGGGTCTTCTTCCACCTTCAGCAGCTGCTCGCCAAGCAGGGCACGACCGATGGCCGTGGCGTTGAAGCTGCGATCGCCGACCAGTCGACCGCGCCGGTCGGCTTGAAATCGTGCCTGATGCAGCAGGGGTGGATCGTCGGGGGCATCGAGATCAATGCTCTCCACTTGCCACTGCCCGGCAAACCAGTCGGGGTAAATCAGGTCGTCCCGATTTGAGGGCCGCGGCAACGGTGCCGGCAGGCTCCAGTCGGGCCAACTGTTCAACCGCTGCTCAAGACCTGTCTGGCCCCAGGCGGGGCTGCCGCTGAGCAGGATGGTGAGGCTGATCAGCAGCATCCACAACCGCCGTTCCATGTCTGATCCCCTGATCCGTGCCCTTGATGACTATGTGGTGCTGGAGCCCGGCAAGCCGGAGCAGCTGCTCAGCGCTGCCGACACGTTGACATGGCTGAGCGGTTGGTTGCGCAGCCTCGATCAGTTGCCGGCCGATCTGGCAGATCAACCCGATGTCGACGCAGCGGCGCAGCGGTTGATCGATACGGCCTGTGATCTGGAGATCAGCCCTGGGGTGACCTTGCAGTGGTTTGCGGTGCGGTTGGAGCCGCCCACCGCTTGAGGTTCAGTCGGTTCGACGTTGGGTCGGATCCTTCAGCAGGCTTGGCACCAGTTGCAGGATTCCGTCGGCCACGGCCTCTGGGGTTTCGTCATTGATCACCACCGTGAGATCGGCCTCGGCATAGAGGGGACGACGCTCGTTCAACAGTGCGTTCAGAGCCGCCTCCGGATCGGCGGTTTGCAGTAATGGGCGCACGGTGCTGTCGGCGTTCAGCCGCTGCAGCAACTGCTCCGGCACCACATCGAGCCAGATCACGATGCCGCTGTGGAGCATTCCCCAGTTCTCCGGCTGTGTCACCACGCCACCACCGGTGGCGACCACCAGCGAGTGGCGCTGGCTGATGGCGTTGAGCACCTGGCTTTCCAGCTTGCGGAAGCCCGCTTCACCATCCCGATCAAAGATGTCCGGGATGCTGCAGCCCGCCGCCTGTTCGATCACCGCATCGGCATCGACAAAGCCGTAGCCCAGACGTTCGGCCAGGGGGCGGCCCGTGCTCGTCTTGCCGCTGCCCATCATTCCCACCAGATAGAGGCTGCGCCCGGCAAGACGCTGCTTGAGGGTGGGGGTGGAATCCGCCATGACTCGGAAACGGCAATAGCTCATTAGGATGCCTCGCGGCCGGAACGTCACATGACTGAAACGAAGTCACCAGCACGGCACGGCCAAGGTCGTGGTTGTGTCATCACCCGGAGGGCCTGTTTCAGTGCCAGCCATCGCTATTGGCTGCCAGAACTGTCTGCTGATGACAATGCCGCCCGTTTCGGGCCCTGCGCTTTGGCTCCTGGCCACGGCCACAACTACGAGCTGATTGTCTCCATGGCTGGCGGTCTGGACGCCGACGGCATGGTGCTCAACCTCTCGGAGGTGAAGCACGCCATCCGCAACGAGGTGACGGGCCAACTCGATTTCCGCTTCCTCAATGAGGCCTGGCCGGAATTTGACGTTGCCACCGCTGAAGGTTGCCTCCCCACCACCGAGGCCCTGGTGCGGGTGATCTGGCAGCGCCTCAGCCCTCATCTGCCGATCACGGCGCTGCGCCTCTACGAACAACCGGGCCTTTGGGCCGACTATCTCGGACATCCCATGGACGCCTTCCTCACCATCCGCACCCACTTCGCCGCCGCTCACCGACTGGCCCGCCCGGAACTCAGTCAGGAAGAGAACGAAGCGATCTACGGCAAGTGCGCCCGTCCCCACGGCCATGGCCACAACTACCTGGTGGATGTGACCGTGCGTGGTGATATTGATCCCCGCACCGGCATGGTCTGCGACCTCTCCGCGCTGCAGCGCCTCGTGGATGATCTGGTGGTCGAGCCCTTCGACCACACCTTCCTCAACAAGGACGTGCCCTTCTTCGAGGCGTGCGTGCCCACGGCCGAGAACATCGCCCTGCACATCGCTGATCGTCTCTCCAGCCCGATCAAGGCCATCGGCGCCAGCTTGCACAAGGTGCGATTGCAGGAGAGCCCGAACAATGCGGCCGAGGTTTACGCCGAAGCACCGCAACTGGAGATGTCCCCAGCTGCCCTTGATGCCGTGGCTGCCGTCTGAAACGCCCCTCAGTCCGACTGGTGCTGGCCATCAGCATGGATGGCCGCTTGGCGCCCCCAGAAGGGGGGGCTGCTCAGCTGGGCGGTGAGGGAGACCGGCGCTCCTTGGAGCAGGCACTCGCCTGGGGGGATGCCTGTTTGATCGGTGCAGGAACCCTGCGTGCCCATCAGTGCACCTGCCTGATCCGCAGCCCTCAGTTGCTGGAGCAACGCCGAGAGGAGGGCAGAGCGGAGCAGCCGGCTGCCGTTGTGGTGACCCGATCGCCCAACTTCTCGAGCACCTGGCGCTTCTTTGACCAGCCGCTTCAGCGTTGGTTGCTGGCTCCTGAACCTGTGGATCAAGGTTTTGATCGTTGGTTCCCTCTGGCCCCAACCTGGCCGGAGCGGCTCAAGGCCCTTGGAGAGGCTGGGATTCAGCGTCTGGTGCTCCTGGGTGGCGCCCAACTCAGTGCCGATCTGTTGCAAGCCGATTGCGTCGATGCGATCCAGCTCACCTTGGTGCCCCAGCTCCTGGGCGGCCGCTTCAGTTGGTTGCCTTGCACCGATGCACCGTTGCCAGCTGCCTTGGCGCAACCGGGCGCTTGGCAGTCCGAAGGCGTTGAGGACCTCGGAGACGGTGAGTGGCTCCTTCGCTACCAACGGATCCGACCTGGTTAAGGTCATCGCACAAAGGCCAAAGGCACCGTCGCCATGACGTCACTCACGGCCCGCTGGCATCGCTCCATCAAGGAAATCCCGGAGCAACAGTGGAACAGCCTGGTGGGAGCCGACGCGATTCCCTTTTATCGCTGGAGCTGGCTGGAGGCTTTGGAAAGCTCCGGAAGCATCATTCCTGAGCAGGGCTGGCAGCCCCTGCATCTGGCCCTCTGGCGTGATGACATCCCGATTGCGGTGGCTCCGCTGTTTCTCAAGGGCCACAGCTATGGCGAGTTTGTGTTCGACCAGACCTTTGCGCGTCTGGCGGCGGATCTGGGGCTCCGCTACTACCCCAAGCTCCTGGGCATGAGTCCGGTCAGCCCAGTGCTGGGTTACCGCTTCCATGTGCGATCTGGAGAAGATGAAGCTCTGCTCACCCGGGAGTTGCTGCGGGCGATCGATCGCTTTTGCGAACAGAACGGCATCCTCAGCTGCAATTTCCTCTACGTGGATCCGCAGTGGCGGCCCCTGGCGGAGGCCGCCGGCTGTGCCGCCTGGCTGAACCAGCAGAGCCTGTGGAGCCGCGACGACGACCAGACGTTTGAGGATTACCTCAAGGGTTTCAATGCCAACCAGCGCCGCAACATCAAGCGGGAACGCAAGGCTGTGGCCAAGGCCGGGATCACTGTGACACCCCTCAGCGGCGATCAGCTGGATCTGCCGCTGTTGCAATCCATGCATCGCTTCTACGAGCAGCACTGTGCGCGCTGGGGACCGTGGGGCAGCAAGTACCTGGAAGAGGGCTTCTTTGAAGCATTGGCACGGCTGCACCGCGATCAGCTGGTGCTTTTTTCTGCCCATCGAGGTGACCCGCGTGATCCAGTGGCGATGTCAATGTGCGTGCAGGACGGCCGGCAGCTCTGGGGCCGCTATTGGGGCAGCCACGAGGAGATCGATTGTCTTCACTTCGAAGTCTGTTACTACGCTCCGATCGAATGGGCCCTGGCCAACGGCATCGTCAGCTTTGACCCTGGAGCCGGTGGCAGCCATAAACGCCGGCGAGGCTTTGTAGCTCGTCCCCACGCCAGCCTGCACCGCTGGTATCAGCCCCAGATGGATCAGTTGATCCGTGCCTGGTTGCTCAAGGTGAATGGCTTGATGCTGGAGGAGATCGAGGCGATCAATGCGGAGCTGCCCTTCAAAGCAGAACCTCCGGCCTTGGCTTTGTAGGTTGAAGGCATGACCACAACCCCGGGAGCACCGGCATCCACTGCTGCGGCGATGGATGCTCTTGATCAGCGCCTGTCCCAGCGGTTCATCGCTCTGGATCCCAGTGGCTATTTCTTGATCAAACTGGATCGTGATGCGGCCGAATTGGTGCTTGAGCACTACGGCAACACCATCGATGACAAGGGGTTGGCCCGAGATTCCGAGACTGGTGAGGTGTTGCGCTGCGACGGGGGCAATGCTCCTCGGCGCCCTTCAGCGGTTTACCGCGGCAGTACGGCCAAACAGCTGGGCATCCAGCTCACGGAAGGGGAAGCCCCACACCCGGTCAGTCGCCTCGACCATGCCCTTTATTTGGGACGGGAGTTGCAGAAGGCTGAGCAGTGCCTGCGTGACGGCACGGTCTATGTGCAGGACTGAGGATCAGGCCGGCTGCAGTTCTTTGGCTGCTGTGGGTTCTTCTGGGGGCAGTGATTCCAGCTGCTCGCTGATTTCTTTCTGAACGATCGAGCGGTATTCGAGGAAGTGCTCGTTGTGGGCCAGCACCGATAGAAACTGTTCAAGCAGGGCAGGATTGTTGCGTGCCATGCCGAGCAGGTAACGCCAGAAACGGGTGCGGGTGTTGCGCTTGATGCCTTGCCGCCACACCACGATGCTCAGAGCCTTGAGGTCCACCAGGCTGGGCAGTTTGGCCGCGGCTTTCCAGCGGGGTGCGCTCATCTTGAGGTAGTAGCTGTAAACCCGATCCATGTAGGCGTTGGGCTCGTACAGCGCGCAGAACGCGTCCACGTACTCGTTGGCAATGTCGCGGATCGGTCGGGTGGGTTTGAAGTTCAGCAGGTTGGTTTGGTTCACACCCTTGGCAGCGTCTTCTCCCTGAATCAAGCGGCCTTCCCGCTCCAGCCGTGCCCAGAGGGCTGTTTTGGGCAGGGCTTGCAACATGCCCATCATCGCGGCGGGGATACCGGTGCGGGTGACAAAGTCCACGATGCGGTGGCCTGCGCCATTCTTCTCGCCGTCGAAACCGATGATGAAACCCGCCATAACGCGGATTCCGTTGGCGGTGATCCGGTCCACTGCGGCATCCAGTGGGTTGCGGGTGTTCTGCACCTTGCGAGCCGTTTCCAAGCTGGCTTCGTCCGGGGTTTCGATGCCCAGAAAGACGCTTTCAAAGCGCGCGTCGTGCATCATCCGCATCATCTCCTCGTCGTCGGCCAGATCCACGGAGGCTTCAGTGGAGAAGCTGAAGGGGTAGCCCCGCTCCTCCTGCCAGGTGCGGATCTGGGGCAGCAGCAACTTGGCGTTGCGTTTGTTGCCGATGAAGTTGTCGTCCACCAGAAAGATCGAGCGCCGCCAGCCCAGGTCGTACAGATATTGCAGTTCGGCCACCAACTGCTCGGGGGTCTTGGTGCGGGGCTTGCGGCCGTAGAGAACGATGATGTCGCAGAACTCGCAGTTGAACGGGCAGCCCCGCGAGAACTGCACGCTCATCGAGTCGTAGGCCTCGAGTTGCAGCAGATCGAAGCGTGGTATCGGGGTGGCGGTGACGTCTGGCTTGTCTCCCTCTGCGGTGAAGCGACCACCGGTCTCCCCCCGTTCCAGGGCATCCAGGAACATCGGCAGGGTGATTTCCCCTTCATCAAGGATCTTGAAATCCGCCAGCTCCAGTTCCGGTGCATCCGGTGTGGAGCTTGCGAAGGGGCCACCAACGGCCACAGGAAGACCTCTCTGCTTGGCCTTGCTGATCTGCAAAGCCATGTCGTCCTTCTGGACGATCATTCCAGAAATGATCACCAGCTCGGCCCAGTTCCACTCCTCGTCCGTCACCTCCCGCACGTTCCGGTCCACCAGCTTCATCTCCCACTCCTGAGGGAGAAGTGCTGCCACGGTCACCATCCCCAGGGGAGGCAGCAACACCTTGCGATTCACCAGCTCGAGAATCTTTTCGTAACTCCAGAAGGTTTTCGGGAACTCGGGATAAACGAAAAGCGTGCGCATGGCGTCGGGCGTTGGTGGATGAACGTCCGGTCAGCCCGGCTTGAGATGCCTTTCAGTCGGTATCAGCTCTTCACAAACCCTAAGCGCAATGGCCGGAACTCAGGCCGGTGTCTGATCTAATGGTGGTCACCTCCGTACTTGCACATGGGCGTCGGCATCTATCTCGGCCTGGTTGGTTCCGGTCTGGTGACGGCTTTTGTGCTCACCAAGCTGCTGAAGGGAATCAAGCTCATCTGAGCGGTTCCAGCGTCTTCCCCCCTCTCTTTCGTATCCAGAGCACAGCCACAGCAGCGCTGAGGCCACCGGTGACGGCGAAAGCCGTGGAGAGATTGGTGAACATCACCATCAGGGCAACGATCAATCCACTGAGCCCGCCACCACCGAGGAAGGCGATCTGGCTGAGCCCAGCCATTCGGCCTCGCATCACCTGCGGTGATCCGATCTGACTGATCAGGTTGCAGCTGCTCAGCAGCCCGGCTGTGCCAGCCCCGATCAGAAACGCCATGGCCAGACTGAACACAGGCCCTGGAGTACGGGCCATTCCCAGCTGGGCCACGGCGGTAATCAATCCAAACCCCCCGAGAGTGAGGAAAGGGCGCCGGCAGAAACGTTGGCTGTTGCGTTGCAGCACCAGCCCGCCCACGATGCTCCCGCCCGCCAGCACGCTGGTGAACAGCCCCAGATCCGTGGGATTGGGTCCCAGTTGATCGAAGGCGATCAATGGGGCCAGTCCCGGGTGATAGAACCCGATCAGACACAGCACCGCGGTGAAGCTGAGCACCCCTTGAAGGGTGCCACCGCAGTGGTGCCAGGCGTTGAGCAGGCTGGCGTCTTGCCCGCTGCTGCTGCGCACTTCCTGATCCCGATTCGGGTTGAGCAAGAACATCACACTGGCGATTGGCAGCAGGTAGCTGGCCGCATCAATGCCCAGGGCCCAGGCCGGGCCAGTGGCCGCCAGCAACAACCCGCCGATCGGGGGGCCGACCAGCTTGCCCATGTTGAAGACCACCGAAAAGCTGGTGAGGTAGCCCGCCAGTTGTTCCGGCTGCTCCACCAGGATCGAGCAGTACTTGTTGCGGGCCGTTAACTCATAGGCGCCGGCGATGCCCACCAAAAGGGTGCTGCAGAGCAGCAGCAGCACCTGGGCTGTGCCCTCCAACAGGGGAATTGCCAGGGCCCCCAGGCCAGAGGCCGTCAGCAGTGCCCATTGCGCCTGTACCAGCACCCGTTCACAGCCCACCCGGTCGGTGCGCACCCCCGCTGGACCACTCACCAGCAAGGTTGGAAGTGAAAGAGCGGCGAAGTTCAACGCCAGCACAAAGGGGTCCACGCCCCCTTTCATCAGAATCCAGCCCTTGGCGGTGATGCCGGCAAAAGAACCCGCCGTGCTCACGCCGGAGGCGATCAGAAAAAGCTGGCGTTGCTGCTCGGCCTGCAGTTTGAGAAGGGTCAACCCTGGCGTTTCGCTGCGGCCACCATGGCGCGGGCACCAACAATCCTTCCGCTCAGGTCGTAAATGTCAGCCCCGGTGATCTCCACCGGTACCAGGCTCCCCGGCGCGGCCTGTTGACCATCGGCGCCGGGCTGCACCCGCACTTCACCATCCACTTCGGGCGCAAAGCGGGCGCAGCGCCCGATCATCTCGCCGGTTTGCGGGTTGTGCTGTTCGATCAGCACGTCAACAGTGCGCCCCACCCAGCGGCTGTTGCGTTCCTCCGAAATGGGTTGTTGCAGAGCCATCAGGGCATCCTTGCGGGCTTGGGCCACCTCGGGATCGACGCGATCGGGCAGGTCCGCCGCTGCCGTGCCGTCCTCCGGAGAGAAGGTGAACACTCCAACATGATCGAAGCGTTGGCGCTCGAGGAAGCCCATCAGGTGCTGGAAGTGCTCCTCGGTTTCGCCGGGGAACCCCACGATCAACGTGGTGCGCAGCACCGCATCGGGGAGTTGGTCGCGGATCTGATCCAGCAGGCGGTCGTTCACATCCGCCTGCCAGGGGCGGTTCATCGCCCGCAGCACCTCCGGATGGCTGTGCTGCAACGGCAGATCCAGATAAGGCACCACATTGGGGACCTCCCGGTAGGCCGCCAGCACATCTGGGGTCAGCCCGGTGGGATAGGCGTAGTGCACCCGGATCCAGGGGATCTCCACGTCGCCAAGAGCTCGCAGCAGTTCCGCCAGCTTGGGTTTGCCGTAGAGGTCAAGGCCGTAGTTGGTGGTGATCTGGCTGATCAGGATCAGCTCCTGCACCCCCTGTTCCGCCAGTTGGTGGGCTTCAGCCACGATGGATTCGATCGGCCGACTGCGCTGATCCCCTCGCAGCTTGGGAATGATGCAGAAGGCGCAGCGGTAGTCGCAGCCCTCTGCCACCTTGAGGAAGGCCACCGCCTGGTCGGTGGTGCGTTGGCGTGGCAGGTGTTCGTCACCCACAAAGGTGGGAACGGCGCTGACCTGGTTCACCCGCTCCCCCGCTTCCACCCGCTGCAACACATCCACGATGTGCTGGTAGTCGCCGGTTCCTACGATGGCTTTGGCCTCGGGGATCGACTCCAGCAACTCCTCCTGGAAATGTTGGGCCAGGCATCCCGCGATGATCAATTCCTTGCCCTGTTCCGCCAGTCCCACCAGGGTGCGCACCGATTCTTCGCGGGCGTCCTGAATGAAGCTGCAGGTGTTCACCACCACAACGGCGGCATCCCGTTCATCGGTGCTGACGCCGTAGCCCGCTTCCGCCAGCAGCCCCACCATGTGTTCGGTGTCCACCCGATTCTTCTCGCAGCCCAGATGGGCGAAGGCGACCGTCGGTTTCGTCGGGGTGCTGGTCATCACGTCGCCGGCAGGCCAAAGATCAGCCTACGAAGCGGCCTGATCACGCCGGAACTGACAGAATCCGATCACTTGAAGTTCAAGGATGGGCACCACCCGTCTCGTCAGTCGTCGCCGTCAGGATTCCGGCGCTAAGTGGGCCCGCATCGCCATGGCGATGCTGGCCACCGCTGGGCTGATCGACACCGGTTCGATCACCCTGAAGCGCTGGGGTCTGCTCGGCAACCTCACCTGTCCGATGGGAGCTGACGGTTGCGACAAGGTGCTCAACAGCGCCTGGGGCACGGTGTTCGCCGGGATTCCGCTCTCGTTGGTGGGGGTGCTGGCCTATGGCGCTGTGCTGCTGATGGCGCTGCTGCCCCTTTTGCCAGGGCTGCAAGAGAACAAGGGTGACTTGTCCCGTCGCACCTGGTGGGGGCTGTTCACCGTGTCCCTCGGTATGGCCGTCTTCAGCGGTGTGCTGTTGGGGGTGATGCTGCTCAAGATCCAGGCTTTCTGCTTTTTCTGCGTTCTTTCGGCTGCGCTCTCCCTCGCCCTGTTTGTGCTGTCCATCGTTGGTGGTGGTTGGGACGACTTCGGTCAGCTGCTGTTCCGCGGCGTGCTTCTGGCCCTGGCGGTGCTGCTGGGGGGCTTGATCTGGGCGTCGGTGGTGGATCCAAACCGGCCCGACGCTGTGGCCAGCGGATCCGGCGTTGCACCCGTCGTCACCACCGAGAGCACGGCCGCTTCGATCGCCTTGGCTGAGCACCTCACCAGCAGCGGCGCCGTGATGTATTCCGCCTACTGGTGCCCCCACTGCCACGAACAGAAGGAGCTGTTTGGCAAGCAGGCCTCGGACCAGCTGAACGTGGTCGAGTGTGCGCCGGACGGTGAGAACAACCAGGCTGATCTCTGCCGCAGCAAAGGATTGGAGGGTTTCCCCAGCTGGGAGATCAACGGCAGCATCGATTCCGGGGTGAAAGGGCTCGACACCCTTGCGGAACTCAGTGGCTATGAGGGCGACACCGACTTCTGAATCAGGACTGCCTTCAGTCCCGGACGGCACGGGTGACGATGCCCCGTTGCCGTTGTTGCCGGGAATGCTGCCTCCATTGCGGTAGCCGCGCAGGAGCATCACTGCGGTAGTGGCCTCCCCGGCTTTCTCCGCGAAACAGGCAGGCCTCCAGCATCAGCCGGCTGGTCAGCAACCTGTGGTGGAGATCCAGCAAAAGGTTCAGATCGCGCCTGCTGTTTTCAGCCAACAGCCTGGAGGCACAAGGGTCTTCCCGTAGCAGGGCTTGGAGCAGTGCCTGCTGCTCCAGATGTTGTTCGTCGGCTTTCACCTTGCCGATGGCCTGGCGCAGTCCAGCGGCCGATCGTTCCACCCCCGCCCGTCGCCAGCAGAGCTGCCGCAGCTGCTCGATGGCGTCGATCAACTGCGAACTGCTGCAGCCGTCGAGGTCCAAGCCAAGCGGCTGCGTTCTGTCGCTGGCGAGGGCCGCTGGGACGGGGCCGAGCTCGATCTCTTTGAGGCGATGGGCGAACACCAGGCACTCCATCAGGGAGTTGCTGGCCAGCCGGTTGGCGCCGTGCAGGCCTGTGCAGGCCACTTCTCCCACGGCATAGAGCCCCGGCAGCGTGGTGGCGGCCTGCAGGTCTGTGGCCACCCCTCCCATCCAGTAGTGGGCGGCTGGGGCCACGGGGATGGGCCGTTCCAATGGATTCAGTCCGAGTTCGTCGCAGCGGTCGAGGATCGTTGGGAAGCGTCGTTCCGCTTGCTCCCGCGGGATGGCGGCGAAGTCGAGCCACATCTGCTTCACCTGCTGCCGCTGCATGGCCTGCATCAAGGCTCGGCTCACCTGGTCCCGCGGTGAGAGGTCGCGTTGGGGCAGGTGGGCCACAGGGCTGCCCCCCAGGGCATCCACCAGCACGCCGCCCTCTCCGCGAACGGCTTCGGAGATCAGAAAGCATGGGGCGTCATCCAGGCGGATGGCCGTTGGATGGAACTGAACGAATTCCAGATCTTCCACGGCTGCGCCCGCCTGCCAGGCGAGGGCGATGCCTTCGCCACAGGCCTGGGCTGGGTTGGTGGTGTTGGCGTACAGATGACCACCACCGCCGCTGGCCAACACCACGGCGCGGGCTTCGATCCCGTGAAGATGGGCCCCATCCAGCACCTGCACACCGCAACAGCGCCCATCGCGCACCAGCAGTTGCGTCACGCGCACGCCGCGGCGATGCAGCAATCCTGGCCGTTGCTCAACACGATCCCGCAGCACATCCACCAGGGCTCGCCCTGTGCGGTCCTGCACATGCAGCACCCGCCTGTGGCTGTGGGCTGCTTCCAGGGTGGTGGCCAGACCGTCCTGATCCCGGTCGAAGGCCATGCCCAGCTGCTCCAGGCGCTCCACGCAATGGGGTGCCTCCTGCACCAACAGCCGCACCGCATCGCCATCGCAAAGGCCGGCTCCAGCCAGAACGGTGTCCTCCGCATGGCTGTCGGCGCTGTCCTCCTTGCGGGTCACGGCGGCGATGCCCCCCTGGGCCCAGCGGCTGGAAGAACGCCGCCCTGTGTTGCGATTGAGCAGCAACACCTTGAACTCCGGCGGCAGATCAAGGCAGGTCATCAAGCCGGCAGCCCCGGCACCGATCACCACCACGTCCCAGGGACCTGAGGGGATGGGATCAGAGCTGCGGGGCTGGGCCATCACGGGGACAAAAAAACCGCCGGTGGTCCGGCGGTTCAAGCAATCACAACCAGTGTGACGGGGTCAGGAATCAGCGGTATTGACCGTCGTTGATGCGGTCGTCGCCCTCGTTCAGAGCAATGGAGGGAGGGGTGACGGTGAAGTTGTCGCGGTACTTCGCGAACAGCTCCTGCTGACGTTCGGTCAGATCAAGAGAGAGCACGTCGTCAACGCTGTCGTAAGGGCCACCCAGCACGATCTTGCCGGCCATGGTCGGGTACATCCCGGGGAATTGCTGGAAACGGCGCACGGAGGAATTGTTCAAATCCACCTTGCCGTCCCGTGCGGCAATTTTGTCGTCCGCAATGTTGCGGATCTCATTGCCGGAATACTTGCTGCGAAGGTCGTCGTCGGCGTAAACGCTGCTCGGAAGCACAAGGCCTGCCATCAGGCTCGCCATCACCAGTGCGCCGGTCAGCCAGCTCAGAAGCCGCTTCATCTCAACTCTCGATCAGGGGTCGGAACGGGTCGACCGGCAGTGCCGGCTCCGGAAGACTACAAGTCGTTGCGCCGTTCAAGCCCTTGAACCGGGGCAGCTTTTGCAGTTCGTTTCACTCGATCAGGCCACTCAGCCCCGGCTGCAGCAAGGCTGAAAGCAAGAACAAGCCATCCACCCAAAGGGTGGTGATCAAGACGGCAGCGGCCATGGATCCCGCGTCACCGGTGAAACCGCCGCTGTTCCTGCTCAGGCGACGTCCAGCCAACAGAACGAGGACCGCTGAGATCACAAGGGTGACCAAAGGCAGCGGCTGGAGCAGATGGGTTCCCGCTTGATGCAGCAGTAGCGGTGCTTGATCGAGGGACGCCGTCACCACTGCGGGCCAGAACTGCATCACGCCGGTGGCTGCCATGGCCAGGTCGGTGCAAGCTGTGCCCACCAGGGACGACAAATAGAACGTGGCCGCCAGACGCCAGCGCCCCTGCAGGCCGCCCAAGGCCACGGGCACGGCGAAGGCTTCCACCGGCAGGTGCAGAACGGGATGGGCCCGCAGCCAACCCCAGAAAATGCACCCTGCCAGCCAGCTGCCGCTGAAACCCACCAGCAGGTAACCCAGGTCGGATGTTGTCTGGGAGCGGCTCTGATGCATCACCAGTCCAGCTGCAACCAGAACTCCGGTGAACAAGGTGGCTGAAAACGGATCCAGCCTCACCCAGGGGGCTTGCAGGAACACCGGCAGCACCACCATGGCTGCTGCGATGCGGGCCACGGGAAAGGACCACGACCGATCGGGGGCTGATGTTTGCCAGGTGCCGCCGATCAAATGTCCTTTGTGAAGAAAGTCACGGAACCTTAGAAGACATCATCAAGTGACGTGGCTGACATGCCCGCTTCTCCTGCCGGGGATACCGTCAGAGCGACACTCACACGTTGATGGCGGACCCCTCTGCATCCCTCAGCCTGCTTGAGGCCTGCTGGCGTGATCTGGTGTTGGGGGTGGTTCAAGGACTCACTGAGTTTCTGCCGATCAGCAGCACCGCCCATCTGAAGGTGGTGCCTGAGCTCCTCGGTTGGGGCGATCCGGGTGTCTCCGTGACCGCCGCCATTCAGCTGGGCAGCATCGTTGCCGTTATCGCTTATTTCCGCACCGATCTCAGCCAGGTGCTGCGGGGCATCAGCCGCGCCTTTCGCAATGGCCAGTGGCGCGAACCTGAGGCGCGTCTCGGGTTCGCCATGGTGGTGGGCACCCTGCCGATCTTGCTGATCGGATTAGGGATCAAATTTGCCTGGGCCCAGGGCTATGAACAGTCACCCCTGCGCAGTGTTCCCTCGATTGCCATCGTCTCGATTGTGATGGCGTTGCTGCTGGCCCTTGCCGAACAGGTCGGCGCACGACTAAAGCAGCTTCCAGGGGTTTCAGGCCGCGATGGCCTGCTGGTGGGGCTGGCTCAGGCCCTCGCATTGATCCCGGGGGTCTCGCGTTCCGGCAGCACCCTCACGGCGGCCTTGTTCGACGGTTGGAATCGTGCTGATGCAGCCCGCTTTTCCTTTCTTTTGGGCATTCCCGCCATCACCATCGCGGGTCTGGTGGAGCTCAAGGATGCTTTGGCGGCCAGCCCTGGCAACGGCCCCCTGCCGTTGCTGGTTGGCATTGCTTCGGCTGCAGTGGTGTCGTGGCTGGCGATCGATTGGTTGCTGAAGTTCCTGCAGCGCAACAGCACCTGGGTCTTCGTTGCTTACCGGCTGCTGTTCGGGCTGCTGTTGCTGGTCTGGTGGGGCGTTCACAACGCACACTGAGTTCAGACGAAGCCGGCTTGTGTGGAATGAGCCATCCGCCGGGGTTGCCGTTGCAGCCCTGGATCCAAGTAGCAGTGGTCGTCAACCGCAGCCCGCGGTGGTGGCCTCCGTCGAGGCTGGCTCGATCGGGGATGAGCTGGGTTTTGAGCCCGGTGATCAGTTGCTCAGCATCAATGGCATTCGACCGCGCGATCTGATCGATTACCGCTACCTCTGCGTGGAGGAGGAGCTTTGCCTTGAGGTACGTGATGCAGAAGGTGCGCTGCATCGGGTTGAGTTGGAGAAGGATGCCGATGACGGCCTTGGGCTGGCTTTCACCGAGGCTCTGTTCGATGGTTTGCGCCAGTGCAACAACAACTGTCCGTTCTGTTTCATCGATCAGCAGCCCCCAGGGCGGCGCGACAGTCTCTATCTCAAAGACGACGACTACCGCCTGAGTTTTCTCTATGGCTCCTATCTGACGCTCACCAACCTGGGCGAGGCCGACTGGCAGCGAATTGAAGACCAGCGTTTATCGCCGTTGTTTGTGTCGGTGCATGCCACGGATCCCGAGTTGCGCTCACGCCTGCTGGTGAATCCGCGTGCTGCCCAGGTGATGGACCAGCTCGCCTGGTTTGATCAGCGCGATCTGCAAATCCATGCCCAGGTGGTGGTTTGTCCGGGACTGAATGACGGTCCTGCCTTGGCGAGAACGCTGAACGACCTCGCCTCCTTCGCGGCTGGCCCCTGGCCGGCGGTGCTGTCTGCGGCGGTGGTGCCGGTGGGGCTTACCCGTTTCAGGCCGGCTGACGATGGCCTGGTTCCTGTGGATCCGGACTGCGCCCGCAGGGTGATTGCTCAGGTGGAACCGATGCAGAAGCACTTTCAGGAGGTTTTGGGCACCCGTTTCGCCTGGCTCTCCGATGAGTGGTACCTGGTGGCGGGGTTGCCCTTGCCGCCCCGGGATAACTACGAGGATCTCCCGCAGCAGGAAAACGGCGTGGGCAGCATCCGTGCCTTCCTTGAAGCGTTGGATGCGGCAACTCAGGAGTTGCCCATCGCGGTTGCTCAGCCCCGTCGTTGCAGCTGGGTGGTCGGTCAGATCGTGGCGCAGGCGTTGCAGCCTGTGGCTGACCGGCTGAATGCAGTTGATGGCGTCGAGTTTCACCTGATCGGCTTGCCGAGTCCCTACTGGGGGCAGGAGCAAGTGGTGACTGGATTGCTGACGGGACAGGATCTGCTTACTGGCCTGCAGGGACGAGAGCTGGGCGATGAGCTGCTGCTGCCATCGGTGATGTTGCGGCAAGAGGAGCCCGTTTTCCTGGATGACATGACCCTGGAATCCCTGGCCGCGCAGTTGCCTGTCCCCATTCAGATCGTGCATGGGGCGGCTGACGTCGTGGACTCAGTTTTGGGTGCCGTAGGGAAAAGTCCCTAAGCTCGATGAAATTCATTGATTGCTGTGCGCCGGATCACCGCGGGTATTTGTCTCGTAGCTGGCGTTGTCTCTTCCGGTGTTCCCCCTGCGCTCAGCGAAGACGCAGTTCAATCTGAGTCGGCCTTGGTTGTTCAAGCCACCCTCCCGGATGCGATCGATCTGAAGGGTGCTCGTCCCAAGGCAGACCCCTCTGTTTTGACTCCAGCAGTGGAGGGCTTGCCGCCATCCCTCGAGTCGTTGGTTGCTCCCCCTCCTATTGCTCTTCCCGAGGAGCCGGCGCAGGTGCGCATCCATGAGCTGCGCCCGCTCACTCTCGAGGAAGCGCTTCAGCTCGCGGAGTTCAACAGTCCAACCCTCAAGGCTGCTGCAAGCCAGGTGGATCAGGCCAAGTCATCACTGCGCTCAGCAATTGCAGCCTGGTATCCCACCGTTGACCTCACCTCAAGTGCTCTTCCTGAATATTTCGCTTCCTACTCCTACCGAAATCCAGACTTTGTCACCCCGGATCCCAGTACAGGCAAAACCAATAACGAGTTCTATGGAAGTGAGTGGAGGCTGAACGGTCGCTTGAGGGTCAGTTGGGATTTGATCAATCCTGCTCGTGTCCCGGAGATTGCTGCAGCTCGGGATCGATTTGAGAGAGCAAGGCATGCGTATCTCATCGCATTGCGGGATCTACGCCTCGAGACGGAGACGGCTTATTTCAATCTCCAAGAAGCAGATGAAGGCGTCCGTATTGGTCAGGCAGGTGTCAAAGCTTCCCTGGTCAGCCTTCGTGATGCCCGTGCCCGCTTCAATGCTGGTGTCAACACCAAACTGGAGGTGTTGGAGGCCGAAACCCAGCTTGCTCGAGATCGCAACCTGCTTGCGACAAATCTTGGTCAGCAGGAGTTGAGACGCCGCAATTTGGCGGTTGTGCTGGACCTTCCCCAGCAGGTGACACCGACGGCGGCCTCACCCTCAAGACCCTTGGGCTTGTGGCAATCCTCATTGCAGGACAGCATCGTCGCTGCTTTCAATTACCGCGAAGAGCTCGACCAACTGATCCTTGATATCTCTGTTAACAACAGTCGGGCCAATGCTTCATTAGCCGCAGTGCAGCCGGTTCTGAGCTTCGTGAACTCCACCACGGCGTCTCGCACCCAAGGTCAGACCAACCAGACCTCAGTCAGTCCGATCGATCAGGGCGATTTCAGCTACAGCGTTCAGAACAGCTCTGCGTTGACGGCGACATGGCGTTTGTTCGATGGAGGCCGTGCTCGTGCCGAATACCGTCGTTCGAAGCAGGCTGCGGATCAAAGCCGTTTCAATTTCGCTCAAACCCGCGATCAGATCCGTTTTCAGGTTGAGCAAAGCTTCCTCGGTCTTCGGACTGCTGTTCAGAACATCGACACCACAGCCAGCGAGGTTCTCTCATCTCGGGAATCTCTGCGTCTGGCCCAGCTGAGGGTTCAGGCAGGCGTCACCACTCAGCGTGAGGTGGTCAACACTCAGCGTGATCTCACTCAGGCCGAGCTGAAATACGCGCGTGCAATTCGTGACTACAACACCAACCTGTCGGAGCTCAGCCGACGCACAGGACTGGATGCCCTGGTGGCCTGCAATGCGGTTTCACTGACGGGAACCAAGCCAGAACCTGATCAAGAACCGATCCCGATTGAGCCCACACCGCTCAAGTCCGCCTGCCCATCGGTGGCCACCACAGGTTCGTCGGTGAATCAAACTGAGATCACTCCTGTTCAGCCTCTGTGGTGATATCGGTGCTCAGTGACGACCAACTGGGCGCTGTTCATGTGTTGCTGGATCGCATCCGTGCTCGTCAGCTGCAGGACTTCGGCCAGATCGGTTCTGACGTAAAGCCCGATGGCTCTTTGATTACGGACTGCGATCGCTGGAGTGACGCTGCTTTGGTGGAGGGGTTGGCCAGCATCGCCCCCGGTGAAGGCGTCCTCAGTGAGGAAGGATCGAAAACAGTTCCGAACACGCGGGCCTACTGGGTGGTGGATCCCCTGGACGGGACCACCAACTTCGCGGCGGGCATTCCTTGTTGGGCGATTTCCGTGGCCCGTTTCGTCGATGGCCGTCCCAGTGAGGTTTTCCTGGATGTGCCTGCGCTGAATCAACGCTTTGTCGCTTTGCGTGGTCGGGGTGCCACTCGAAACGATCAGCCGCTGACTTCGGAGACCCGAGCCTTGGCCACCAGTGCTTGCGTCTCCCTTTGCAGCCGCTCGATTCGAGTGTTGCAGCGCAAACCGGATCAGCGTTTTCCCGGGAAGATCCGTCTGCTTGGTGTCGCCAGCCTCAATTTGGTCAGTGTTGCGATGGGGCAGACCATCGCCTCATTGGAGGCCACGCCAAAAATCTGGGATCTTGCAGCGGCTTGGTTGGTGCTCGATGAACTGGGTTGTCCGATTCGCTGGTTGGATGCGGATCCTGCGCACCTCTCTGCAGGGCAAGACGTTGCCGACCTCGGCTTTCCTGTTTTAGCGGCCGGTTCATGGGCTCATCTGGCTCGTTTCCTCCCCTGGGGAGAGGCTTTGCTGCGGCCCTGAAAGGTCTCTGTTGCGAGAAGGGGGCTTAGTGGGTTATGTTTTTGTCTTGCGCGGGAGCCGAGAGGCGAGCGCGCAAGCCGAAGCGCTTGAGGCGAAAGTCTTGATGTGTCTGAGGCGGCTTACGAGACCAAGAGGGAGCGATCCCACGGTGTTGTAAGT
>NZ_JAKUHJ010000015.1:0-42239 GCF_023630635.1 Synechococcus sp. MU1651
ACCAGATAGCAATCAACACTCGGCTCTGCAGCCCCTTCTATCGGCGGGGCTGACTTCCAACAGCCTTACCGAATCAATGATGTGAGGCCACGGAACCGCGAAGAGATCGACGTTCTCCCCGAGCGATGCGGTCCGTCCCTTAACGCTGACGAGGTGTTGTTCAATCAAGTGCAATGCACTGAATCTTTCCCGTTGTTGGAAGACGGGGTTAAGCGCAGAAAGCCAGCCCCATCACGCTTACCGTGTACTGGGACTGGATTGTCTGCCAGCTACGGGTCGCTCTCCCGTGCTGCTGCGATGGCTCACTCAGCCGTAAGAGGATATGTCGCAGGCACCATTGATAGGGAAGATCCAGTGGGGCTGCACACCATTTTTCGGAGACCTTTGGGATCAAGAATTTCTTCCGCGAATGTCCTCTAAGCAAGTCGCAATGGCTACAGAAAATCGACATATGAGCCCCTATTGGCTACTGAGCCAACGCCACTAGCGAGGCATCAACTGGGTTGACGCTGACCACGTGACCCATATCGCTTCGAGAGTCTGAATCGCTACCGCTTACATCTTTGGTCTGAGCCTTAATGGGCTTATGAGAAGGCGTTACTGGATCCCCTCCGCTGTGCTTGTGACTGTGGCTGGCGTAGCAGCTCGGGGTTACTACAGCCATGCAGACGCATTCCTTTCAAAAGCGTTAGCTGGCAATGACGTTGCATCTCCTGCTTCAAACGGCAAGCAGGCCAAAGCCCACTTTGATTTCAAGAGCGCAGGAATCATCTCTGACTTCAAAAGGTGCCACTGGACTCGTGTCCAACTCAACAAGGCTGAACCGGGATTAGGAGACAAGCATTTCAAATGTGAACAGCTCGAGTCCTATACGAAGCCTGCCGAAAGGTTGAAGGCTGCTTCGCGTCAGGGCTTAGTTAAAAACTGTGAGCATGCGATCAAGGCTGCTCTCTGGGATCCAGTGAGTTATGTCTTCGTAGATCACCTGTACGTCGCAAACGAAATCAACGGTGTCGATGTTCGTTTGACTTACTTGGAAAACGACGGTTATGGCGGTCGTGATCAGTGGCAAACAACCTGCAGCTACCAACTGTGATCAACGTCGACCACGGTGGGCATTACACACTCGAACCGATCCGGCGACCCAAATCGTTACCCCCTGATTAGTACAGAAGCAAATGGGCTGGGCTCCAGAGGCGAAATGCAGGCACAATTAATGGTATGAAAAAACTTCTGCTGCTTCTTCCGCTGCTTTTGCTGGCAGCTTGTGAACCCGCGGAGCCGACAGCCGCTCAGGTAGCAGAAAGGCTTCAAGCGCAAATCAATGAGCTTCTCGAAGAGGTGGACAAGAGCCTCGAGAAGGTCGCAGACCTTGACCTTGATGGGCTGTGCGCCAACAGCGGCAGGATCACTGCAGGGATGGACTTGCTTGTTCCTCGATACCGAGCGTTTGCAGTCCTGATGGAGGAACTAGGAGATATGCAGCAAGCCTTACTGGCAGGGGGAGCAGCCAATCAGTTCGCAGTGGATGTCCAAAAAATCAGACGCGACTGCGCCACAAGGGTCGCAGCCCCTCGATCTCAACCTGAGTCGTCAGTAAATCAATCGACTGATAAACCGGTTTCAGACGTTGAGGATATGGCTATGACCAGTAGTGAGGAGAACCCTTCAGAACATCCTCTAGCTTCTGACTCAACCTCGCCGCGTACATCACCTCAATCTCAAGAAGCAATGGCGGTGCCGGAATAAGGGCAAGACATTCGACTGCATTGTCTTCTCACTTCACCTGTTGCGGGTAGTCGGCTCAAGGTCAGATGACGTTCGTGATCAGCTGCTGTTGTGGGTCACCAGTCAAACCCTCCAGTTCGCTTAGTGATTTGCCAAGGTGAGGGAAGCCCTTATCCAGGTTTCGTTGCCCGAGGGCTTTTTATAGACAAGCGAAGCCACCCCCTACTCAGAGGTGTCCTCGCCGCTCTCAGAGGTGCAAATCAACTGCGAGCAATTCAATTTTAGTCCTGGTGTTTAACGACCTGACGCATTACTTGCTACACAAGCGGAATAGCCAGGGGCCATGATTGATCTATGGCAATGAAATCCAAGAAGTTGAAGAAGGCCAACCATGTCGCGCATTGGCAAAAGACGTACATCAAAAGGATTAGGCAGCGGTTTGGTCTGAGCAGATACCAAATGCTCTGGATCACCTTCGGGAAAGGTCTACTGATTGGTTTCTTCTTGGCGTTATTGCTTCACGGCTGACCTGCTATCCGACCCGGCGTGATGCGGTGGTTTGCGCTGAACTCGTCACCCACGTCGTTCCCAACTTTTGGACCCATAAGGGGCTGGTTAATCTCCTCAAGCTGGCTGAAGTCGCCTGCGCTGCGTTGCGTTCAGGATGTCAGTGCTAGAAGGTGGCTTCACTTTTGAGAACAGATGCAGCTTTACAACGTCACTTGGCAGTTCCCTGAGATCGAAGGGCAAAAGGCTGCTTACGCCAAGTTGATTGAGTACATGGCTAGCGGCGCAGAAGGTGATCACATTGACGGCTTCGAGTTGATCAGCCGCACTCACTGCCCTCAAACCGGTAGTGGCGTAGTGATCTGCAAAGCAGAAAGCAGCATGGTGCTGTTCAAGCATTTCGCCCCCTGGCGCGCGATGTTCGGTGTGGAATTCGATATGCAGCCTGCTTTCACCGATGAGGAAGCCTGTGCATGCCACAAGGAGTTGTTCGAAATGATGGGGGACTGATTCAGGCTCACACCCTGAAAAGTGCTTTTGCAGCCCCTGCCGCGGCGGGGGTTTTTATTGCCTGAGCAGAGGTACAAAAAAGCCGGGTCATCACACCCGGCCCTATGCGCAGATGGACCTGTCTATCGGGTGACAGGTGACGAGCAAGGGAGCAGCAATGCCCATCCCTTCACCGCCTGGTTTCACCGGTGGGGGATTGGTGGCGCGGGACGCTGCGCACTGGAAGGAGCGATACAGCTGCTTGATCAGCCGTTCGCCGGCTTGGTCAGCTTGTAGAGGTTCAAGGCGAAGAGCGCAATGCCGAAGCTGCCGAAGGCGATGAGCAGGTCTTGGGTGGTGAAGGCCACAGCTCTCGTTACAAAACTTTGTTGACTAATGTAACGGAGGCGCAGGGATGCGTCGTCAAGTCGTTTCGAGGGGGCTGTGGGCGGTCCTCTTTTTTTATGACCTACCCCTTTGGTGCCATCAAGACAGACCTCGAAAAAGCCTTCCGGCTTCCCGACGCTCCACCGCTTGAGCAGCCTCAGACGCAAGATGCTGTCGAGCTGAGCGAGTCAGAACGGTCGACGGTTCTGTTTGAGCACCCAGGCATCTGAGGCGTTCATACTCATGGCCCAGCAGGGGATCAACCCATGGCGGTGCTTGGACGTCAGGCCATTCTTCAAGCGATCGACGATGGCCTGATCTCGATCACGCCCTTCAATGCCGACCATGTTGGGCCGGCATCGGTGGATCTCACCCTCGGCTCCACGTTTCGCGTGTTCCGCAAGGTTCATGAAGTGATCGAGGTTCGCGATCACACCGACTACCGCGAATGCACCGACAAGCTGGAGATCCCTGAGGGCGGCCACATCCTGATCATGCCGGGGGAGACCGTCCTGGGGATCACCCGCGAGCGGGTCAGGCTCGGCCCAGGCCTTTGCGGTTGGCTTGAGGGCCGCAGTCGCTTCGCACGCTTGGGGCTGATGGTGCACATCAGTGCACCGTTCATGGGGCCGGGGATCGACAGTCAGCAGGTGCTGGAAATGAGCAATTTCGGTCCGGCTCCACTGGCGGTGGTGCCGGGCACGCTGATCTGTCAGTTCATCTTCCAGCGCATGGATGGTGAAGAGCACTACGCGGGCCGCTTCGCTGGGCAAAGCCAGAGCAGTTTTTAGGAGGGTTGCCTTTCGTCATCCTGATTACTTCCTTTGAGAGGAATTAAGTAACTCAACGTTGGTATCAAGCCGTTAACTCACTGCACCGCAGCGGGTTTACATAACTCATCGGAGATGTACATCCTCCGCAATGTTTGCCCTTCCGATTCTCTTTAGGTTTGTCCTGTTGGCGTTCGTCGGAGCAACCGTTGCATCTGTGGCTAACTCCAAAAAAGACTTTGCCTTGCTTGCTGGTGTTTTTCTGTTGGGTCTCGGAGCCTTAGAAGCAGTCCTTGCTTTCTTTGGTGTCTAATCCTGGCGGCGAGCCTTGCTTGGCAAGCGAAGCAACGCCCTTGGAAGCTAGCTTCGCCGCTCCTAGCAGGTGTAAATCAACAGGAGAAGCATGGCGGCATTGGGCGCCTATCCCTGATGACTTCCGCCTGGGCGAATTAGGTGGTCGCTGAATGGAATGAATTGAGCTGGTCAAAAAAGGGGGACGGGCATCGATTGTTCCCCGGCGGGAGTCTTCGGTCTTGAATCTTGAGGATGGGGTTGGTCAGCTCAGAGGTCTTCTTCGGCTTCTCCTTTGATCTGACAATCACTTGTTGGGTAAGCCACGCAAAGCAGGGCAAAGCCTTTGGCGATCTGTTCGTCGTCCAGGAAGCTCTGATCTGATTGATCTAGAGAGCCGCTCGAGAGCTTGCCTGCACAGGTGGAGCAGGCGCCAGCTCGGCATGAATAGGGCAGATCAGCACCCGCTTCTTCCGCCGCATCAAGGATGTACTGATCGTCGGCACAGGCAAAGCTGGAGGAGCCTTCCGATGTGGTGATCGTGATTTGATACGAAGCCATTGGTTTCAATCAATGCATGCATCAATCAAAAATCCAATTGGATGGCGCTGCTGATGCATTCAAGGAAGACTTCGGGATCGATGTAGCAAGTCATACCGGATTGATTTCGATGTTCTTGATCACTGATTTTGCAGATCAGATTGATTGCTATTGAGGGGGGTGGTCTAATTGCTCGACTCAGAAAACCCCAGTTGCACTCAGGCAAATCAGGGTTGTGGCGAGCAGCACCCAGCCCACCAGCTGAAGCCATTGCGTGAGTGGCGTTCCCATGGCTTGTCAGTCGAGTGGGTCGTCCCAAAGCGGTGGTTCATCAAATTCTTCCAACAGCGAGTTGGCTTCTAACTCCTTGCCAGCCAGCAGCAGTTGAATCACTTGATTCCAGATGAATCGAGTCAGGCGTTCTGCCTCCTTACCCTGATGCCCGGTCTCGAATTTGATCGGAGGCACATCACCTGTGTCGTCGTGAAATCGTGAGATGAGCGACACAGGGCTGGGCGCATCAACTGCTCCGTCGTAACTCTCCTGGTTCGACGGTTGACGTATCAACTGACTCCGTTTGTTCGCACACGTTGAAAGCCAAACAAGGCCTCGCCATGGGCAACACAGCGGCGCATGCTCGAGCCATGCAACCCAAAAGATCAGAAAGCTTAGAGGTTCTCGCGGCTGTTGTGGTCACCGCCGGCCTGGTGGCAGGGAACCTCGTGCTGTTTTCGCCGTTGCGCGTGGACAACCGCGTGCCGCCTGCCCCGGTATCGCAAACGGCGGAACGCCCTTAGCGCTTGAACACGCCGTTGCAGTCGCCTGGAGCAGGCTTCACAAAGCAGTGACCCTCTACAGACCAGTACCCCAGGGCAGGAAAAGCCAGGCCTTGGGCCCGGGCTTCGGCATTCACCGCATCAACGCCTTTGGCCTGGATCAGCACGTTGCCCTCGCCCTCCACCAGGTCCAGGAAAGCCATTTCCTCGGTCTCGGCCGTGGGGTTGGCGTAGCCATGCAGGGGAACAACCACCAGCAGACAGGCCATGAGTAAGGAGCGCAGCATCGGCCTGGAAAGGGGGAACGAACGATGAGTTGAATCAGCCGTCTTGATGGGCGGCGAGGGCACGCACCACGTCGCCTCTGGTGATCACTCCGACGGGACATTGGTTGCTGTCCAGAACAAACAGGCGTTGCGTGCCCCGTTCATGCAGCTGGGATGCCGCCTTGGGCAGCGCTAACGCCGTATCGCAGCTGTGGGAGTCCTTGCGCATCAGATCGCTCACCTTGGTGCCGAGCACCTGGTGCACCTGCTTGTCCCAGTTCAAGGGATTGCGCAGGTAGATCACGCTGTCCAAAAGCATCACGTAGGGGCCGGCGTCAACACCGCTCTCCCGCACCATCAGATCCTGCTCCGTCAGCTCGCCGATCAGACGCCCCTCTGCATTCACCACCGGCAAACCACTCACGTGGTGGTCGCTGATCATCTGAACGGCCTGCTGCAGCGGGGTGTCGGGCGTGACCGTCAGCACCGGCTGGGTCATCACATCAGCAACCGTCAGCTGCAGGACCATGATCAAGGTTCAGCTCCTCACATTCTGAGCGTTGTTTCTGTCTTTGCGTTCGATTGCCAACGGGCTCACCGTTGCGCGAGCCGTTGCCGGTTTCCCGCTGATCCTTGCCCTGCAGTTCGGCTGTCAGGGCTGGGCCTGGTGGTTGCTGCTGCTGGCCGGGCTCAGTGATGCGGCCGATGGCTGGCTGGCCCGGCGCGCCGGGGGTGGCAGCAGCTGGGGAGCCCGCCTCGACCCCCTCACCGACAAGGTGCTGATCGCGGCACCGTTGCTCTGGCTGGCGTCGTCCGCTGTGCTGCCGCTCTGGGCGGTTTGGTTGTTGCTGGCCCGTGAATTGCTGATCTCGGGCTGGCGCTCCCAGGCCAGTGATGGTGGGCCGGCTTCGCTTTCGGGCAAAGCCAAGACGATTCTTCAGTTCCTCAGCCTGCTGCTGATGCTCTGGCCCTCCGGCTGGATCGCTGCTGCCGGGCTTCAGAGCCTGGGCTGGTGGCTGTACTGGCCCTCCCTCGCCCTGGCTCTGAGCTCAGCTCTGGGCTACATCACGCCCCGATCAGTGCCTCGTCAGAACTGAAGTCTGGCGCTGCGGTTGGGTTCAGGGCGTAGTCGTTGGCGTAGCTGTCGGCCAGGCCCTTGGCCAGGTCGAAGCTGGGTTGCCAGGCCAGTTCGCGTTCCACCCGGGTGATGTCGGTGAGGAAGTGATTGAGCCGCAGCGGGAAGGCCTTGCGCGCCTTGGGGTCCAGATCGCTGGGGTTGAAGCTGCGCAGCTCGAGGCCATCGGGATCGCGGCCGCAGGCCACGGCGGCGGCGCGGATCAGGCCCCGGAAGCTGATGCCCTGCTTGCCAGAGCAGTTGTAGATGCGATTGGCGGCAGCATCCACCTCGATGCAACGGGCCATCGCTTCCGCCAGATCCTCCACATGGCCCAGTTGGGTGATCGTGGTGCCGTCACCGGGCAGCGGAATCGGGCGGTTGTGAACGATGCGATCGAAGAACCAGCGTTCCACCGGGTTGTAGTTGCCCGGGCCATAGATGTAGGTGGGCCGGAAGCTCGTGAAGGGGATGCCTTCCTTGCGCAGCCAGGCCTCGGTGTTGGCCTTGCCGGCGTGACGGCTCTGGGGATCGGTGGGGCTGGATTCATCCAGGGGCCACTGCTCCGAATCGGCGTACACCCCGGCTGAACTCACGTACACAAAGCGATGGCTGGGGGCCCCGGTGATAGCCACCACGCGGCTGCTGTCCTCTTGCTTGCGTCCGGAGCTGTCGACGATCACATCGAAGCTGCGGCCCTGCAGCGCGCTGAGGCCTTCATCGCTGCTGCGATCGCCACACAGGTGTTCCACGCCGGCGGGTACGGGGTTCTTGCCGCGGGTGAACAGGGTGAGTGCATGGCCCTGGGCCTGCAGGCGGGCCACCAGGGGCCGGCCCACGAAGCGGGTTCCCCCCATCACCAGGATCTTCATGCACTTGGGCCCAAAAAGCGCAGCCATTGAAGCGTGGCGCTGCAGGATGGAGGGTCTCTGGTCCGACCCCGATGGAGATCATTCCCGCCATTGATTTGCTCGATGGAGCCTGTGTTCGGCTTCACCAGGGGGATTACGACCAGGTGACCCGCTTCAGTGAGGATCCTGTGGCGCAGGCCCTCAGCTGGCAGAGCCAGGGGGCAACCCGTTTGCATCTGGTGGATCTCGATGGCGCCAAACGGGGTGAGCCGATCAATGACGCAGCGGTGCGGGCCATCACCGCCGCGCTCGACATCCCTGTTCAGCTCGGTGGTGGTGTGCGCTCGCTCGAGCGCGCCGAAGAATTGATCGCCTGTGGCCTGGATCGGGTCATCCTCGGCACGGTGGCGATTGAACGGCCGGAGTTGGTTCAGGAGTTGGCCCAACGCCATCCCGGTCGCATCGTGGTGGGCATTGATGCCAACGATGGCCGGGTGGCCACCCGGGGCTGGGTCGAGCAGAGCGATGTTCTGGCCACCGATCTGGCCAAGCAGTTCAGTGCCGCCGGCATCGCGGCGATCATCACCACCGACATCGCCACCGATGGCACCCTCGCCGGCCCCAACCTGGAGGCCCTGCGAACCATGGCGCAGTGCAGCGCTGTTCCGGTGATCGCCTCCGGTGGCATCGGCTGCATGGCCGACCTGCTCTCGCTCCTGCCCCTGGAGCCCCTTGGTGTGATGGGGGTGATCGTTGGCCGAGCCCTCTACGACGGCCGTGTCGACCTGGCGGAGGCCATCGCCGCGTTGGGTGAGGCAAGGCTTCAAGACGTCACCGCCGTGGCGGCAGACATCGCCTGAGCTGGCCTAGGGCCTTATGGTTGAAGAAGCAGGCCTCTTCTGTGGTAAGTGCAGCCGCCGGCAAGAGCAGCACGCCGTCCCCCGCGGGCAGCTTGCAGGAGGTGTTTGAGCAGTGCCGGCGGCTGGGGATGCGCCTCAGCCGTCAGCGGCGCATGGTGCTCGATCTGCTCTGGAGCGAGAAGAGCCACCTCAGCGCCCGCGACATCTTTGAACAGCTGAATCTGAGGGGCCGCAGCATCGGCCATACCTCGGTGTACCAGAACCTCGAAGCCCTTCAGTCGGCTGGGGTGATCGAGTGTCTCGACCGCGCCAGTGGTCGCCTGTACGGCTACCGCAGTGATCCCCACAGCCATCTCACCTGTCTAGACAGCGGTTCGATCGAAGACATCGACGTTGTTCTCCCCGACGATCTGTTGCGTCAGATCGAACAGCGCACCGGCTTTCGCATCGAGTCGTACACCCTGCAATTGAACGGCCGGCGCACCCTGGAGAACTGAGCAGAAGCTCGTTACCTTGAGCTCAACTGTTTCGGGCTCAACCCTTGGTCTCCCCTTCGCCGGTGCGGATGTTGCTACTCGCTCCGGATCTGCTCGGGGAGTCGCTGGCGCTGAAACTCACCTCCTCCCGGGACGATTGGGAGGTGGTGCTTCGCCCTGAACGCCTGACGGGTGCCCCGGCGTTGGTGATCTGGTCGATCGACAGCGTGGCCTCATTGGCGTCGCTTCAGCAGGAGCTGTTCGCTCTGCAGGAGCGCTGGCAGCCCGCCCCGGTGCTGCTGCTGCTGCCCAGCGAGTTACGCCTGTCGCGGGAGCAGCTGCTGGAGCTGCCCGCGGCCGGCCTGCTGCAGAACGTCGATGCCCAGGGCCTGCAGAACGCCATCGAAACCCTGTTGCAGGGCGGACGGGACATTCGCCTGGAGGCTGCGCCGGAGACGCCAAGCCAGCAGCAGACCATGGGCCTGGGCCAGTGGCTGCTGGTGAGTGGCCTGCAGCAGGTGAGCCGGGACCTGCAACGGGTGGAGGCCCTGCTCAATCCACCCCCGGAGCAGCCGTTGCTGTTCCTGCTGCTGCAGGGGCGCCGCCGTGAATTGCGCTTCGCCAAGGGCTTGCTGCTCTGGCTATGGGGGCCACTGCAGATGGGCCTCGAGCATGCAGAACCCCTGGGCCCCTCCGTCTCCAGCGATGGATCACCCACCACCACGGCGATCAGCCTGCGCGAACGCAATGCCGTTGCTGTATGGGATGCCATCCGCGACCGCATCGATGCATCGGTTCAGGCTGGATTGACCAATTCCACCGGCCGTTTGCTGGCAATTGAGGGCCTGCACCCGGATCGTCGCCGGGAGTTGCTGCTGGCCCTGTTGCAACAGCTTGATCAGGTCCTGCAGCGCCTGCGCAGCCGCCAGGACGCCACGGCGATCGCTCAGGCCTGGGATTCGTTGCAGCCCGAGTTGCGCCAGCAGGCCCTCACCGCCCTGGCCGGCAGTTACGTCCAGATCCCCTGCGACGGCGAGCTGCAGCCGGTGGTGGCTTCGCTGCTCAGCCGCGCTGATCTCACCGGCGCCGACGGCGAGCTGCCCGATCCAACCGGAATGCTGGCGCCGCTGGTGGCCGATCAACCGATGCTGGTGAACGGCCTGCTGCTGCCGGCCGATGACCCCAGGGCCTTCCTGCAACTCGAAACCCTGGTGAGCAATTGGCTGGTGAGGACGGCGGAACTGATTGGTGCCGAATTGCTCGATGCCTGTGGTGACTGGCCGGAGCTGCGCCGTTACCTGCTGCGGGACCCCCTCCTGGCCACCCGGGAACTCGACCGGCTCAGGAACCGCTTGAACACCCAGCTGCGTTGGGCGGATTGGGTGGAGCGCCCCATTCAGCTCTACGAAAGCCAGCGCACCCTGTTTCAGTTGCGCTCCGGTCGCATCGAACCGCTGCTACTGACGGAGCCCCGCGACAAGGAGCTCAATCAGCTGGGTTGGTGGCAGCGGCAGGTGGCCTTGCTCCTGGAAGCCCGGGATGCCCTCGCACCCCAGGTGCAGGCCCTGGTGCGCCGCATCGGCGACCTTGCCGTGATCCTGCTCACCCAGGTGCTGGGGCGCGCTATCGGTCTGGTGGGGCGGGGCATTGCCCAGGGCATGGGACGCAGCTTCGGCCGCGGTTAGGCCCCTGGGTCCACAATGGCGATCCGCTGCTTCGGCTTGATGCTTGCTTTGGTGCGCTGTCTGATCACCGTTTCGATCGCGCTGCTGCTCCATGTCGCACCAGCCGCCGCTGTGTTGAACAGCGACAGCTACGACGGCAACATCTATGCCCTCTACGCCGGCAATGGCTCGTTGGTTCCCCCCGCCAGCACCCTGGAGGAGTCCCTCGCTGAGGGACGCACGGCCGTGATCGTCTACTACCTGGACGACAGCGCCGTGAGCAAACGCTTCGCTCCGGTGGTGTCGGAACTGCAACGGCTGTGGGGCCGCAGCATCGATCTGCTTCCCCTCTCCACCGATCCGCTGCAGGGCCGTGAAGCGCTGGGGGCCGGAGATCCAGCCACCTATTGGTCCGGAACCATTCCGCAGGTGGTGGTGATCGGCACCGATGGCCGGGTTGTGCTTGATCAGAACGGTCAGGTTCCCCTGGCGGCGATCAACGACGCCATCAGCGCCTCCACCGGTCTTCCCGCTCCGGATCTGGGACGCATTGATCAGGAAGGCAGCTTCAACGAAGTGAACATCGAAGTCACCGCCAACTGAGACGCCCACCGCCATGGCGCCTACGCTGCCGGCCAGTTGTCCCGGTCGCTGAGCCGTATCCGCTGTGTCGCTGCTGCTTGCTCCGCTCGGCCTAGGACTTGCTGTGGCCTGGCTGGAGCTCCGCCATCGCCTCAGACCCGCCTCACCGTTGCGGATGATGCCTCGCGACTGGCGGGTTGATGATCTGGGCGGGCGGCTCCGTATCGAGGGGGTGCTGGAGATCAGCAACCCCCACCCCCGCATGGAGATTTTTGTGCCGGAGCTGCGGGTCGAGCCCGTGCTGCTGGGGTCCTCTGATCCCGCCGGCCTGGAGGTAACAACGCGGATCATTGCCGACCATCCCGACGAGGAGACCCGCGCAGACGGCTACTGGGCGGCCTACATCGTCAAAGGACGCAAAACCACGCGTGCCCGGGTCTCGATCGAGATCACCGGCCCGACCCCATCCGCTCGGGTCGACAGCCTCTGGGTGGATGCCCACTGGGTGAATTACGGACCCTTCGGTCGCCTGCAGCGCCGTCAGGGCGTGCTGGTGCCCTTGAGCCGTCCCCAACCCCTGCAGCCCGATCAAGCCCGCTTCCGCCAGGGGGAAGGCTGCCGTGTCTTGCCGCTGCGCACCCACCTGCTCGGTCCCCTGGACGACGCCATCGACGTCCTGCGCACCTACGCCGCTGATCTGGTGCAGCCCGGCGACATCCTCACCATCGGCGAGACCCCCGTGGCTGTGATCCAGGGTCGCTACCGCCACCCCAGTGAGGTGGAGCCCGGCATGGTGGCGCGCCTGGCCTGCCGTGTGTTTCACCCCACCAGCAGCCTGGCCACGGCCTGCGGGATGCAGACCTTGATCGATCTGGTGGGGCCCACCCGGGTGCTGGCCGCCTGGCTGGGGGGTCTGCTGATGAAGCTGGTGGGCATCCCCGGTGGCTTCTATCGCCTCGCCGGGGATCAGGCTCGCTTGATCGACGACATCACCGGCACCACACCGCCCTATGACCAGACCATTGTTCTGGGGCCATCCCGGGCTGAGCAGTTCTGTCGTGATGCTTCTGCCGAACTCGGGGTCGAAGTTGCCATCGTTGACGTCAACGACCTTGGCCGAGTGAAGGTGCTGGCCTCCAGCCCCGGCTGTGATGAGGCCTTGCTGGGCCGGGCCCTGCGTCCCAATCCCGCCGGCAATGCCAATGAGCGCACCCCCCTGGTGTTGGTGCGGCCAGGCCTGGAATGAGCGATACATTGTGAGCAGTTGGGGTTGGAGGGTATCCGGTGACAGAACCCAAGACCACCTCCATCCGCATTGAGCCCCTCAATCCGGCCCACCTGGCCCAGTGGGTTCAGGATGCGCCGATCGATCAGCTCTCACGTTTTCAGGGCTTTCTGATCGGTGAATGGCTCTCCAGGGTCGAGCAACGCTTTCCCGATCTGCTCCCCAGCCGCTCGCCCCGTTGCCTGATGGCCCTCGCGGGGGATCGCCCGGTGGCCAGTGTGGTGGCCCGGCCGTTCAACCGCCGCGGCAGCTGCTGGATCCTTCATTTGCCGGTGCTGCTGGGCCCGCTGGACAATTACAGCCATCGCACCATTCAGCAGTCCCTGCTTCAGCAGGCTCTGCAGTCGTGGACTGCTCAGATTTGCAGCTGGGTGATCCGCTGCCCGGCCACCGATGCCGATGCCATTGCCCTGCTGCGGGAGCTGGGCTTTCAACCGCTTCGTCCGTACCAGTGCTGGTGTCCACCAGGGGCTGGGGTTGATCCCCATGGCACCGATCAGTTGCCAGGGGGTATGCGCTGGGCGGCCTTGAACCGCCGCACCGCCCAATTGCTCTGGCCGATCGAGCAGGGGGGCAGCCACAGCCACCTGCGTCAGATCACCGACCGCCATTGGCTGGATCTGCTGGACCGCAACGGCCCCGGCTGCGGCGTGCTGATGGCTGGAGATGCTGTGTTGGCGGGCTGCATCCGCCTTCCCGATGCGGGAGAGGCCGGGTTCCTGGAACTGATGCGCGACGTCGCCTGGGATCCCCGGCTGGATCAGGCCCTTCCCCAGGTTTTGAACGGGATCCTTCAGCGCGGCCGCCCCCGCGGGCTGCTCACGGCCTTTGACGATGCCCCCCTCAGCCGGATCCTGGAGGCGGAGGGCTGGACCCGTGGCGACGAGCAGCTGCTGCTCGGACGCAGCATGTGGCGGCGTCAGTCACCCCAGCGCAACCTGCAGCTGACCCGATCGCTCGATCAGGTGCTGGGCCGATTGCGGCCTCAGGGCACACCCTTGCCCACACCAAGCCTGGGTGATCGGCACTGATGCGGCCGCGTCCCTGTTCGATCCTCAGCCTCGATGTGGGCCGGCGGCGCATCGGCCTGGCCGGCTGCGATGCCCTGGGCATCAGCGTCACGCCCCTCGCCGCCCTGCGTCGTGGTCGCTTTGATGCGGATTTGGTCGTTCTGCGGGCCCACTGCCGTGAACGGTCGGTGCAGGGGCTCGTGGTGGGTTTGCCTCTGGATGCCGCGGGCCAGCCCACGGCCCAGGCGGAGCATTGCCAGCGTTACGGCCTACGGCTGGCTGCCGCCCTCGATCTGCCCTTGGCCTGGGTGAATGAACACAGCAGCACCTGGGCGGCCGGTGAACAGTTCGGGCTGACGGGCGATCGCAGCGGACGTCTGGACAGTGCAGCTGCTGCCCTGCTGCTGGAGCAATGGCTGGCGGAGGGTCCGGAGCTCAAACCGGCCCAACAGAGTGCGTCAAGGTCGGGCGCCGGGGCGGGCGATGGTGGATCCTGAGCCCAGTCAGAGCCGCGTCGATGTCTGAGTCGGGCCCCGGTAAGAGCAGCGATCACCCCACCCTGCTGGTCCGCGACCGCGAGGGCCACGACCTGCTGTGCTTCCTCGAGCATCTGATCCCCATCGAGGGGCAGGACTACGCCCTGCTCTCGCCGGTCGACACACCGGTTTCGCTGTTTCGGCTCAATGACGATGCAGAGCCGGTGCCGATTACGGAAGTTGCCAGCAGCGAGCCGATTCTCTCGGTGGCTGATGTGGTGCTCCAGGAGCACGACTTGGTTCTGGTGCGATCGGCGATCACCCTCACCGTCAGTGGTGAACTGGAGGAGCCGGATCAGGACGAGCTCGACGAGCTGGAAGAGGACGACGACGTTGATGAGGATGCTGAGACCTTTGAGCTGCTGGTGAGCTTCATGGTCGACGCGGAGGAATACGGCCTTTACATCCCCCTTGATCCGTTCCTGGTGTTGGTGCGGATGGTGGATGGCCAGGCTGTGCTGCTGAGCGACGATGAGCTCGACCGCGTTCAACCCCTGATTGAGGCGGAACTGGAGGAGCGTGAATGGCCGGATTGACGGCACAGCATTGGTTGACCCCCGATTGGGATCCCCACCTCACCATTGCCCAGCTTTCGCTGCCTCACCTCACGGCCCACGGCCTGAAGGCCGCCGTGATCGACGTCGACCGCACCCTTCTGCCCGGTCGTGACGTGACCCTGCCAGGGCCCGTGCGCGACTGGCTGGTGGATGCCGGCCGCCGCCTGCAGTTGCATCTGTTCAGCAACAACCCCTCCCGCGATCGGATTGCTGCCGTGGCTGATCAGCTGCAGGTCAGCTTCACCTTTGGGGCCGGCAAGCCCCGCCGTGGCGCCTTGCGCAGCGTTGTTCGTGATCTCGCGCTGCCCCCGGAGGCGATCGCGATGATCGGCGACCGCCTGTTCACGGATGTGCTCTGCGGCAACCGAATGGGGCTCTACACGGTGTTGGTTCGACCGGTTCGAGACGATGGCAAGCCCTGCCGCCATGACCGGGTGCAGCGGTTTGAACGCGCCATGGCCCGCGTGATGGGGGCGCCTTCAGCATGACCCTGTGGGTCGTGAAAATCGGCACCAGCCTGCTTCGGGGGGAGACCGCCACCAAGATTGATGGCTACGCCCGCTGCTTCGCAGGGGCCATGGACCGCGGTGACCATGTGGTGCTGGTCACCAGTGGTGCCGTCGGCCTGGGCTGCCAGAAGTTGGCCCTCACCAACCGACCCGACACGGTGGTGGCCCTGCAGGCGGCTGCAGCCATCGGCCAGGGCGCGCTGATGGCGCTGTATGAACGGGCCATGGAACGTCATGGTCGTTCCGTGGCGCAGGTGCTGTTGACCCGCTCCGACCTGGCCGATCGCCGTCGGTATCAGAACGCTTCGGGCACCTTGCGGCAGCTGCTGAGCTGGGGGGTGCTGCCGGTGATCAATGAGAACGATGCCCTTTCGCCGGCGGAGTTGCGCTTCGGCGACAACGACACCCTCTCGGCGTTGGTGGCCGCCGCCGTTGAAGCCCAGCAACTGATCCTGCTCACGGATGTTGATCGCCTCTATTCCTCGGATCCGCGGGTGGATGCCAACGCCGAACCGATCTCGGATGTTCGCCACCCTCGGGAGCTGGACTCCTTGGAACAGGGGGCCGGCGACGGGGGGCGCTGGGGCACCGGCGGCATGACCACGAAGTTGTCGGCAGCCCGCATCGCCACCGCCAGTGGCATCACCGTTCAGCTCGCCGATGGCCGCGACCCCGCGCGTCTCGAGGCTTTGCTGTTGGGCGAACGGGGGGGAACGGTGTTCCATCCCCACCCCGAACCCCTGGGCAACCGACGCAGTTGGCTGGCCCACGTGCTTCGGCCTGAGGGTGAACTGCAGCTGGATGCGGGGGCCTGTGCAGCGCTGCAGCACCGTGGTGCGTCCCTGCTGCTGGTGGGTGTGACGGCGGTGCGGGGTGAGTTCGCCGCCAATCAACCCGTTCAGTTGCTGGACCCCGATGGAGAGGACCTGGGCCGTGGCCTCTGTTCGATGGACAGCGACCAGCTGCGGGCCGCGATGAATGACCCATCGCCGGGGGAGTCCTCCCCGGTGGTGGTGCATCGCGATGGTCTGGTGCTTCGCAGCCGTTAACCACGTCTACGATCCGCCGGACTGCCCTGGCCTCCATGCGTTTCAGCACCCTGATTAAGGTTCTGCAGACCGGTGATGCAGGTCTGCGCTGGAGCCAGCCGGGCTTGGACCCATGGCTTGAGGGTGCCGCTTCACTCGATCAGGCCTCAGCCGCGCAGCTCAGCTTTCTGGAGAAGGGCAACGCCCTCACCGCGGCCTTGGGCGCCAGCGGCGTGGGTGCCCTGTTGCTGCCCGACCAACAGGATCTGATTGATCTGGCTTCGCAGCGTGGCATCGCCTTTGCGGTCTTCGCGGATCCGCGTCTGGCCTTTGCTGAAGCCCTCGATCAGTTGCATCCCCGCCGCCGGCCCTTGGCGGAGATTCACCCTTCGGCGGTGATCGATGAACGGGCTGTGGTGGGCCCCGGTACAGCGGTGGGCCCGCGGGTCTGCATCGGGGAGGGAAGCCGTCTTGGTGCCGACTGCATCGTTCACCCCGGGGTGGTGATCTACGACAACGTGGTGGTGGGTGATGGCTGTGAGCTGCACGCCAATGCCGTGCTCCACCCCGGCAGCCTTCTCGGGCGTGGCTGTGTGGTGAATTCCAATGCCGTTGTCGGATCTGAGGGCTTTGGCTTCGTGCCGACGGCCAAAGGTTGGCGAAAAATGCCGCAGACCGGCCAGGTGGTTCTTGAAGACGGCGTTGAGGTGGGTAGCGGCACCACCATTGATCGCCCTTCCGTCGGTGAGACCCGCATTGGTGCCGGCACCAAGATCGACAACCTTGTGCAGATCGGCCATGGCGTCACCACCGGCCGTGGCTGTGCCTTCGCCTCCCAGGTGGGCATCGCCGGCGGCGCCCACATCGGCCAGGGGGTGATCCTGGCGGGCCAGGTGGGGGTCGCCAATCGTGTTGTCGTCGGCGATCGCGCCATCGCCAGCTCCAAGACCGGCATTCACACTGATGTGGCCCCCGGAGCGGTGGTGAGTGGTTTTCCCGCGATTCCGAATCGCCTCTGGCTGCGCTGCGCCACCACCTTCAGCAAGCTGCCGGAGATGGCCAAGACCCTGCGGGAGCTCAAGCGGGACACCCCTCAGTAACCTCAGCGGTCGACCTGCCGTACCGCACCGTCATGGCTCAGCACCGCGTTGTTCTCCTGCCCGGTGATGGCATCGGCCCCGAGATCACCGCTGTCGCCCGTCAGCTGCTTGAGGTGGTGAGCCAGCGCCATGGCTTTTCGTTGAGCTTTGAGGAGCAGCCCATCGGTGGCAGCGCCATCGATGCCACCGGTGAGCCGTTGCCCGCCAGCACCCTGGAAGCCTGCAAGGCAGCCGATGCGGTGTTGCTCGCCGCCATCGGCAGCCCCCGTTTCGACAGCCTTCCCCGAGAGAAACGCCCGGAAACCGGCCTGCTTGGCCTGCGCGCCGGCATGGAGCTGTTTGCCAATTTGCGGCCGGTGAAGATTGTTCCGGCCCTCATCGATGCCAGCAGCCTCAAGCGTGAGGTGATCGAGGGGGTGGACCTGATGGTGGTGCGGGAACTCACCGGGGGGATCTACTTCGGTCAGCCCAAGGGACGCATTGAGACCGAGGGGGACGAGCGCGGCTTCAACACCATGACCTACTCCGCCTCGGAGGTGGATCGGATCGCGAAGGTGGCCTTTGAGATCGCCCAGGAGCGGCGGGGCCGGCTCTGCTCGGTGGACAAGGCAAATGTGCTCGATGTGAGCCAGCTCTGGCGGGATCGCGTGGATGCCATGGCGTCCAGCTATAGCGCTGTGGAGGTGAGCCACATGTATGTGGACAACGCGGCGATGCAGCTGGTGCGTGATCCGCGCCAGTTCGATGTGCTGCTCACCGGCAACCTCTTCGGCGACATCCTCAGCGATGAGGCGGCGATGCTCACCGGCTCCATCGGCATGCTGCCCTCAGCCTCCCTCGGCAGTGAGGGCCCTGGTCTGTTTGAGCCTGTGCACGGTTCAGCCCCCGACATCGCCGGTCAGGACAAGGCCAATCCCATGGCCATGGTGCTGTCGGCCTCAATGATGCTGCGCATCGGCCTAAAGCAGGCCGCGGCTGCCGATGATCTTGAGGCCGCTGTGGATGCCGTTCTGGCCGGTGGCTTCCGCACGGGTGATCTCATGGCAGAAGGCTGCACCCAGCTGGGTTGTCGCGCCATGGGTGAGCAATTGCTCAAAGCTCTGTAAGCCAGAGATTGGTGCAATCGGGCCCTGATCTGGCAAGATCGCCGGGCCCGTAGTCCCTGCGTCGATGTCGAAGCGTCATCCGGTTGTCGCTGTTACCGGTTCTTCCGGAGCTGGAACCAGCACCGTCAAGCGCGCCTTCGAGCACATCTTTGCGAGGGAAGGCATTACCCCTGCAGTGGTGGAAGGCGACAGCTACCACCGCTACGAGCGGATGCCCATGAAACAGGCCATGGCGGATGCCCTGGCCAAGGGTGAGAACTTCTCCCACTTCGGCCCTGAGGCCAACCTCTTCGACAAGCTCGAGGAACTGTTCCGCACCTACGGCGAAACCGGTGCTGGTCAGAAGCGCTATTACCTCCACAGCGTTGAAGAAGCGGCTGAACACAACGCTCGTCTTGGCGTCAACCTCGAGCCGGGTCAGTTCACGCCTTGGGAAGACATCCCGACCGGCACTGACGTGCTGTTCTACGAAGGCCTCCATGGCGGTGTGAAGGGCGAGGGCTACGACGTGGCCGCCCTGGCCGACCTCCTGGTGGGTGTGGTGCCGATCACCAACCTTGAGTGGATTCAGAAGATCCACCGCGACAACGCTGAGCGTGGTTATTCCGCTGAGGCGATCGTTGACACGATCCTGCGCCGGATGCCTGATTACATCAATCACATCTGCCCGCAGTTCAGCCAGACCGACATCAACTTCCAGCGTGTTCCCACCGTGGACACCTCCAACCCCTTCATCTGCCGGAACATCCCGACCCCGGATGAAAGCTTCGTGATCATCCACTTCCGCAAGGGTGCTCGTGAGAAGTGGGGAATCGACTTCGGTTACCTGCTGAACATGATCCACGATTCCTTCATGTCCAGCCCCACCAGCATCGTGGTGAACGGCGGCAAGATGGGCTTCGCCATGGAACTGATCCTCACTCCGATCATTCACCGCATGATCGAAGATAAGAACAAGCTCAGCTGATCGCTTCTCCTATCAACAATCGTCTCTACAATGGGCCCATCTGAGTGATCAGGTGGGCTCTATTTCTTTGTCAACGCCCTCCTTTGAAATCCGCGGAGCCTCGGGGGCGCCCTCGTCTCCCCGCTGGGATCTCATTGACAGCCGCTCGCTGATCGCCCAGGCCCGTCGCATTTATTTCGCCTATCTCTCCAGCACCCCTGCGGGGCAGGAGCCTCTTGGTGTGGTGGTGGATCCGCAGGAACCCGATGGCCGCGTGGTCTTCGAGACCCCTGTTCTTCTGCCGGACGAAGAGTTCATTGCCATCGATCTGATCCGGGGACGCACGAGCCGTGGTCGGACCCGATGGAAGGGTTGATCCTGGCTTGGACCGGCCTGCTGGGCGCCTGCGTCGGCAGCTTCACCAACGTGGTGGCCTGGCGCTTGCCCCGTCAGGAATCGGTGGTCTTTCCCGGCAGCCACTGCCCCAAATGCGGCCATGCCATCCGCTGGCATGACAATCTCCCCTTGCTCGGTTGGCTGCTGCTGAGGGGCCGCTGCCGCGACTGTGATGCAGCGATCAGCTGGCGTTATCCCGCCGTGGAGGCCCTGAGTGCCGGCCTCTGGATCTCGGCGCTGTTGGTGTGGCCTGGTGCTGGTGGGGGGCTCCCTAATCTCTGGCTCCCCTGGGCTGGTCTCCCCCTGATCGCGCTGCTATTGCCGCTGGTGTTGATCGATCTGGATCACCTTTGGCTGCCGGAGCCCCTGTGCCGCTGGGGGGTGGTGCTGGGCCTGCTCGTCAGCACGGCTGCTGGCATTCCTGTTCTGGCCAATCATTTGATCGCTGCGGTGCTGGCCCTGCTGCTGTTGGAAGGTCTCAGTGCCCTGGCCGAACGGTTGTTGGGACAGCCTGCGCTGGGCCTGGGCGATGCCAAGTTGGCGGCGCTGGGTGGGGCATGGCTGGGCCCCGGGGGCATCGCAGCGGCGATGGCCCTTGCGGTTGTTTCGGGAGCCTTGGTTGGAAGCGCCGCTCGCCTCAGTGGCCGGTTGGGCCCCAGGGAACCATTCCCGTTCGGTCCCTTCATTGCCCTGGGCATCTGGCTGGTCTGGTTGACCGGTCCGCAGTGGTGGTGGAGCACCTGGGTGATGCTGTTGGGCGCTTGATTCCCCAGCGTCGATTCCCAGTCCGGCTTTTAATGGTGTGAGCTGACAGCCCTGTGTGTCTCTGTTCGATTGGTTTGCTGATCGCCGCAAGGGTCAGTACGTCGCCAACATCAAGCAGGAACCCGATGAAGGCGATGGGCTGTGGAGCAAATGCCCGGAGTGTGGTCAGGTCGTTTATCTCAAAGACCTGAAACTCAACGCCAGTGTTTGCGCCAACTGCGGCCATCACCACCGGATCGATAGTGCTGAACGCATCGCACTTATTGCGGACCCCGACAGCTTCCAGGTGCTGAATGCGGATCTGTCACCGGTGGATCCCCTCGGATTCAAAGACCGGCGCGCCTACGCCGACCGGCTGCGGGAAAGTCAGGCTTCGACGGGGCTACGGGATGGTGTCGTCACCGGGCTCTGCCGGGTGGAAGGCATCCCCATGGGTCTGGCAGCGATGGACTTCCGCTTCATGGGGGGATCGATGGGCTCGGTGGTCGGGGAGAAAATCACCCGTCTGATCGAGGAGTCCACCGCCCGCAAGCTGCCGCTACTGATCGTTTGTGCCTCCGGCGGTGCCCGGATGCAGGAGGGGATGCTCAGCCTGATGCAGATGGCGAAGATCTCCGGAGCGCTGGAACGCCACCGCGAAGCCGAGCTGCTCTACATGCCCTTGCTCACCCACCCCACCACGGGGGGTGTGACCGCCAGTTTCGCCATGCTGGGCGACCTGATCCTGGCGGAACCGAAGGCGTTGATTGGTTTTGCTGGGCGCCGGGTGATCGAGCAGACCCTGCGGGAGAAGCTGCCCGACAATTTCCAGACGGCTGAATACCTGCAGGAGCACGGCTTCGTGGACACGATCGTTCCCCGCACCCAGCTGCGCTCCACCCTGGCCAATCTTCTGCGCCTGCACGGCTGCAAACCGATGGAGCTCACCAGCGCATGATCCGAGCTGGTTGTGTGCTGATCCTGGCCTTGGTCTGCTGGGTGGCCCCCGTGCTGGCGGGCCCCGTGGAATGGATCGAGGTGCCTGCAACCGACGCGGGCCAGCAGTGGTGGGATCGCGGCAGTGTGCGCATCGATCGGGATGGATACCGAACCGTGCTCAGCCGGTTCACCCCAGCGGCCACTCAAGATGGAGAGCAGCCCTCCGGCGAGCTCTATGTGATGCAGCTGGACTGCTCCCAGGAGCTGTATCGCGACAAACAGGTGAATGGTTTGCCGCGTTTTCGTGCCCAATGGCAGCCTGCCGGGGATGACGGTCTGATCACCTCAGTGATTGAGGCTGTCTGTGCCGAACCCCTCTCCAGCTGAGATGTCCCCACAGCCCCTTGGTGTTGCCGTCGCCGGTCTCGGCTTCGGGGAGAAGGTGCACCTGCCGGCCCTTGCAGCAGCGCCTGATCTTGAGGCGGTGGCGCTTTGGCACCCGCGCCAGGAGCGCTTGGATGCCGCCACGGCTGCCCATGGCTTGAAGGGATTCAGCGACTGGGATGCCCTGCTGGCTTATCCCGCGGTGGATGCGGTGATCATCGCCACACCCCCTGCACCCCGCTTCGACCTGGCCCGACGGGCCCTGGAGGCGGGCAAGCACCTGCTGCTGGAGAAGCCCATCGCGCTGCATGCCGATCAAGCCCGCGAGCTGCAGCGGTTAGCCCTGGCACGGGGGCTGTCGGTGGCTGTGGACTACGAATACCGCGCTGTGCCCCTGTTCATGCAGGCCGCACGCCTTCTGCAGGCCGGTGCCGTCGGCACACCCTGGCTGGTGAAGCTCGACTGGTTGATGGGCAGCCGTGCCGATCCCCAGCGCGGCTGGAACTGGTATGCCCAAGCGGATCAGGGCGGCGGTGTGATCGGAGCGCTCGGAACCCATGCCATGGACATGCTGGCCTGGCTGATCGGTCCCCTGGGGAGCGTCCAGGCCCTGAACAGCGTTTCGATCAAGCAACGCCCTCATCCCGATGGTGGTCTGGCCGCCGTGGATGCTTCCGATGTGTCGCTGCTGCAGACCGTGGCCCATTGGCAGGGCAGGCAGGACCTGCCGGTGCCGGCGCAGGTCAGCCTCAGTTCCGTGTCGCGTAACGGTCGCGGGTTCTGCCTGGATGTGGTGGGGTCGTCGGGATCGCTGCTGCTCAGCAGCACCAATCAGAAGGACTACGTGCATGGCTTTGAGCTGCAGCACGCCCCGCTCGGTGAGCCCTTCCGCGCCGTGGAAGCCGATGCCGACTTCGCCTTTCCGGAAACCTGGACGGATGGCCGCATCGCCCCTGTGGCCAGGGTGCTGGGCTGGTGGGCCGAGAGCATTCGCTGTGGGCAACCGATGCTGCCTGGACTGGCCGAGGGCGTGGCCAGTCGTGTGGCCTGCGATCAAGCAGCAGGCAGCACATTGGATCTTGCGTAACACGCGGTAAAATTGCCGGCGATTCGTCTTTGACGACCCCAACCCTCCGAGGATTTATCCATGGCGCTCGTTCCGCTTCGGCTCCTGCTCGACCACGCCGCTGAGAACGGCTACGGCATTCCTGCGTTCAACGTGAACAATCTGGAGCAGGTCCAGTCCATCATGGAAGCGGCTGACGAGACCGACAGTCCTGTGATCCTCCAGGCCTCCCGCGGCGCCCGCAGCTACGCCGGTGAGATCTTCCTGCGTCACCTGATCCTGGCCGCAACCGAGACCTATCCCCACATCCCCGTGGTGATGCACCAGGACCACGGCAACGCTCCTGACACCTGCTACTCCGCTGCCATCAACGGTTTCACCTCCGTGATGATGGACGGTTCCCTGGAAGCCGACGCCAAGACTCCCGCCAGCTACGACTACAACGTCAACGTCACCAAGCAGGTGGTGGACTTCGCCCACTCCGTGGGTGTGAGCGTTGAGGGTGAGCTGGGTTGCCTGGGCTCCCTGGAAACCGGCAAGGGTGAAGCCGAAGACGGCCACGGTTTCGAGGGCGAGCTGTCCAAGGACATGCTGCTCACCGATCCCGCTGAGGCTGCCGACTTCGTCGCCAAGACCAAGTGCGACGCCCTGGCCATCGCCATCGGCACCAGCCACGGCGCTTACAAGTTCACCCGCAAGCCCACGGGTGAAGTGCTGGCCATCAGCCGCATCGCTGAGATCCACAAAGCCATCCCCAACACCCACCTGGTGATGCACGGCTCCTCCTCCGTTCCCCAGGAATGGCTGGAGATGATCAACAAGCACGGTGGTGCCATCCCCGAGACCTACGGCGTTCCCGTCGAGGAAATCCAGGAAGGCATCCGCAACGGTGTGCGCAAGGTGAACATCGACACCGACAACCGTCTCGCCTTCACCGCTGCTGTGCGTGAAGCGGCCATGGCCGATCCTTCCAACTTCGACCCCCGCCACTTCAACAAGCCTGCTCGCAAGTACATGAAGCAGGTCTGCCTGGACCGTTACCAGCAGTTCTGGGCTGCCGGCAACGCCAGCAAGATCCAGCAGCAGAGCATCACCTACTACGCCGGCCTCTACGCCAAGGGTGCTCTTGATCCCAAGGCTGCCGTCGCTGCCTGATCATCACGATCAATGGATTCAATCACTGGGGGCCGAAAGGCCCCCTTTGTTTGTGGTGCTGCTCGTGAGCAGCGTCATGTTTTGATCAGGCCATCACATCAGGCCATCAGCCTAAGCAGGCCGTGCTTGCCGTCCAGCTGTGCCTGCGCTCCCAGGGGCAAGGCCTGGTTGGGCCGTCCATGGCCCAGCGGCAGATTCAGCACCAGCGGAATGCCCAGATCGTCCAGGCGTTCCTCCAGGATCTCGTCCATCGTGAAATCGCCGGGAAGGATGTCGTCTTCAGCCCAGCTGAAGCGGCCGCAGGCCACCCCCGCCAACTGCTGCAACAGGCCTGAGCTGCGCCACTGGGTCAGCATCCGGTCAACCCGGTAGGGCGCTTCGCCCACATCTTCCAGCACCAGGATGGCCCCCTTCAGGGAGGGAAGCCAGGGCGTGCCGATCAGGTGGGTCGCCACGGTCAGGTTGGTGACCACCAAGGGTCCGCGCGCGATCCCCCGCCGTCGTGGCTCGCCCAGCAGGGGCGCCACCGGACGCCCGCAGAGCAAATCCACCGTGCGTTGCCATTGCGCCTCTGTGCCGCCGCTGGATCCATGGATGGCCCCCGGCAGGCCAGCGGCCCACTGGGCCAGCAGCAGGGAGCTGGTGTCGGAGAACCCCAGGCTCCATTTGGGATGGCGCGGAAAACGAAAACCGGCTTCGAGCACGCGGGCGGCCCCCCAGCCCCCGCCAAGGGTCACCACGGCATCCACCGTTGGATCGTTCCAGGCTGACCTCAGATCCTCAACCCGTTCCTGGTCGGTTCCTGAGAAATAGCGCCATTGACGGGTGACGGCTGCGGGAATCTCCAGATGCCACTGCTGTTGATCACAGCGCTCGCGCAAGGCTTGAAGATCCGTGTCCAGATCCATCCAGGTGCCTGGGTTCACGGCGCGGATGCGTGATCCAGGCTTCAAGGGTTTCAGCCTGCGCTGGGCCGCCATGGCCCTGGGGGAGAGCAGGGCCGTGATGATCGTGGATGCCCCTGAGATCAGCAGCGTCCGGCGGGTTGGCATCAGCCCAGCAGGGCTTCCAGCATGCGGCGGCCGTCGGTTCCTCCCGTGGCCGGATCACAGGCCCGCTCGGGGTGGGGCATCAGGCCCAGAACGCTGCCGCTGGCATTGGTGATGCCTGCGATGTCGGACACCGACCCGTTGGGGTTGTTGCCGTAGCTCAGGGCGATGGCGTCGTCGTCCTGCAGCTGCTTGAGCGTGTCATCACTGCACTGGTAGCGGCCTTCACCGTGGGCGATCGGCAGGGTCAGGGCCCCGTCGTTGTAGCCCTGCATCCAGGCCGTGCGCTGGCTCACCACCTTGAGGGGTGCGTCTTCACAGATGAAGTGCAGATCCCGGTTCTGGGTAAGGGCACCGGGGAGCAGGCCCAGTTCCGTGAGCACTTGAAATCCGTTGCAGATGCCGAGCACACGACCCCCCTTGGCGGCAAAGTCGATCAAGGACTGCAGGGCTGGTGCGAAGCGGGCAATGGCGCCGCAACGCAGATAGTCGCCGTAGCTGAAACCGCCCGGCAGAACGATGGCGTCAAAGCTGCTGAGGTCGGTCTCCTCATGCCAGACCCTGCGCGTGCTCATCCCAAGGCAACCCTCGGTTGCCCATTGCACATCCCGGTCGCAGTTGGAGCCGGGAAAAACGATGACCCCGATGCTCATGACTGCTCCAGCTCCAGGCTCCAGTCTTCGATCACCGGGTTGGCCAGCAAGCGATCACTGAGCAGTTCCAACCTGCGGCGGGCTTCGGCCTCATCAGGAGCCTCCAGCTCCATTTCCACGGCTTTACCGATCCGCAGCTTGCTGAGGCCTTCCACCCCAAGTCGTTCAGCGGCACCACGCGCGGCTTCTCCGGCTGGATCGAGTACGGAGGGGCGCAGACGCACGAGGACGCGGGCTTGAAAACGCGGCACGATCAGCAACTGGTCTGATCAAATCCTGACAGACACCAAACCCTGAAGAGATCCTGTGCGCCTCAACGGCGTGACCATCGCCCGGCCCCATGGTGAAAAGGAGGCCTTTCGCCAGCGTGCTTCCGAGACAGTGTCTGTGTTTCGCATTCAGCTCTGGACCGCGGCTCTGCTGCTGATGGGCAGCTCTGCAGCTGGAAGCTCAGCAGCAGCGGCTTCGATGCGCTGCCGGATCGCGCAGCAGGCCTGGAGTCCCTGTCGGATGGTGGCGTCCAGTCCTGGAGAGCGCTGGGTGTTGACCTGGAATCAGCAGCGCGTCGAATTTGTCCATGACGGCAGCGGCCAGATGATGATGCGGGTTGGTGAGGGCGCGGACTGGCGGGAGGGGCAACCCTTCTGGACGGCGGACCACAGCCTCTGCTGGGGTTCCGTTTGTGCCACGGGAGACGTTCCGTTGGAGTGAAACCGGGGTGATAGATCTGAATTGAGGGCAGATTCCCCATGGCAGTTTTTTCTCTCCCTTGTTCCAGCTGTGGAACACCCGTTGAGATTCCGGGGCGTTACGGCTTCAAGTTGAAGAGTGCAGGCGTCACCAACACGGTGTGCACCCGCTGCCGGCAGGGGGCATTTCTGGCGTCACGACGCGACAACCTCTCCAGCCCGATCGCCCTTGCTTCCAATTCTGATCGTCGTCGCCTGATTCCCCTCACCGCTGCTGTGGCGGCCTTGGCCCTGTTGATCGGTGGTGTTGTTTGGCGCTCTGCTGTGCCGACGGCTCAGGAGGCTTTGCCGGCGAGTGAATCTCCCTCCAAGTAGAGCGTCCTGCTTGGGAAGGCAAAGTCGATGCCTGCTTGGGCGAAGGCCTCCATGATTCCGAGGTTGATGGCTTGTTGTTCGTTCAGAGCGACCGTGAAATCACGGGTGTCGATGTAATAAACCAGTTCAAAATTCAAGCTTGAATCAGCAAATTCGGTGAAGTGGCAGCGGTTGAAGGTGCTGTGGGCCTGATCATCGATCACAGCCTGAACCATCGTCGGGATTGCCTTCATCTGCTCGAGCGATGTGCTGTAGGTGACGCCAATTGAATAGATCATCCGGCGTTGCGCCATTTCAGCGAAATTGAGGATGGTTGAGCCTGTAAGGGTGGAGTTGCTCATCACCACCTGTTCGCCGCGCAGGCTGCGCAGATGGGTGGAGCGAACCCCGATGCGTTCCACCGTTGCCGAGGTGGAGCCCACCGTGATGAATTGCCCAACGGTGAAAGGCTTGTCCAGAAGAATCATCAGGTAGGCGAACAATTCCTGGGCTGGTTCTTTCAGGGCCAAGCCAATGCCGATGCCGCCGGCACTGAGCAAACCCCAGATCACCGTCATCTTCACGCCCAGGCTCTGCAGCAGCACCAAGGTGCCGATCGCCCACACCACGGTTTTCAGCAGCGGGAGCAGGCTTTGGAGGAGTTGTTGAAGATCATCCGCGCCTGCACGGCGCACCAATCCGAAAAGGAATCGCGCTCCGATTCGGTTGACCAACCGAATCAGAATGATCGTGCCAACAATGCGCAGCGATGTGTCGTAGGCCCTTGCAATGTTGTTGGGCAAGCCCAAATCATCCCGAGCAAGGATCAGAGTGACCACCAAGCCGAAAGGCACCACCGAAGCGGCGAAGGCATTGAGCACAAAGTCGTCGAAGTCGGTTTTGCTTCGCTTGGTGAACCGAGGAAAAACTGTCTTACAAAGAAACGCCAGGGTCAGAGTGATGGCTGAACCGATCAGCAGCTTCGCTAAGAAATCAGTCAGATCCATCGCTCACACCGGAGATACCGCGTGATTGTCGACGGCCTTCCAGGCGCTGGCAAGCGAGATGGGGCTCAAGCGCGCTGAAACACCAAAGTCAAATTGTTGGCGGGCATGGAGACCACGTTTTCGGTGTTGAAGCCAGCCTTGGCGGCGATGGCTGTTACTTGATTCAGCTCCCGCAATCCCCATTGGTGGTTGCGTTCCCTGAGGGATTGGTCGAAGGCGGCATTGCTTGCGCTCGTGTGAGCACCATTGCGCCTGAATGGGCCATAAATGATCAAGGGGGCGCCGCTGGGCAGCAACAGGGCTGATTCCTCGAGCACAGCATCCGTGCAGCTGGCTGGACTGATGTGCAGCAGGTTGATGCACACAACAGCCTTCACGGCCCCTTGGAGGTTCTGGGGCAGGGGCCAGGGGCGGTGTTCAACATCGAGGTTGAGGGCTGCGGGCATCACCTGGCTCAGACCCTGGTGCTGGATCCAGGCGTTGATGCTGGCGCGATGGTCTGGATCCGGATCGCTGGCCTGCCAGCGCAGATGGGGAAAGCGCTGCTGAAAGCAGACGGCGTGCTCACCACTGCCGCTGGCCAGTTCCAGCACGGCTCCTGAGCCAGGTAAGAGCGGTTTCAGCAGATCTCCGATGGGGCCGCGGTTGCGTTCCGTGGCCGGGAAGAAAAGCCGTTGGTCCATCGTCAGCTCGGGCAGGGGGTAGCGCTCTGGCTGCAGTGGCGGCGCAGTTCGGCCAGCCAGGCTTCCAGGGCTGCCAGGGCATCCGGTTGCAGCCGGTAGTAGATCCAGCGGCCGCTCTGCCGATCCGTCAGCAGCCCCGCCTCTCGCAGCACCCTGAGGTGGAACGAGAGCTTCGACTGGGAGAGGTTGAGCTCACCGGTGAGGTCACAGACGCATCGTTCCCCCTGTGCCAGCGCATGGATCACGTCGAGACGGATCGGGTCGGCCAGTGCTTTGAGCAGCTGCCTCGACTGCTCCCTGTTGAGGGTGTTCTGGATCACAGGAGCAGTGCCCCCCGCTCTGTTTGGATCAACATAATTTGATTGATCAAAGGGAGCTGGTATGCGGATCGGCATCAATGGCTTTGGACGGATTGGTCGCCTGGTGTTCCGGGCCCTCTGGGGACGGCCTGGCATCGAACTGGTGCATGTCAATGATCGCGCTGGCGATGCAGCAACCGCGGCCCACCTGCTGGAGTTCGATTCTGTGCATGGTCGCTGGGATCGAGGCATCACCAGCAGTGCTGATGGATTCAGCGTGGAGGGATCCGCACTCACCTGGTCCAGCGACAAGGACCCCACCGCCGTGCCCTGGAGCGATCGGGGGGTGGAGATGGTGCTTGAAGCCAGCGGCAAGATCAAAACGCCGGAGACGCTCAATCCCTATTTCGATCAGCTTGGCCTCAAACGGGTGGTGGTTGCCTGTCCCGTGAAGGGTGTGGTTGCCGGTGAGGACGCGCTCAACATCGTTTACGGGATCAATCACCACCTCTATGAACCGGCGCGCCACAAGTTGGTGACGGCCGCCTCCTGCACCACCAACTGCCTGGCGCCTGTTGTGAAGGTGGTGCACGAGAGCTTCGGCATCGAGCACGGCCTGATCACCACCATTCACGACATCACCAACACCCAGGTGCCGATCGATTCCTTCAAAAGCGACCTGCGCCGGGCGCGCTCCGGGCTCAGCTCACTCATTCCCACCACCACCGGCTCGGCCAAGGCGATCGCGATGATCTTCCCTGAGCTGAAGGGCAAGCTCAACGGTCATGCCGTTCGTGTTCCCCTGCTGAATGGATCGCTCACCGATGCGGTGTTCGAGCTCAAGCAGAGCGTCACGGTGGAGCAGGTGAATGCTGCGTTCCAAGCAGCTGCGGAAGGGCCTCTGAAAGGAATCCTGGGTTACGAGGAACGCCCGTTGGTGTCCTGCGATTACACCAACGACAACCGCAGCTCGATTGTCGATGCCCTCTCGACGATGGTTGTTGATGGCAACCAGTTGAAGGTGTTTGCCTGGTACGACAACGAATGGGGCTACAGCTGCCGCATGGCCGATCTCACCTGCCACGTGATTGGTCTGGACGGATGAAGCTCTCCCCTCTGCAGCAATACGGCATTGTCACCGCCAACTACTGGGCCTTCACGCTCACCGATGGGGCCCTGCGGATGTTGGTGGTGTTCCACTTCCATCAACTCGGCTACACCACCCTCGAGATCGCCTTCCTGTTCCTCTTTTATGAGTTGTTTGGGGTGCTCACCAACCTGTACGGCGGTTGGATCGGTGCCCGCTATGGGCTTCGGCTCACCCTCTGGGTGGGAACGCTGCTGCAGATTTTTGCGTTGTTGATGCTGATGCCCGTCGCCGCCAGTTGGCCGAAACTGTTGAGCGTGATTTATGTGATGACCGCTCAGGCCATCAGCGGCATCGCCAAAGATCTCAACAAGATGAGCGCCAAGAGTGCCATCAAGACGGTGGTTTTGGAAACGCCGGAGGATCAGCAGCAGGGGCAGCAGCAGCTGTTCAAGTGGGTGGCGATCCTCACGGGATCCAAGAACGCCCTCAAGGGTGTGGGCTTCTTCCTCGGTGGGGTGCTGCTCACTGCCTTTGGCTTCAATGCTGCCGTGGGCTGGATGGCGGCAGGTCTGGCCCTGGCCTTCCTGCTCACGCTGGTGCTGCCCGGGGAGATCGGAAAGATGAAGTCCAAACCGGCCTTTTCGTCGCTGTTCTCCAAATCCCAGGGCATCAACGTGCTGTCCCTGGCGCGCTTCTTTCTGTTTGGTGCCCGGGATGTTTGGTTCGTGGTGGCCTTGCCCGTGTTCCTTGAGGCCTCCCTGGGCTGGAGTTTCTGGGAGATCGGTGGCTTCCTCGGTCTCTGGGTGATTGGCTACGGCATCGTTCAGGGATCAGCGCCTGGTCTGAGACGGCTCTGGGGGCAGACCACATCCCCGGGACCTTCTGCTGTGCAGTTCTGGAGTGCTGTGCTCACCGCCATTCCCGCCCTGATCGCGGTGGCGCTGTGGCGCCAGGTGGATGTGGCGGTCGCCATCACCGCAGGCCTTGCCGCCTTTGGGGTGGTGTTCGCGATGAATTCGTCGATCCACTCCTACATGGTGCTGGCTTACACCGATGCGGAGAGCGTCAGCCTCAATGTGGGCTTCTATTACATGGCCAATGCGGCCGGACGCTTGGTGGGCACGTTGCTCTCGGGGGCCGTGTTCATGCTCGGCCGAACCGAAGCCGCGGGCATGCAGGCCTGCCTCTGGGCTTCATCCCTGCTGGTGTTGTTGTCGTGGTTCAGCAGCCTCAGGCTTCCTGCTGTGCGAAACGCCACTTGATCGGGGCATGGGTGAAGCAGGACGGGGCCAAACTCTGAATTTCTGCTGAATATCGCCGCGTTGGTAGGGATTCAGACACCCGCAAGCAGAGATTTTCTGCTGAATGGATGAAATCGATTCTGATCCCATGCGTGACGAGCCTGGCAGCCCCGATTGTCGTTTGGTGATCGATGCCAAGCGATCCCTGGAGGATGTGCTGCGTTTGATCGCTGATCTGCCCCATACCGACCACATGCGGCGGCAGCTCTTGTCGGTCTACAACCAGCTGGAGGGCATGCACGACCTGAAGCGCAGTGGTGGCGCCAATGTGTCGTTTCGTTCGGCCGATTGGAGTTCTTCGGCGAAGTGATCCTGTTGACACCGATAAGGTCAGGTGTCGCCTTTCGCTGTCCTGAGAGATGTTTGAAAACGACCGACGTCCGGCTTGGCTGAACTGGGTCTTCCTGGGGATGTTCCTCTGGTCGTCGTGGCAGCTGTTTGGTTTTTGGTCTCAGCGGCTGAGTGGTTGAAGGGCCTTAGACCAACACGCCTGTCAGACGCAGCGTTCCCCACAGGTCGAAGACGCAGAAAATCAGTCCGATCACGATGATGTCCCAGGCTTTGTGGCGGATGGCCCAGGGGGCAAGGAACAGCTCCGCAATCCCATGCAGTGCCGTTCCAATGGTGATGTGCTCCAGCACCAGCAGACCATGGGCCACCAGGAACAGCGCGCTGGCGATACACCGCATTAGGACTTGCCAGGAACCGAGCAAAGCCTGCAGAACTGGATGGTCGATCACCTTAAAGCGTGCTGCTGTGTGGACTCAAGCCAAGCAAGGTGATTTTTTGCTGGTCGGCTAGCTTTTAATTGAGGAAGTGAACAGAAAATAATTATTTATCGCATGAAAAAGGGCTGCTTGATTGAAGTAGCCCAAGCTAATAGTTGATCTGAGCTTATTGCTTTTCTCTTTTTACGCAGTGTTTTCTCAGTTCTTATATGGATAGTTGTTGGGTACAAAGAATTGCTCATTGAAGGGAGGCCGTTTGTAGCTTCCTTGCTTCGGGCGCTTCGGCATCTTGATGGGTGGCGGTGTCATGTCTTCATAGGGCACCTTGCTGAGAATGTGGCGCAGGCAATTCAAGCGGGCGCGGCGCTTGTCATTGGCCTCCACGGTGAACCATGGGGCTTCCGGGATATGCGTCTTGGCAAACATGGTGTCCTTCGCTTTCGAGTATTCCACCCAGCGGTTGCGCGACTCGATGTCCATCGGACTCATCTTCCAGCGACGCTCTTCGTTATCAATGCGTTCCTGGAAACGTTTCTCCTGTTCGTCATCGTTGATGGAGAACCAGTATTTGAGCAGCAGGATTCCGTCCTGCACCAGCATTTGCTCAAACTGTGGGCACGACACATAAAACTGCTCCACTTGTTCGCGTGTCGCGAAGCCCATCACCTTTTCCACGCCGGCCCGGTTGTACCAGCTCCGATCAAAGACAACGATTTCTCCGGCACTGGGAAAATGCTCTACATAGCGCTGGAAATACCACTGGCTTTTCTGATGCTCTGAAGGCGTGCCCAGGGCCACCACCCGGCATCCCCTGGGGTTCAAGGGCTCCGTCAGCCGTTTGATCGATCCTCCCTTGCCTGCGGCGTCCCGTCCTTCGAACAGGATGATCATGCGAAAGCCGGTGGCTTTCACCCAGTACTGCATCTTCACCAGTTCCGTCTGGAGTTTGGCCAGCTCTTTTTCGTAGACCTTTTTGCTCAGCAGTTTGTGCTTGTTGGAGCAACCCTCCTGCAGCTCCACCATGATTTCCTGCGGTTGGTCGACGTCGCCATCGCTGTAGTGATCGATGGCCTCGAGGACGGCTGTCATGTCGTGGCCGACGGGTTGGCTCATGCTTTCGGTGGATCGCCAGTTCAGTTCTGCCAGCTCTGCAATCTGCGGGGTCGATCTGGTCCGATTTTTTACGGAATGTCTGGTGTTTTCGTCTTCAGCGTCTGCCTTGAATAGGGGGCGATACCACCAGGCGGATGATGCGAATCAACCTCCAGAGCGCACCAAGCAAGAGGATGCCCGCCAGAAGCGCGATGGCAGCGATCAGCACGATGGCGGCGAGCCCGAGCATGGCTTCCAGCAGTTGCTGAACGCCGCCAATCAGGTCATCAATGGCCTGGCTCAGCAGCAGCATGATGTCCACCTGCTGGGGCAGCTGATGCAGCAGCACAGCGATCCCTGCGGCAGCAGCCAGCATCAGCACGACAACCGTCAACTGACGCAGAACGGGGCCATAGGGGAAGCGGCGACGGGGGCGAAAGACCCGTCGTTGATCACGTTTGCTGCTTCGGCGTGCCTTCCTCATGGCATCGGTGTGATCAGGGTGCCGTCACTGCGGCGATTCTGAAGCGTGTTTCCTGCACGTCAACGGTCGGACTGCGTTTCAGGCTTGTCCACCGGTGCTGGTGTTGGCGATGTCTCCTTGATCTCCTGGGGCAGAGGCACAAGCAAGGCGGTGGTGATGCTGCACGCCAGAGCAACCCCAGCCAGAAGGGGTGGTCCGAGGCGTTTCTGCAGAGGAATGCGATCGACGATCTCCTGACGCCTCAACGGGCGGTTTTCGGGGAACGTCCAGGTCAGCTTTACCCGGTTGTCGAGCCGCAAGCGATCGAGGCAACGCACCAGATCGGCCAGTTCGGCGTCATCGAGCTTGAGCTGCAGCGGCTCAACGCCCTCTCGGCTGCTGCGCAGTTCCAGCCTGTGGTTGGCCTGATCCGGCGCGATGCTCACAAAACCGCTCTCCAGGCCAAAGCGGCGCTGCACGCCGGACAAGCGATGCCTGGCGTAGGGCATCACCGCTGCCATCAGAGCTTCGAGATGATCTCGGGTTCCTTCCAGTTCCGGTGCTCCGATCAACTGCAGCCGCCAGGACGACAGGATGCCGATCGCCTCATTGGACTGTCCGGCGGAGAGGTCGGGAAAGCCTTCCACCACCAGACGAGCTGCGGTCTGTTCGTATTGATATGTCGTTTTCAACATGGTGGTCGGCCTAGGGCGTGGGGTCGAGCAGGGTTGCGCGGAGTCGATCGATTCCACCTGGGCCTGCGCAGAACGCCAGGGTGCTGATCAGCTGACGGTGCAAAGGGCCCGATGGCTCCATCGTGAGGAGGCGAACAACGGCTTCCCGGCGCTGATTCATCCGCTCTTCGATGAGGTCACGCAGGCGCTCATGGAACAGTTGCCAACGCTGCTGGGTGAGCTGTTCGGGTTCGCGGCTCGAGAGGAGTTGGTGGAGCATGGGGTAGAGCCGATCTGCCATGGCACACACCAGACAGATCAGTGATTCGGCGTCCACCGGGTCGAGCTGGTCCCGCCGGGTGGTGCGCCGAAGCGGGTTATGACAGCGCCTCTTCCAGAGTTCAACCCGGTTGGGGAATTGCGCCTGGAGACCCATCTGCTGGCTGGTCCAGACCATCGCCTCTCCAGCATTGAGGTCAAGAGCCTCAATGGTCAGCAGCAAGAGGTCGAGACGCTCGACGCCCCGCCGGCTGAGACGTGCGCCGTCGATGGGTGCGCTGGCAGCTGGGGCTTCAGTCATGGCTGCGATGACAATGAAGTCAGTCGGAGACAGGATGTCTCGAGGGTTTTACGACTCTCTCGCAGTTCTCTGTCGCAGAACTCTCGCAGTACTGATGCCATGGGCAGACCGAAGAAGCCGATCCAAAGAAGGTCGAACGGAGTGTATTGCGTTCAGATGCATCTGGATGGAAGGCGTGTGATGCGTTCTTTGCAGACCAGGGACCTCGAGGTTGCTTGCCTCCGAGCAGGCCAAGCAATGGCAGAACTCGAGGCTGAGCACAAGGCCCGGCAGCAAGGTGCGACCAGATGGAGAGAAGCCAAGGAGTTCGCGCACCTGCTTGATCTGGCGGATGTTGTCGACATCCCAACTGCCGCAGAGGGATACACGGGCCAGCAGGAGCGAGACGAGGCGACAGGGGATTACTTGGACAAGAACACCCATGCACTCGCTCAGGCGCTCTACGAGAGGCAGGTGCCGCTCGTCTGGAACGATCTGATTCGTGAAGTGGAACGGATCCGCAGGAGAAAGAACCAGTCGCCCCTGTCAGCTAGCTGGCACCGAAACGTGGGTATCGCCCTGAAGCAGTGTCCTTTCGAACTGGCTGAAGCCACTCCGGAAGCCATCAGAGAGTGGATCGATCAAATGCAGGACTCAGGACTTAGTGGTCTGACCATCAACAGCAAGTGCTCACTGCTCTCCTCGCTGGTCTCCAAGTGCATGAGGTCTGGGTTGCTGCAGGGGATGGCTATGAACCCTTTCGATGCTGCCGACTACAGCGCTGGGGAAGCTGACCACATCTACACAGCAGTCGAACAGGACTACCGCGATCTGTCGGGCCTTTTGCCGAAGCTCCTCGATCGACAGCTGATCCCTGTCTTGATTCAGGTCTATTGCGGTACGCGGATCAGTGAGGTCAGAAACCGGAAGCGTGAAGACTTCGATTTGGAGCGCGGCACGATGCAAGTCGCTTTAGGCACTGCAAAGAACAAGGCCTCTGTCAGGACTATCCCTTTGCCGCAAAGGGTTGTGGACCTGTTGAAGCAGTTCCCCTTTGAAAAGGGTTGGGGTACTGCATCTCAACTCAACATCAGACTCAGAAGCCTCAATCCTGATCTGACAAGCCACAGCTTCCGGCACGGAATCACAGACTTGGGTAGAAACAATCACGTTGATCCTGCTCACATCGAGGCCTTGCTTGGCCACAGGCTCTCTATCAGTCAGATGTCCAATGTTTATGGACAGGGATATGACCCAGAGGTCTTAAGAAGCGCCCTGAAGCCTGTATGGAAGCAGATCGACGCATGGTTGGCTGATTAAGTCGAATGCGCTATGTATCGCAGAGTGCTTCATTGCATCTTAGACAAAGCAACTTGCGCCTGTGCACCTCTGCAAGGCCTCTTGCAAACACTAAATGATCAATCCATCACGCAGCGCCTTTTGCTTCTTGTAGGCGCTTCCAGGCGGCTCTAATAACCCCTCATGTATAGAGGGAAAAGCATTTGCTTAACCCCTCCCGTATACAGGGAGAAGAGCTCAAGCTCTGTTAACTGCCAATGTATACAGGGAGAAAAGCTTTCCTTAGAAACAGCTCACGTATGGAGGGAGGTATCGTTGGCTCGGCCATCCCACACGTATACAGGGGAGAAGCTCGCTAACCCTGTAAGTCAAAGCAAAGACATAAACACTCGTGGTTTGGAATCCACGTAAAAGAAAGGAGTGACTCTGAATGCCTTCGGGAGTCGGTCGTCATTCGCGTCGTCAGACGCCAGGGATCAAGCAGCTTTAGGCACTGCTTAGTAGAGCCCGTTATCTGACCCCGTCAGCGTGACGCAGTAACACAGCGGCACCACCAGGAACTCAAGTGAAAACCAATCCATCTTTGGATTGGCTTGATGGTTCGTGTTTTCGGAGTACGTGCTGTAGGCGGAGCCTACGACAACACTTCCCAAGCCGAATCTAAGTGAATATCTATTCAGTTATTTCACATAACCATCTGCCAGGACAATGAGCTACCAGCAGGTGGTCAAATCTTTTCCGCGCGGAAAAAACTAATTACTCAAAATTACTGATGGACCTAAAGCAGCTAATCACACCAAAGAATGATGATGGAAGTATCGATCATCGGTATCAATCGATTTCAAATCAAATATGTGGACTTGCTGGGGAGAAGTGTCTGGCAAAGCTCAAGGAGTTCTACGAAAAGACAAGCAAGCTCGAATCAGAGCATGTTGGTCCGGCAGTGCACCTCGTTAGAAAATCATTTGAGATTGATATGGATGAGTATCAGCGCAAGCGAATAACAAAAGCTTTGACTATTGCCCTTAAAGAACTTGGCTTTAAGCCTTCTAAAGTCACAAAGATAATTAATGCAGGTAGGTTTCTTCAAACTTATGACTGGTTCGAAGAGGGCAGGTGTTACTTCGGATCAAACTCCGAAATGACAGGACAGGATTTTATTGACAAACTCTCTGAATACTTTGGAGGATTTGGAGCGGGGTCTTTAGACGTACTCGGTCGAATGACGATGCAAGGCAGAAAGAAAGCCTATCGACACTTTGCCAAAGGAGGTATTCGAATGAGTCAGAAAGCGTTAGAAGCTCTGCAGCGGGAGCATCCGGTCAAGCTCAACGAAAGAAGGGGTAGAAAGCCAGCGGGTACGTGCATGGCTCAGACTGATACAACGCAAGCTGTGGTTAATCATCAGTCGTTGGTGGTTATGGCAGACGCTGATGCGGATCCTCTAACCACTCATCCTGAATCCGCTCAAAGATACATAGATCACTTTTTCCAGCTCTTTGCTTCAGGTGCGATGGAACAAGGCCTCGCCCAATGCCCTCCTTCCCTCCAATCTCACCTGATAGATGAAATCAAAACAGGTATCACCTTGCTTGAAGAGTTTGTCAGTAAAAACAAAACCATTGAAGTTAGCTCTGTCAATTAATTTATGAATCCAGAACCACGCAGTAACTATGTACGACCACACATCAGATTTTGGTGTCGTGGTCAGATCGCAGTGACTGCAAGACAACGTATCGACCACATCCTTGCGTCAAAGCCAGTCGATGCACAGGCGATGATCAGTGAATGGGTTCTCTGATCATAATTAGACCAATAGCTTGAGCCTTTATATAGCTAACCAATTCACAATCACTAACATACTTTTTTAAATCAGTATCTAATGAAAATCACAATTGAAATCCCAGACGACGGCTACGGAAATTATCTCGACGATGATGATAATCTCATCGTGCAAGAGCCGCCAATTGGTGACAGGGCAAAGAGAGAGAAGCTTTTGGACAGATCATTTGATGAGTGGGAAATTTTCCGCATTGATATGGCTGTCTTTATCGCTAATACTTTGCTTGATATGACACCAGGCTATGCAACATCTCGGATGAAAAAGGCCAAGGAAAGGCATCAGAGCATTTGTAAGAAGCATCTCAACAAGTGTCTTGATCTCTAATCATCCTTAACTAAGCCCAACAACCTTCAAGTGAACCTGGAGCCGGAGCATTACCGGCTGGTTGTCTTTGCCTCAGATAGTTAAATCATCGTGGCTGAACTATCAGCAGCCGAATCAACCTCCGCTAGTGCAGTCAGTTGCAGATCGGAGCTATTGCCGATGGAATAACTATCCATGCCGATGGGAGATTGCTCAGCAGCTGCTGTGTGTGCCCTTCAGCAGTCGAAGTTTCTGCAGAGCCTTTATCTAATGCAATTTTCAAATTAATAGTATTACCGAAGTCAACTACCACTATCCGAAGAAACGCTTACAACAACAGTGGATGCAAAGATTGCATTTCCTTCAACTGTCATTGAGCCTACGTCGATACCAGTAACTGATGATTTTTCATCAACCAATGCAGAACCTTGATGCGTGCTAGCCTCTGAAAAACTTTCGTGTGTCACGACAGTTATAACTTCTGCGTCACCAGCAATACTGCTTGATTCGCCGATTTTGATTCCAAGAACTGAATGACGAACGGCTGTCGTAGCGTCGCCATCCAAAGCTCTTGATGTGGAATCATTTGTAGAAACCACCTCAGAAGCCATATACATATCATCCCCGGAGCTAAGCGATTCAGACTTTATCCCTACAAGAAGATTGGGGTCATTCGTACTATCACCACTATTAAGAGTGGTCTTAGAATCACCAGATACTTTGCTTTCCGAGTGGTTTGATGAATCAATGACTACAAACGATTCAAATGAACCATCATCAGTAGACCCCAAATCATTAATATCAATTCCAACTCCACTAATGACTTCACTGTTCTGTGAATCACCATTGGTCGAAAGCGAATGATTGTCTGTTATGTGTCTAACTATAGAAATTGCAGATGCTTCCCCATCTGAATATGTATCAGATAAACCTATGCCAAGAATAGAATGATTGGAGCATGTTTCTGCATTACCATCACCGGTAGTTGCAGATGCGTTTGAAGTGGAGATCAGTTCAGACTCAAACCGAGCATCAGCGTCAAAGCGCGAATTGTCAAGAACGATTCCTACCAGACTGTTCTCATTGCCTTGAAGACCTTTATTAACACATGCATAAGTGTCTCCATATTCTTTTGACGAATCATTAATCGAGGTCGATACACTTTCCCCCACTTGCTGCGTGCGATCACTATCAGAATAAAAGGACATCTCCATCGTTTCATCGCCTTCTGTTAGGTCATCAGCTTTGATCGCATGATCAACCACGACTGTTCCAGCCTCACTCACCGTTGCTGATCCAGTTAATCCAGCCGATTCAAAGTCGTTAGCATCTACATCACCAGTTGCACTCCAATAAAGAGACTCACCTTCTGGAACGCCAGTTGTCGCCACAGTCGTTGTCAGTGTGCCTCCTTCATTGACAGAATTTGGAGGTGATTGTGTAATGCTGTAGGTTTTAGGTGTTAGGGAGGTATCTTTAATTGTTGATGATGCAGTGCTTCCTACTTGCTGCGTGCGGTCGCTATCAGAATAAAAAGATATTTCCATCGTTTCATCGCCTTCTGTTAAGTCATCAGCTTTGATCGCATGAGTGACACTGGCATCTCCAGCAGCATTCACCGTTGCTGATCCAGTTAATCCAGCCGATTCAAAGTCGTTAGCATCTACATCACCAGTTGCACTCCAATACAGAGACTCACCTTCTGGAACGCCAGTTGTCGCCACAGTCGTTGTCAGTGTGCCTCCTTCATTGACAGAATTTGGAGGTGATTGTGTAATGCTGTAGGTTTTAGGTGTTCCTCCGCTGTTGAACTTACTGATAAAGCCATCCCAAAGTCCACTATTTGTTTGCCCATCTAGATCTCCTCCGGTGCCCCCCACGATATAGACGGATCCATCGTCAGCAGTGCTGACTGAGTATGCACTGTCATCCCTATTTGTTCCAAGGAGTTGTGTCCACTGCTTAGATCCATCACTATCGAACTTACTGATAAAGGCATCCGCTAATCCATTTTTAGTTTGCCCATCTAGATCTCCTCCGGTTTCCCCCACGATATAGACGGATCCATCGTCAGCAGTGCTGACTGAGTATGCACTGTCATTCCTGTCATCCCTATTTGTTCCTAGGAGTTGTGTCCACTGCTTAGATCCATCACTATCGAACTTACTGATAAAGCCACCCCAAAGTCCACTATTTGTTTGCCCATCTAGATCTCCTCCGGTTTCCCCCACGATATAGACGGATCCATCGTCAGCAGTGCTGACTGAGTGTACATAGTCAGACTGATTTGTTCCTAGGAGTTGTGTCCACTGCTTAGATCCATCACTATCGAACTTACTGATAAAGCCATCCCAAAGTCCACTATTTGTTTGCCCATCTAGATCTCCTCCGGTTTCCCCCACGATATAGACGGATCCATCGTCAGCAGTGCTGACTGAGTGTACATAGTCACCCCTATTTGTTCCTAGGAGTTGTGTCCACTGCTTAGATCCATCACTATCGAACTTACTGATAAAGGCATCCGCTAATCCATTTTTAGTTTGCCCATCTAGATCTCCATAGGTTAATCCCCCGACGTAAACGGATCCATCGTCAGCAGTGCTGACTGAGTTTACATAGTCATTATCATTTGTTCCTAGGAGTTGTGTCCACTGCTTAGATCCATCACTATCGAACTTACTGATAAAGCCATCCCAAGATCCACTATTTGTTTGCCCATCTAGATCTCCATAGGTTAATCCCCCGACGTAAACGGATCCATCGTCAGCAGTGCTGACTGAGTTTACATAGTCAGACTGATTTGTTCCTAGGAGTTGTGTCCACTCATTAGTCAACGAATCCATAATATAAAGAGACTCACCTTCTGGAACGCCAGTTGTCGCCACAGACGTTGTCAGTGTGCCTCCTTCATTGACAGAATCTGTATATTGAATGATATTTATATTCTCTCTTTGATCCCTCGACGACAATGGGATCTCAGCGATTCCATGATGTCCCAGGTCAACATTATTTTCCACCAATGGTTCATACACATCATTCCATTTCCCAGCTGTATCAGTCCAGAGAGGTATGGTTAATGTGTCATCAGCTTCGAGAATGAAATGACCCCGGTCTCCATTTCCAAACGGCTCTTTATACCCCCAGTTTGAATAAATTACATCTTCCCCATTGGACCATTCCCAAGAGCCGTCTACAAGCCTTAAACCATTCCAGTAAATATCAACATTTATAGATCCCGGTAATGTTTCGGAGAAAGGTGATTTATTGCTGTCTTTAAATGTCTCAACGAGCCAATCATTTTCGTCTGAGTCATTAATAGCAACGAGGTGTCCACCCAGTTTCTGAGCATTTGCCTCTGCTTCGCTCCATGTTGGTCCCTCTACGATAACGTATGCAGAATCACCGCGACGGAATACACCCGATTCAAAGTCGCTAGCATCTACATCACCAGTTACGCTCCAATAAAGAGACTCACCTTCTGGAACTTCAGTCGTATGCCCCTGGCTTGTCATAACAGCCATGAGATTATTTATATTATAACACTTTTGATGTGTGGTCACATACCAAACTTGCTCTTGCGGAGAAGTTCTGCAGGTCAATGCGAAGAACTTTCATTTAAAGGTTCCTCGGCATTTATTTTTTAGGTATAACTGCTTAAGCTTTCTCCTCAGTCTATCTTTTGCTTCTCTTGCACATATAAATGCAGCAATAAGCTGATACCGATGCATTTAGGTTGGGGTTATCGCCATGGTGACACCCAACCTTGATGCAGATTTATACAGATGTAAGGCCTGTCAATGCAAATCGGCAAGTAGTTGAGCTGATGCTGAGTGTTGCGCAGAGAAGTTCAATGGACTGCTGAAAGTGTGCTCCGAATCAAGGGGTTCGATTTAATCAAAGGCTGACAGCGTTGGAATCAGCAGAGGAGTCAACCTCGGCTAGTGCACTAAGTTGCAGATCGGAGCTGTTGTTGATGGAATAACCATCCATGCCGATGGCAGATTGGTCAGCCTGAGCTGTGGCTTGGCCTGCAACGGTGGACGATTCAGCAAAGCCTTGATCAGATGCAATCGCAGTAATTTCTGCAGCTC
>NZ_JAKUHJ010000016.1:0-38507 GCF_023630635.1 Synechococcus sp. MU1651
GTCGAGGAAGCGCTCCAGCATCGTCAGTTCCTCGTCGGTGCCCAGGGCTGCCTGCATCCCCTTTAAAGCCACCGCCACCGCGCGCCCTGCGCGCCCGTGGGGCACGAAGGCGCTGAAGCTCCCCAGCAGCACCACCGCATCGGCCTGCGCCAGCACAGCTGCCGGCAGCAGGTGCATCCCCAGAGAGTGGGCGATCAACAGGTTGCGTCCTGGGCCAGGGGGCCATGCCGGAGCAACGGTCTCACCGCCGCTGTAGCCCTGGTCCGCGCTGGACCATTTCGCTCCCCCGTCTTCAAAGCGTTGACGCCAGTGGGACCAGGTGCCGGCCTGGCCAGCCCAACCATGCATCGCCAGGACCTGCATCATCGAGAGCCGAGGGCTGCCAGCAGTTGCTCCAATGTGCCCTCCGGCAGGTCCCGCCGCAGCACCAGGCGCAAACGGGCGGTCCCCTCCGGCACGGTGGGCGGCCTGATCGCCACCGACAGCAGCCCCGCCTGCTCCAGCTGTTGCTGGAGGTCGAGCGCGTCCTGGTCGTCCCCGACCAACAGCGGGAGAACGGGGCCGTGTCCTGCCGGTTTCGCCCAGCCCTGGTGCGCCAGTGCTGTCTTCCAGCGTTCCGAGCGCTGGCTCAGCTCGCTTCCCCAGTTGGGATGGGCTTGGATCAGGCGCAGGGCAGCCTGGGCTCCCGCCACCAGCGGTGGGGCCAGGGCCGTGGTGTAACGGAAGGCCCCACTGGTTTGCAGCAGCCGCTCCATCGTGGTGTGGTCCCCAGCCAAAAATGCACCTCCGCTGCCGAAGGCCTTGCCGAAGGTGCCGCACACCAAGGCCACAGGCCGTTGGAGTCCATGGCAAAGCCCACGGCCGCCGGGCCCCAGCACTCCCAGGCCATGGGCTTCGTCCACCAGCAGCTGTGCACCGTGGTGGGCACAAAGGTCGGCGATGCCCTGCAGATCAGGGCTGGTGCCTTCCATGCTGAACAGGCTTTCCGTCACCACCAGTGGTGGCCGTGTTGTCGGCTTGAGCCGCTGCAGCCGCTGGTCGAGATCTTCAAGATCGTTGTGGGCAAAGCGTTGCAGCCGCGCCCCACTGGTGCGGACGCCGGCCAGCAGCGAGTGGTGGATCAGCCGGTCCACCAACACGGTGGTGTGCCTGTCACTCAGGGCCGTCAGGGCGGCGATGTTGGCTTGAAATCCGCTGGGGAACAGCAGCACCCGGTCACGGTTCAGCCAGGTGGCGAGAGCTGCTTCCAGCTCCAGATGGCGTGGTCGGGTTCCGGTGATCAGCCGAGATCCACCGGCACCAACGCCATCGGAGGCCATGGCCTCCGATGCCGTTGCGAGCACATCGGGATGACGGCTGAGCCCGAGGTAGTCGTTGCTCGCCAGATCAACCAGCTGACCGGCTCCGGCGGGATCCTGCAGCTGCCAGGGCTCCTGGCCGGAGTTCAAGCTCCGCAGGCGTCGGCGGCGGGCTGGGGGGATGGGAGAAGAGTGGTCCCGCATCACAACAGTCTGGAATCCGCCCTGAACAAGGATGGCCCAAGTCCTCTGATCGTCATGACCTGGGAGCGTTTCACGCTGCTCTTTCCGCTTTGGACGCTGCTGGGAGCTTTGCTGGCCTTGCTGCATCCCCCGCTGTTCATCTGGTTCAAGGGGCCCCTGATCGCCCTTGGCCTCGGCGTGATCATGCTCGGCATGGGCGTCGGGCTGACACCCGCTGATTTCGTGCGGGTGGGTCGACGCCCCCGCGCCATGCTGCTGGGCGTGCTGGTGCAGTTCCTGGTGATGCCGGCCCTTGCCGCTGTGATTGCGGCGGCTCTTCACCTGCCTGCCCCGCTGGCGGTGGGCTTGATTCTGGTCGGCTGCTGCCCGGGGGGGACCGCCAGCAATGTGGTGGCTCTGATCGGTCGTGGCGATGTGGCGCTGTCGGTGGTCATGACCACGATCAGCACCCTGGCGGCGGTCGTGTTGACCCCCCGTCTCACGCAGGTGTTGGCCAGCCAGTACGTGCCGGTGGACGGTTGGGCCCTGTTCCTGGCCGTGCTTCAGGTCGTGTTGCTGCCCGTCACCGTTGGGGTGGTGCTCAAGCGTGGTCTGCCCGGTGTGGCCCAGCGGATTGAGCCGGTGATGCCTCCCCTGGCGGTGATGGCCATCGTGATGATCGTCTCCAGCATCGTGGGCAGCCAGACGGCTGTGCTGCGTCAGCAGGGGCCCATGCTGATCCTGGCTTGCCTGCTGCTGCATGGCGGTGGTTTTTTGCTGGGCTGGCTGATTCCCCGGCTGGCGGGGCAGAGCGTGCAGGCCCAGCGGACCATCAGCATCGAGGTGGGCATGCAGAACTCAGGACTGGCTGTGGTGCTCGCACGCAGTGGCGGGTTCGCTAGTCCCCTCACGGCGTTGCCGGGTGCTATTTCTGCGGTGATTCACTGCCTGATTGGCAGCGCCCTTGCCGCCTTTTGGAGGCGCAAGCCTCGCAGTAATGGCGGGTGATCTGATGCCTAAGTGGTTTTGATTGCAACCGGCGGTGATTCATAAATACCCGTTATCTCTACGGACACGATCACCAAGTGAAATTCGGTGGTTCAACCTGCTTCGGCTGCCCGCCACATTTCCTTCTGCCAGGTGGAGGCCCAGTGCTTAAAGCTCCTAAGGAATTGGCAAGCACTCAGGCAGGTTCGTCCTGGAAGGTGTGCTCGACCAAGGCTCGAAAAAGCTCCTGTTTTTTGTATTCGAGGAACTCTTGCTCCTCCGCAGGTCCGCCAGGCCAATTTCTCAACGCATCGCAAGTTGTCTTGTATTCGAGCTTGAGAGACCGCAAATCGAGGTGAAGGCTCGCAACTATTTCCTCGTGCATTGAGCAGAGGCGACTTCACGAAGTATTACAGATACTCAAAATTGCTTGACGTAGGGCCTGATACAGGTGCGACATAGCTGCGGCTTTCTCTTTCTGCGAGCGGTCTGCGGTGCGGATACCTCCGTCACGGCACAAGGAACAATTCCGCGATGGTTCATGGGTCGAAATTTTCTGAAGTCAATGACCTCCGAAACCAAGAACTGGGCAGTTGTTGCAGCCGCCATGGAAGCTCAAGGGGCTACCAACAGTCAGATGTACCGACGCGCCAAAGCGATGGCCGAAGGAAAGGCAGATCCAATGCCGACGAGCTACCCCGCTGCACCTCACAGCATCTCTGTTGCCTGAGTTAACGCTCCAAGGCCCCCGCGCGAGCGGGGGTTTCCCTTCCTTGCTGCTCAACGGCCTTCTAGGGCTATGGCTTGATCCATTCTCTTCTCCTCGGCAGTGAGGAAATCGGCCCACATCTCTATAAGAAAGCTCAGTGTGGCTAATGCCTGTAGCTGCTCTTTCGATCCAGGGCGGGTGTATTTGAAGTCCATGAACATGCGGTCAGCGGCTGATTGCTGTTCCTGGCATCGGGCATCAATAGACATCGTCAGGCCCCGACTTCAGTTTTTTCGTCAGCTTTCTGGTGAGCCTCTTTGGAGATTGTTTCCGCTGACTTGCTGCGAGGGCAGTCACCAGCGTTGGCGCCGCCAACAAAAACCGCCAACGCCATGACCGCGACGATCACGCTGCCAACCAAGTAGGTGATGTTTGCTGAAGATTTTTTGGGCTGAATCATGCTGCCATGCTACAAGCATTCGTTACATTTCGTATTGATATCGTTTTCGGGTTCTTATGTCCATCACCAGCCAAGACTTGATCGCCTTCTTTTGCAGCTTCGGGGTGGCTCTCGTAGCCCTGAACCTTTACAGGCTGGCGCAGCCGGCAAATGGCTGAGGTCAAGGTTGAAACCTTGGGGACGATCTGAGTCACCAGTTCAGTGCTCACCCAATTGGTGACGCCTGTATCGACAACTGGCTTTTTCGGGCGTTGTAGGGCTACCACTAACAACAGGGTTAAAGGCATCCCTGCTTGGTGAAAAAGCTCCCTTGCCGCGTGTGCGGCAAGACGATCGAACTATCTGAAGTTGCTGCGAAGTACGCGGCTGGCTCAGCTGTTCACGCAATGTGCGTTCCCAAGGCCAAGACCACTCGGAAAGGCCCGTCTTTTAGGAACCTGACTCGCTGGCTGGATCGTGTCTTGAGTGCATCCGACTAAGAGGGGCTTGCTCCTTCATGCCGGCACCGTTTCGCCGCTACCAATGCGGTGCACTGCTTTTCAGTTGAGGCAACCGCTGACTCCTTCCCTCACGATTAATGAGTCTTCTGACGGGTAGGCCGGCTTGCGTTTCCCGTCTATCACGGGTCAAGTCGCCACAAGACCATGGACATGATGTTCTTCATCGGCGTGAACATTGCTCTTCTCGGCTTGCTCGTCTACGGCCTCATGACGGCCAAAGAGAAGATCAAGGCTGGCCGTAAAGAGATCGTCTGACGTATCGGCTAACGCGCTGAGACCTCGGCCTGAGGTCCATTGTTTTATGCATCCAGTCTGGTTCCCAGGTCTCCTGGTCGATTGTGGGGATCCATGAAGCGGTTGCCGGTGGAGCGGCGCCACACCGGCAATCCGTATTTCTCGATGCTGCTGGTGAGCCATAGCTGTTGGAGCTGATCGACCGAGTTTTGGTTGTTTAAGCACTCCCAGGTGTCCCGCACTGATCCGGTCACATCCAAGGTGCTCATCTCGGTCCTCGCCGCCGTCTCGAGGCGTCGCTCGCTTTAGCCGGCCGCCCTAGGTCGAGTCCCCGTTGTGGAGTTCAAGCAGCAGGCGGGCGGCGAGGCCACGGGAGATGCGTCGTGCCACGAGCAGATCGCAGATCCAGGTGAACAGCGGCGGGGCATCGGTGGTGGATGCCAGGCGTTGTTCGAGGGCCTTCAGCTCCTGGACGTCGCGGCAACCCCTCAGGGCATCGATCAGGGTGTCTTCAGCTGGCCGCGCGTTGGTGAGCTGGGTGCTGGTCACAGGCCGTGGAGTTCGTTCTCTTCTGTCATGGCACCGGCGAAGTGCCGCTGTCACCATTTCGACCACTTAATTGCAGGCACAAAAAAAGCTCCGGCGGTCTCACCAGAGCTCGAAGCATTCTCTCCATTATTTTTCATGATCTGGCTTGGTTCCGTCAAAGGAGGTCGGCACATCTGATTGATCGCATTGGCGCGGCTTATCGCTTGTTTGAAAAGAGAGCTCAGCCAGGCTCCTTAAGATCATTCGATGAACCAATCGACACCGGCCACGCCCCGATCCGAGCCCGATGTCGATCGCAGTGCCCCACTGAATCCCTCAGAAATCTTTCCCTTCCCGCTGGATGATTTCCAGCTGGAGGCCATGGATGCCCTCAACCAGGGACATTCGGTCGTGGTCAGTGCCCCCACAGGATCCGGCAAAACCCTGATCGGTGAATACGCCATTCATCGTGCCCTGGCCCATGGCCAGAAGGTCTTCTACACCACACCTCTGAAGGCTCTCTCCAATCAGAAACTGCGCGATTTCCGCGGCCAGTTCGGTGCGGAGAACGTGGGTTTGATGACTGGTGACCTCAGCGTGAATCGCGAGGCCTCCATCGTGGTGATGACCACGGAGATCTTCCGCAACATGCTCTACGCCGAGGCAGATGAGCATGACGATCCCCTGGCTGATGTGGAAGCGGTGGTGCTCGATGAGTGCCACTACATGAACGATTCCCAGCGCGGCACGGTCTGGGAGGAGTCGATCATTCATTGCCCACCCACGGTGCAGCTGGTGGCGCTTTCCGCGACAGTGGCCAATGCCGGGCAGCTGACCGACTGGATCGAGAAGGTGCATGGTCCGACCACGTTGGTGATGAGTGATCACCGGCCGGTGCCGCTGCAGTTCAGCTTCTGCAGTGCCAAGGGGTTGCATCCACTGCTCAACGAAGCCGGTACGGGTCTTCATCCCAACTGCAAGGTCTGGCGCGCGCCCAAGGGGCACAAGCGCAAGGGGCGTTCCCAGAAGCCTCCGCAACCCGAACCACCGCCGATCAGCTTCGTTGTGGCGCAGATGGCCGAGCGGCAGATGCTGCCGGCCATCTATTTCATCTTCAGCCGCCGCGGTTGCGACAAGGCGGTTCGCGATCTGGGGGTGCAGTGCCTGGTGACCCAGGAGGAGCAGGCGCGGATCAAGGAGCGCCTAACCGCCTACAGCCACGACAACCCCGAGGCCGTTCGGGATGGAATTCACGCTGATGCGCTGCTGCGGGGCATCGCTGCCCACCACGCCGGTGTTCTGCCCGCCTGGAAGGAGTTGATCGAAGAGCTCTTCCAGCAGGGGTTGGTGAAGGTGGTCTTTGCCACGGAGACCCTGGCGGCAGGCATCAACATGCCGGCCCGTAGCACGGTGATTGCGGCCCTCTCCAAGCGCACCGAGCGGGGGCATCGCCCGCTGATGGGCAGTGAGTTCCTCCAGATGGCTGGCCGGGCCGGCCGGCGGGGCCTCGACTCTCAGGGCTACGTCGTGACGGTGCAAAGCCGGTTCGAAGGGGTGCGTGAGGCAGGTCAGCTGGCGACAAGTCCCGCCGACCCCCTGGTGAGCCAGTTCACCCCCAGCTACGGCATGGTTCTCAACCTGCTGCAGCGCCACGATCTGGCCAAGGCCAGGGAGCTAGTGGAGCGCAGTTTTGGTCGCTACCTGGCGGGGCTGGACCTCGTGGAGGACGAGGAGAACTTGTCCCAGTTGCGGTTGCAACTCAGCCAGCTGGAGGGCGTCGCCGGCGACATCCCCTGGGAAGACTTTGAGGACTACGAAAAAATGCGTGGGCGGCTCCGCGAAGAGCGGCGCTTGCTCCGCATCCTTCAGCAGCAGGCCGAGGAGACGCTGGCCAATGAGCTGACGATGGCCCTGCAGTTCGCCAGCACCGGCACCCTCGTCAGCCTCAAATCGCCGCAGCTGCGGGGGCGCGTTGCGCCTGCGGTGATCGTTGAGAAGGTGAAGGGGCCCGGTCAGTTCCCGCTGCTGCTCTGCCTGACCGATGAAAACGTCTGGATCCTGTTGCCCTGTCAGGCGGTGGTGAGCATCCATGCGGAGCTCAGTTGCCTGAAGGGGGATGGGCTGGAGGTCCCGGAGCTGTCCCGCTCGGGTGAGTTGCGCCATGGCGATCAGGCCAGTGGTGGTTTGGCGTTAGCCGTGGCCCACATGGCCCGGCGCCACGACATGACCACCCCGCAATACGACCTGGCCGGAGAGGTTTTGACCCAGGCTCGGCTGGTGCGGGATCTGGAGCAGGAGCAGGAGCAGCATCCGGCCCATCGCTGGGGAGATCGCAAACAGCTGAAGAAGCACCGCCGGCGCATGGAAGATCTGGAGCTGGAGATCGCTGAACGACAGCATCTGCTGCATCAGCGGGCCAACCGCCACTGGGAGACCTTCCTGGCCTTGATGGAGATCCTGCAGCACTTCGGATGCCTCGATGAGCTGGATCCCACGGAGATCGGTCGCACCGTTGCTGCCTTGCGGGGCGACAACGAACTCTGGCTGGGGCTGGCGCTGATGAGTGGCCATCTCGATGACCTCTCTCCCCCAGACCTTGCAGCGGTGTTCGAGGCAATCAGCACCGAGGTCAACCGCCCCGACCTGTGGAGTGGCTTCCCTCCTCCTGCGGCGGCCGAAGAAGCCCTGCAGGACCTTTCGGGTCTGCGTCGCGAGCTGCTGCGGGCCCAGGAACGCGCCGGTGTGGTGGTGCCGGCCTGGTGGGAACCCGAGCTCATGGGCCTTGTGGATGCCTGGGCGCGGGGAACGTCCTGGAGCGATCTGATCGCCAACACCTCGCTGGATGAGGGTGATGTGGTGCGCATCATGCGCCGCACGGTGGATCTTCTGGCCCAGGTGCCTTACTGCGAAGCGATCAGCGAGCAACTTCGCAGCCATGCCCGTCAGGCTTTGAAAGCGATCAACCGCTTCCCCGTGGCTGAAGCCGAGGATCTGGTGCCAGCCTCCGCTGCACTCAACCCGGCAACGGAGCGGGCCGCCTGAGTTCAGGCGTCCGGAGCGGCCATGGCGCCGGGATTCACCTGCTGATCAAAGTCGGCTTCGCTGATGTGGCCGAGCTCCAACGCCGCCTGTTTCAGCGTCAACCCCTGATGGTGGGCATGCTGAGCGATGGCACTGGCCTTCTCGTAACCGATGCTCGGGGTCAAAGCAGTGACCAGCATCAAAGAGCGATCCACGAACCGCTGAATCTGCTCCCGATCCGGCTCCAAGCCCTCCACCAGGTTCTGTCGGAAGCTGGTCATGGCGTCCTTGAGCATGCGGATCGACTGCAGCAGGTTGAAGCCGATCAAGGGCTTGTAGACATTCATCTGCAGATGGCCGCCTGCGCCAGCGGCTGCCACGGCGCCATCGAGACCGATCACCTGGGTGCAGACCATGGCCATGGCTTCGCACTGGGTGGGATTGATTTTTCCCGGCATGATCGAGCTGCCGGGTTCGTTGGCGGGCAGCCGCAACTCGCCCAGACCTGCCCGGGGGCCACACCCAAGCAGCCGCACGTCGTTGGCGATCCGGAGCAGGGCCACCGCCAGCAGGCGAAGTTGGCCCATCGCTTGAACGAGGGCGTCATGGCCGGCCATCACCGCGAAGAGGTTGTCAGCGGGACGGACACTGACGCCGGCGACCCGGCTCAGCTCTTCTGCAACGGCATGGCGGAAGCCCGGCGGCGTGTTCAATCCCGTGCCCACGGCGGTGCCTCCCAGGGGAAGATCGCCAAGGCTGACCAGACAGTCCTCCAGCCATGCCTGGGCTTGTTTGAGTTGATCCCGCCAGGCGCCCACTTCATCGCCCAACCGCAGGGGCACCGCATCCTGCAGATGGGTGCGGCCAATCTTGACGATGGGCATCCAGGCCTGAGCTTTGGCATCCAAGGCCCGCACCAGGGCATCGAGCGCCGGCAGCAGCCCGTCCTTCAGGTGCTTGGCCGCGGCGACGTGGATCGCTGCGGGAAACACATCATTGGTGGATTGCGACCGATTGACGTGGTCATTTGGGTGCACTGGGGTGTGGCTGCCGAGGGCGGTGCCTGAAGCCTGAGACGCCAGATTGCTGATCACCTCGTTGATGTTCATGTTGGTCTGGGTCCCGCTTCCGGTCTGCCAGACCCGCAGCGGGAACTGATCGTTGTGCTGGCCAGCGGCAATGGCATCGGCCGCCGTGCAGATCAGCTCCACCTGTTGAGGGTTCAGAAGCGCATGCTCGCCGTTCACCGTGGCGCAGGAACGCTTGATCCAGGCCAGGGCCTGGATGATCTCGAGCGGGATCCGTTCGTCGCTGATGGCGAAGTTCTGAAGCGACCGCTGGGTCTGGGCTCCCCAGAGCGCTTCGGACATCACCTCAATGCCCCCCAGGCTGTCGGTTTCAATCCTGAACGGCTGCGTCATCGGGTCCACGGCGCGATCGAGCGTTGCATCGATCATCCGTGATCACTGTCCGTTGGTCGTGGCGGCGATCCGCATTAACCGTCCGGTGTTGTCCCTTGAGCCTTCACCGTTTCAATGCCCAATCTGCTGCCGTCATATCCCGCCCGCTCGCGTACTTTGCTGCACCACTCCTGATGGGCTAGGTACCAGTTCACAGTCTCCGCCAGGCCCTGCTCCACATTGTGGCGCGGGCTCCAGCCCAGCTCGGAACTGATGCGGCCCGGGTCAATCGCGTAGCGGCGGTCGTGGCCAGGACGGTCGGTCACCGGAGTGATCAAGTTGGCGTGGGGAGCTGATCCAGGGCGGCTCTGGTCCAACTGCTCGCAAATGGCGTGAACAACCTCCTTGTTGGTGCGCTCACCATGGCCGCCAACGCAGTAACTGCGGCCTGAGGCTCCGTTGCAGGCCGCCAGAAGCAATGCATCGACGTGGTCTTCCACGTACAACCAATCCCGCACATTCAGCCCATCGCCGTAGAGAGGAATCGACTCACCTCCAGCGGCCTTCAAGGTGACCACGGGGATGAGTTTTTCCGGGAACTGCCAGGGGCCGTAGTTGTTGGAGCAGTTGGTGAGCACCACAGGAAGCCCAAAGGTGTGGTGCCAGGCCTGAACGAGGTGATCACTGGCTGCCTTGCTGGCGGAGTAGGGGCTGCGGGGGTCGTAGGACGTTGTTTCGGAGAAGCGCCCCTCGGCGCCCAGGGACCCAAAGACTTCGTCGGTGCTGATGTGGTGCATCCGGAAGGCATCACGGCGTTCACCGCTCAAGCCTTCGTAGTGCCCCCGCACCGCCTGCAGGAGGTTGTAGGTGCCGTTGACGTTGCTCTCGATGAACACACCAGGGCTGGAGATGGATCGATCCACATGGCTTTCCGCTGCCAGGTGCATCACCAGATCAGGGTCTGCCTCCCGCACCGCGGCCTCAACGGCTGCGGCATCGCTCAGATCCACCTTCTGAAGCTTGTGCCGATCGTTCGCCGCGCCCCCCAGCTCGCTCAGCACCTCCTCAATCGAGGACAGGTCGCTGGCATAGCCCATCTTGTCGAGATTGAAGACGGTGACTGTTGTCTCCCGCAACAGCCTGCGCACGACGGCGCCGCCAATGAAGCCGGCACCTCCGGTGACCAGAACGCTGCGGCGATCTCCCAGCAGGTCGGAGGCGGAAGGCATGGACGAAACCATTGGTGAGAGCGTGGGTTGGGGCGTTGTTTGGGGTTGGGGCGTTGAACTCAGTCGCCCCTCATGGCGTTTTGGCTTGCTTCAGCACGGTCTTGAGGGCTTGCTGCCAGTGCTCGCCCTTGAGGTCCAGGGCTGCTCGGGTGGCGGTGCAGTCCAGGAGGGAATAAGACGGACGCTCCGCTGGGGTGGGGTAGTCCGCTGTGGTGATCGGTTGAACCTCGGCGGGCGTGGCGATGAGCCCCAAATCAGCCCCGATTTGGCCAACGGCCACCGCCACGTCGTACCAGCTGGCGGCGCCGGCATCACTCCAGTGCATCACCGCCGGCACGTCGCGGTCACCAGCAATCTGCAGGGTTTGCCAGCAGGCTTGAGCGAGGTTGAGGGTGCTGGTGGGACAGCCCACTTGGTCCGCCACAACACCCAGTTGATCCCGTTCGCAGTGGAGGCGGAGCATGGTGAGCGCAAAGTTCTTGCCCATGGGCCCGATCACCCAGCTGGTGCGCAGGATTAGGCCCCTTCCTCCTGCTCCAAAAATCGATTGGACCGCGGCTTCTCCAGCAGCTTTGCTAGCGCCGTAAACACCCAGAGGGTTGTGGGCCTGCTCGGGCTGATAGGGCGTTCCCTGGCTTCCGTTGAAGACGAAGTCGGTGCTGATCTGGAGCAGGCGTCCCCCTTGTTGATCAAGAGCGCGGGCGAAGGCCTCCGGTGCCCCGGCATTCACGGCGTGGGCCAGTTCGGGCTCCGACTCGGCCTTGTCCACCGCTGTGTAAGCACCGGCGTTGAGCACCCAGTCGGGTTGGTGCTGTTGCACGGCGCCGCGGCAGGCTTCAGGGTTCGCCAGGTCGAGCTGCTGACGGCTGGTGGTCACCAGCTCGATTCCCGCAGGGGCAGAAGCGATCAGAGCCTGGCCCAGCTGACCGCCAGCCCCGGTGAGCAGCACCTTCATGGGAAAACGTCTCCGGCCAGCTCAGCGGCTTTGAACCCTGCTGCTTCGGCATCTTTGCCCGAGAGGCTCACCGCGGCGCCCTGCAGCCGATCGATCGGCCAGGCAATGGCCAGATCTGGATCATTCCAGACGATGGCCCGTTCACAGGATTTGTTCCAGAACCCTCGCGCCTTGTATTGCACCTCAGCAACATCGCTGAGGGTGAGAAAGCCGTGGGCGAAACCCTCGGGAATCCAAAGCTGGCGTTTGTTCTCGGCACTCAGTTCGGCGCCGACCCAGGCTCCGTAGGTGGGTGAGTTGCGTCGGATGTCGACGGCGACGTCGTAGATGGTTCCGACTGTGGCTCGTACAACCTTGGCTTGAGGTTCCGGTGCAAGCTGGTAATGAAGTCCTCGAAGAACTCCCTTGATCGAGCGGGAGTGGTTGTCTTGCGAGAAGACCACTGTTTCGCAAACAGCCTCGTCGAAGGAGCGTCGGTTCCAGCTTTCGTAAAACCAGCCACGGTCATCGCCGAAGCATTGAGGCGTCATCAGCAGTGGCCCTTTCAGGGCCTGGCCCTTGGAGCTCTGAAGTTCTTCAAAGTGCATGGCTTGCGTCCAGGCTGGTTTGCAGAGCCGCGTGATCGCTCACGCTTTCCTCCAGCATCTCGAGGAGATAGGAGCCATAGCCACTCTTCTTCAAAGGCTGCGCCAGCTGATTTAGCTGTTCTGCTGTAATCCAACCCTGGCGCCAGGCCACCTCCTCGGGGCAGCCCACCTTCAGCCCCTGACGATGTTCGAGGGTGCGGATGTAACCGCCAGCATCGTTGAGGGAGTCGCAGGTGCCGGTGTCGAGCCAAGCCATGCCACGGCCCATCAGCTCCACCCGCAAGAGCCCCTCATCCAGGTACATCTTGTTGAGATCGGTGATCTCCAGCTCGCCACGCGCTGAAGGCTTCACCTGGCGGGCGCGCTCCACAACACTGTCGTCGTAGAAGTACAACCCCGTTACGGCGTAGCGGCTCTTGGGTTGTTTGGGTTTCTCCTCCAGGCTCAGCACGCGGCCATGGGTATCGAATTCGGCGACGCCGTACCGCTCAGGATCACGGACGGGGTAAGCAAACACCGTTGCCCCTTGGGCTTGCTTGTTGCTGTTCACCAATTGCGGCACCAGGTCGTGCCCATGGAAGAGGTTGTCCCCTAGAACAAGGGCAACCGGGCGATCTTCGAGGAAGTCCGCACCAATCAAAAATGCCTGGGCCAAACCGTCTGGGTTCGGTTGCACGGCGTACTCAATTGACATCCCCCAGCGGTGGCCATCGCCGAGCAAGCGCCGGAATGCCTCCTGGTCGTGGGGGGTGGTGATGATCAGCACCTCGCGGATCCCGGCCAGCATCAGGGTGCTGAGCGGGTAATAAATCATCGGCTTGTCGTAAACCGGCAGCAGCTGTTTGCTGACGGCCTGGGTGATCGGATGCAGCCGCGTTCCACTTCCGCCGGCCAGGATGATTCCCCGTCGTTTGGATGCGGTGCTCATCGGCTGGATGACCGGCGCGAGATCGGCGCTATTTCAGCACGAGAACCCTTGCAATCACTCCATTTGAGCCGATGGCAAAGCCGTTGCAACACATTCCTCCTCTGTGGGGTTGTCTGCCGGTGTCATGCGGCGGACGCGGCAAGGGCGTCGATCTGCTGCGTCAGCAGCTCCCTGGCCTGGGCGGGCGTGGGGGCTCGCATCAAGTCATGACGGAGTCGTGAGGCACCGGGGAAGCCCGTGCAGGTCCAGCCCATGTGTTTGCGAGCGATCAGCAGACCATGGTCGCCGCGATCCTCCACCAGACCTTCCAGTTGATCGCGGGCCAGTGCAAGCCGTGCTGACGGGTTGGGTGTGGCGGGGATCGGAAGACCGGCCAGGGCGGCGTCGATCTGTCCCACCAGCCATGGGGCTCCCATCGTGCCTCGGCCCACCATCACTCCCGCTGCGCCGGTTTGCTTCAGGCAGCGCAGGGCATCGTCGGGGCTGTTGATGTCGCCATTCGCGATCAGGGGGATTGTGAGGGCTTCTCTTACCTGGGTAATCGCGCTCCAGTCCGCAGCGCCCTTGAAGCCCTGTTCGCGGGTGCGTCCATGCAGTGTGAGCAGTTGTGCACCGGCTTGTTCCAGCTGTTGGCACCAATGCACGGGATCGGCATCATTGCCACACCAACCCAGGCGTGTCTTCACCGTGACGGGCACCGCCACGGCCTCTGCCACCGCTTCCACGATCTTGATGGCGAGCTCTGGATCACGGATCAAGCCGGAACCACCCCCTTTGCGGGCGATCTTGCGCACAGGGCAGCCCATGTTGATGTCGATCAGGAAGGCCCCACTGGCTTCGGCCCGTCGTGCTGCATCAGCCATGGCCTGGGGGCGATGGTCGAACAGTTGCACGCCGATGGGCCCGGATTCCTCGGCGAGCGACTCCACCTTGCAGAGCCCATGCCCCATCTCGAGGCTGGTGGCATTCACCATTTCGGTGAACAGCAGCGCGTCGGTCGCCCAGCGCCGCACCAGACCGCGAAAGATCCGATCGCTCACCCCTGCCAGCGGTGACTGCAGCACGCGGCAGCGCAGCTGACGCGCGGTTCCATTGCCGGGAAGCTGCAGAGGGGAGGAAGCAATCATGGGTCCATGCTGCACAACGCAACCGACATGCCCTGGCCGCTCAGTCGTTCGTTGCTGGTGCAGATCCTCGAGGACCGCTGCAGCGATCGCTTTGTCTGCGAAAGGATTTGGGAACGTCTGGGCTATCAGCCTGCTGAGCCGCAGTGGTGCGCCGGTCCCGACACACCCTCCGAATGGGCCGATGCCTTCCCTGAGGCTCCCGAGCTGATCGCGGAGCGTCCGGCGTCGGTTCGTTTGACCCGCTCGGTTCCCAAGGAACACAAACAGCTGCTCAAACAACAGCTCAATTTCGCGGGGTACCGCATCGGTGAGTTGTACCCCCGCCGAACCCGACGGGCCACCGCCGTGAACTGGCTGTTGGCCTGGCTGGCCCAGCGGAGCGAGCCCCTGCCGGAGCAGGGGCCCCTGGGCCCTGAGCTTCCCCCTCCTGCCGATCCGGTGCAGGGGCACCCCGGCGATCTGCCGGTGAAGTGATCCGGTGGCCTAACTCAGGCCTGAATCGTGATGGGTGTGCCTTTCGGGGTGTTGTGGAACAGCCAACGGGCGTGGTTCAGCGGCATGCGCACACAGCCATGGCTGCGGGGCACGCCGAAGAGTTTCCCGGCGTTCTCCTGCCAGGGGGCGGCGTGGAGGCAGATGGCCTCGTTCGCGCTCACACACATCGTGAACGGCACCCCGGGAACGGTGTAGTTGCTTCCATACATCGTGGTGGATCGGTACTTCGTAAAAACCTTGCTGTTGAAGATCGGGGTTGGCGTTGAGGCTTTGCCGGTGCTGACCGGAATCACGCGAACCACCTCCTGATCGCTGTTGTAGACGGTCAGGCGTTGGTCGGAGAGGTCGACCACAAGGCTGGCGACGAGCTCGAGCATGGCGAGGGAACAACTGAACTTGCCCTAGCCGTCTTAGTTGAGACTTATTAGTCTCGCTCCGAAAGAATCGGCTCTCCAGGGGCTTTATGGCGTCTCTGTAGGGTGAAAGATTGGCCTGAGCAGACTCTTGGCGCGTCCTGTCGTCGCAATTATCGGACGCCCCAATGTCGGTAAGTCGACCTTGGTGAATCGGCTGTGCCGCAGCCGGGAAGCCATCGTTCACGATCAGCCTGGCGTGACGCGTGATCGCACCTACCAGGACGGCTACTGGGGCGATCGGGAGTTCAAGGTCGTCGACACCGGTGGACTGGTGTTCGACGACGACAGCGAGTTCCTGCCGGAGATCCGGGAGCAGGCGGCTCTGGCGCTTGAGGAAGCCAGTGTGGCTCTGGTGATCGTGGACGGTCAGCAGGGGCTTACGGCCGCTGACGAGTCCATCGCGGAATTTCTACGCAGTCACCGCTGTCCCACGCTGTTGGCGGTGAACAAGTGCGAATCGCCGGAACAGGGCCTGGCGATGGCCGGAGAATTCTGGGGCCTTGGCCTGGGTGAACCCCATCCGATCTCGGCCATCCACGGCGCCGGCACCGGAGAACTGCTGGATCAGGTGCTCACCTTTTTCCCCCCGAAGGATCAGGAGGGTGACGAGGAGGAGCCGATTCAGATGGCCATCATCGGACGGCCGAATGTCGGGAAATCCAGTCTGCTGAATGCCATCTGCGGAGAGCAGCGGGCGATTGTCAGCCCGATCCGCGGCACCACCCGCGACACGATTGACACCAGCATCATTCGTGAGAATCGTCCCTGGCGCCTGGTGGACACGGCGGGCATCCGCCGGCGGCGCAGCGTCAACTACGGCCCGGAATTCTTCGGCATCAACAGGAGTTTCAAGGCCATTGAACGCAGTGATGTGTGTGTTCTGGTGATCGATGCCCTCGATGGGGTGACCGAGCAGGATCAGCGCCTGGCGGGTCGCATTGAAGAGGACGGCCGTGCCTGCGTGGTGGTCGTCAACAAGTGGGACGCGGTGGAAAAAGACAGCCACACCATGACGGCGATGGAAAAGGAGCTGCGCTCCAAGCTCTATTTCCTCGATTGGGCTCCGATGCTGTTCACCTCTGCGCTCACCGGCCAGCGTGTGGAGAGCATCTTTGCCTTGGCCGCCCTGGCGGTTGAGCAGCACCGTCGCCGCGTCAGTACCTCCGTTGTGAACGAGGTGCTCAAGGAAGCACTGAGCTGGCGCAGTCCCCCCACCACCCGCGGTGGACGCCAAGGAAAGCTGTATTACGGCACCCAGGTGGCCAGCCGGCCACCCAGCTTCACCCTGTTCGTCAACGACCCCAAGTTGTTCGGAGAGACCTACCGGCGCTATGTGGAGCGTCAGATCCGTGAGGGCCTCGGTTTCGATGGCAGCCCGCTGCGTCTGTTCTGGCGCGGCAAGCAACAGCGTGATGCCGAACGCGACCTGGCCCGTCAGCAGAGTCGTAAAGGCTGAGCCATGGACTGGTTGCGCCAGGTCCCCATGGGTCAATACGTCGATGGGTCCACGGGTTGGCTCCGGCGCTTGGACCCTCGGCTGAAGCTGGCCTGGTCCCTTGTTTTCCTGCTCACGCCTTTTCTGGCGGGGCCCCTCTGGCGCGTTGGCCTGGTGGTGGCTCTGGTGCTGATCACCTTCGGCAGTGGACTGGGTCGCTCGCTGTGGTGGAGGTCTGTTCTGCTGCTGACGGCCTTGGCCGTTGTGGTGGGCCTCCTGTCGATGTTCTTGCCGGCAGTGGATCCCCCTGCGGCCTTCCCGCTGCGCAATCCGGCCGAGCTTCCGGGGCTCGAGACGGAAGGCCCCTCCTGGGATCTTTTGCGCCTCGGCCCCCTGCAGTTGGGCGGTCTCCAGCTGGGGCCGCTGGTGGTGGATCGGGCCTCGGCGCTGCTGGGGCTGCGAACGTCCACCTTGATCTTCACCGTGATTCACAGCGTCAACCTGATGCTGATCACGACCCCGCCTGAGGATCTGGTCTGGGCCCTCAGCTGGTGCCTGGCTCCATTGAAGTGGCTTGGATGTCCTGTGGAGCGGCTGGGGTTTCAATTGCTGCTGGCACTTCGCTTTCTGCCTCTGGTGCAGGAGGAGCTCCAAAATCTGCTGCGCTCTCTCGCCAGCCGTGCCGTCAACCTGCGCCAGCTGGGCTTCAAGGCCGGTTTCGGCCTGGTGCTGGCCGTCGGAGAGCGGCTGCTGGCCAACATCCTTCTCAGGGCTGAGCAGGGGGCCGATGCCCTGGTCGCCCGTGGGGGGCGAATTCTCGGTCCGTCGTACTTCCGCATGCCGCCTGATCGGGCTGCTCCCCTGCTGAATGGCCTGGCGACGGTCGTTCTTGTCTTGGTGATTGGGCTCCGTGGTCAGTACGGTGCTCTATGAGCTCCTATCACGGCATGGCGTCCGAGCGATATCTGAATCACCCCACCTTCGGGATGCTCTATCGGGTGGCTCCGGCAGGTGAGGGCCGTGACGTCTACGCCACGTTGTATGCCCAGCGCATGTTCTTCCTGGTCACCCTGCAGCCCCGTGGCGCCCAGTTCGAAGTGATTCCCTACGGGGATGCGCGTCACCACGCTGAGGTGCATTTGGGCCGTTGCCGTCGTGATGGATCGGACGACCTCGAGTCCTGGAGTCAGCTGTTCGATCAAACGTTCATCTGAACCCTTGACCGATTCCTTCGCGGCGCGTTGGCAGGTGCTCCAGGCAGCCCGCCCCACTTCATCCAGGCTTCTGGCCGTCAGCAAAGGGCATCCAGCCGCGTCCGTGCGTTGCGTGGCGGAGCTTGGTCAGTGTGATTTTGGGGAAAGCCGTGTTCAGGAGGCTCTGCCGAAGCAGGAGGAGCTGATCGATCTGAACTTGCGCTGGCATTTCATTGGTCGCCTGCAAAGCAACAAGGTGCGGCCGGTGGTGAAGGCCTTCGACGTCATTCACTCGGTGGATTCTTTGGCGCTGGCCGAACGGGTGTCGCGCATCGCCATTGAGGAGGGCCGTCAGCCTGAAGTGCTGCTGCAGGTGAAACTGCGGCCCGATCCCAGCAAAGGGGGCTTGTCGGCCGATGAACTCGGTGCCATTTGGTCTGATCTGCAGGCTCTGCCGGGGTTGCGGATCTCGGGTCTGATGACCATGGCGCCTCTCGAGATGGCTGCAGATCAGCGCAAGGCGTTGTTTTCCGACTGCCGTGCCCTGGCGGATCGGCTGGCCTTGGCGGAGTGCTCGATGGGGATGAGCACGGACTGGAAAGAGGCTGCTGAAGCGGGCAGCACCTGGCTCAGGATCGGTTCGGCCCTGTTCGGTCCGAGATTGGTGTCAACAGACGCTGCGAATTGACTTGCCCCGCCGCAGCGAAAACGGTATCCAGGGACATGGTTTTCGAACCACATTCAGACCGAGAGGAATCCCAAGGTGTCGCTGATCTCCCGTCTCCGTGCCGTCGTCGCTGGCGATGACTATCTCGATGGCGAATTGGATGATTTCGCCTACGACGACGAGCAAGATGACCAGGACCAGCGCGCCCTGCAGGCTGACGGTGGTGCACTGGCCACCATTGGAGACTCCAACCCGTTTGACCTGGGTGGTGATCTGCCTGGATCCAACGTGATCGGCATGCCCGGCATCAGCAATGCTGTGTCCGAGGTGAATGTGATGGAACCCCGCAGCTTCGATGAAATGCCTCGGGCTATTCAGGCGCTGCGGGAGCGCAAGACGGTGATCCTCAACCTCACGATGATGGAGCCCGACCAGGCCCAGCGTGCTGTTGATTTCGTTGCTGGTGGCACCTTCGCGATCGATGGACACCAGGAGCGCGTCGGCGAGAGCATCTTCCTGTTCGCCCCCAGCTGCGTCACCGTGACCAACACCGGTCAAGACGAAGCCTCGGCTCCAACGGTGGTGAGCCGTGAGGCCGATGTGGCGGATGTCGACGAATCCGCCAGCGCACCTTCGCCCGCCTGGGGGGCAGCCGCTCTCTGAAGCCCGCAGTGCAGCCCGCTTTCGGTGTGATCGGCCTGGGTCGCATGGCTCAGGCCCTTGTGGTTCCTCTCCTGGAGCGTGGACGGATTCCGGCCGACCAGCTGTTGGCGGTGGTCGGAGGATCTGGTTCCCTTGAGCAACGACGTGGGGGCCTTCCGGCTGGCATCGGTTTGGTTGCCGCTGATGACCCTTCCGCTCAGCAGGTCTGGACGGCTCCGATCCAGCTTCTTGCGGTGAAGCCGCAGCAACTCGATGCCGTTGCAGCAGCTTCAGGACCTGTTGTGGGTCAACCGCTGCTGATTTCTGTATTGGCGGGGGTGTCTCTGGCGCGGTTGCAGCATTTGTTTCCCGGTCATCGCTGTGTGCGGGCGGTGCCCAACACCCCTGCGCTGGTGGGAGCTGGTTTGACAGCTCTGGCCTGGGGGGAGGGGATCGACCAAGGGCAACGGGATCAGGTGCGGCAGCTGTTCGCCGATGTGGGCGAAGTTCTGGAGTTGGCGGAAGCCAAGCTCGATGCGTTCCTTGCCCTCACCTCGTCGGGCCCTGCCTTTGTGGCCCTGGTGGCGGAAGCCATGGCTGATGGGGCTGTTGCTGCCGGTCTTCCCAGGGACCTGGCCCTGCGGCTGAGCCACCGCACCCTGGCTGGAACGGCTGAGCTGCTGGACCGTCGCAATCTGCACCCTGCCCAGCTAAAGGACATGGTCACCTCTCCGGGGGGCACCACCATCGCCGGCGTTCGCGCGCTCGAACGCATCGGCCTTCGCTCCGCCTTGATCGAAGCGGTGGTCGCTGCTGCGGAACGCAGCCGAGAGCTGGCCTAGGGCAGCACCTCCGGCCAACCCTGCCGGATCAGCAGCAGCGAGAAGTAGGGGCGAGGTTCGGCCGCAACGGCATCCGCGCAACAGATCTGCTGGTCGGGCCAGCCGACCCGCTCGGCAAACAGTGCTTGTTGCAGCAGGCCTCGCTGCTTCAGCAGGGGTTGCACCCAACTCCAGCGCCGACCCAGCTTCAGCAGGGCCAGAACTTGCCCCGTTGCCGCGGCGGTATCCAGCACCCGCTCCAGCTCCTCGGGTGTGTCGGGGCAAGGGCGCAACAGCAGTTGGTCCTGCTGCAGAGCGAGGGGCCAGAGGCCCGCAGCCGCGGCTGCCGAGCAGGAGGTGATGCCGGGAATCACGCTGATGGGACAGTTGGGCCAGGCCTGACGCAAGGCCAGCAGCACGTAGCTGCAACTCGCAAACAGCGACGCATCTCCCTCACACAGCAGTGCCACCTGCTGGCCGGAACGGATGGCTTGCTGCAGCTCCTGCGCCGCCGCTCCCCAGGCGGTGCGACGCGGTTCGGCGGCTTCCACCATCGGGAACAACAAGGGCAGATGCTGATGGTCGCTGCGGATCCAGGCCGCGGCGATTTTGGCGGCCATGCTGTCGGCCCCCGGTCGTCCGACCGGGTAGGCCACCACCTCCGCTTGGCGGATGGCTTCAACGGCGGCCAGGGTGAGCAGGGAAGGATCGCCGGGGCCGACCCCCACCAGTGTGAGACCCCCAGTCGTGGCGGGATCGATGATGGTCAGCAGTCGATGCGCCCGGGGTCCAGACGATGAGTCGTCTCAGCATCTTTCCAGACGAAAGCTCAGCCCATGCTGCGAATGGGCTCATGCCTGCGCTGGAGAGCAACGATCCGGCCGTGATTCAGTCGGAGCTCAGTCGCCGGGGCATCGGCTTTGAGCAATGGCCGGCGGAGCAGGGTCTGCCGGAGGGGGCCGACCAGGCCACTATCCTCCAGGCCTATGCCGATGCGATTGCCCGGGTTCAACGCGATGGTGGTTACGCCACGGTCGACGCGATTCGGATGACGCCGGATCACCCCGATCGCGAGCCCCTGCGCCGCAAGTTCCTTGAGGAGCACACCCATGCCGAAGACGAAGTCCGCTTTTTTGTGGAAGGGTGCGGCTTGTTTGTGCTGCACATCGGTTCCGAGGTGCTCAGCGTGCTGTGCGAACGGGGCGACCTGATGCGGGTCCCTGCCGGGACCCGTCATTGGTTTGACATGGGCTCTCAGCCTCAGTTCTGTGCTGTGCGTTGGTTCAACAACCCCGAGGGATGGGTGGCGCAGTACACCGGCAGCAGCATCGCCCAGCGATTTCCCAGGCTTGACTGAGGGGGCGTTCCAGGCACGTTGATGCGTCTCCACCGCTTCCTTGCTGCGCTGTTGCTGGGTCTGCCCATGGCAACACCCATCCCTGTTGCTGCCGAGGATGCTCCTTTGGCACCCGAGGTTCAGCGCCGGGTTGCCGTGGTGGTGCTAGCCCGCCGCATTCGCGGCTATGCCGCCATGGCCAAGGCCAGCAGCGACTGTCAGGTGGAGAAGGGGCGTCTGCCGCGCCGCCAGGCCAGCCAAGCCCTGGCGATTTCGCTCGAGGAGTTGGGCATCAGCCGGCGCGTGCTGACCAATCCCCTGGTGGTCGCCGTCAGCCCACGCCTGCAGCGCCTGCTGGATGACAGCTGCGCCTTGGATCCAACCAAGGAGGCTGAAGCGCTGCGGCTGGCTGAAAACGAGCTCTGAATCTTTTCTCGAGCTGGGTCTCAGAAGGGGAAAGTGAGAGCGCTGGCTTTTATTTCCTCAGCGAATAAAAACCGCCCATAGGGTTCCGGCCTGTTTGCATGGCTCCTGTGGTCGTTCGGTCGTGTCTCGCGTTGAAGCTGCTGGCGCTGTTGGTCGTGCCCTGTTCTGCCGCTGAGATGGATCTGGCCTCTGCCTCCAGGCTCCCCACCACGTCGCCATCCATCACCACCTCCGCCAACGAGTCGGTCTTGGTGCTGAACCGCACCACGCGATCGCTCCCGCGCACGGGCGATCCCATCTGGAGTCTGCGTTTGGAAACCCCAGGTCAGCCCGTGCAGCACTTCGATGCCGTCAGCGGTCGGGCCCACCTTCAGAACGCCGATCGCCATCGCTCCGGCACCCGCGCGCCGCTCCCCACCGGTCGCTACGTCCTTGGGCCGGTGGAGCCCCTGGGTCCCGCTGATCCACGCGAGCTCGGGCCGATCTGGATTGGGATTGAACCGCAGTTCCCCACGGGGCGAGGCCATCTGGGCATTCATCTCGACCCCAGTGCCAACCGCAACGCCAACAGCGGCACGCTCGGCTGTGTGGGCTTGATTCGCTGGGACGACATGCAGACCCTGGCGGGTTTGGTGCAGCGCCGTAACGTCCGAACATTGGTGGTGAGCGAGTGAATGTTCTCCGATTGGGGCTTCAGTTGGGGCGGCTGGTTGGACAACCGCCGGGGTGAGTGGTGGCTGCTGGCCCAGCTGCTGCTGATCACGGCCCATCTGCTGCCGGTCTGGCCAGCTCCCGCCAGCTTCGGTGTGGCGATTTGGCCCAAACCCCTGTTCGGGCTGGGCCTGCTGCTGTTGGCTTTTGGTCTGTTTCGGGCCCTTGAGGCGTTTCGCTGTCTCGGGGCCAGCCTTTCGCCGCTGCCAGCGCCCAAGCCGGCGAATCAGTTGATCGCCACAGGTTCCTACGCCATCTGTCGGCATCCCTTGTACCGGGCGGTGTTGCTGTGTTCCGCAGGAGTGGTGCTGGCCACAGGCAGCCCGCTGCATCTGTTTTTGTTGGTCAGCCTGGCGGCTGTGCTGCGGGGTAAAGCCCGCTTCGAGGAGCAGGGGTTGCGGGCGCTGCATCCGGATTACAGCCAATACGCCTCAGTCACCCCAGCGATTGTGGGCTGGGTTCCTGGCTTGGACTGGCGCTGATGGCCTGGCTCAGGCGGCGACCGTGCTGGTCGGCATTAGGTCGGCATAGAGCTGTTCGAGGGCATCGATGTTGCTGGAAATCGTGTAGCGCTCCAAGGCGCGGAGGCGGGCTTTGCGGCCCAGTTCCGCCGTGAGTACCGGCTGGTCCCTGAGCACCGGCAGCAGCGTGCGCAACTGGGTGGTGACGCCCTGGGTGCTCAGTACGATTCCCGCCCCTTGCTCCAGCACCTCGCCATCGGCACCGGCATCGGTGGCCACGCAGGCTGTTCCGCTGGCCATCGCCTCCAGCAGGGCCAGCGACAGGCCCTCCACAAGGCTCGGCAGGATGAAGACCTCAGCGCACTGGAGCAGTGCAACCCGGGTGTCCAGGTCTGGCTCGTGGCCCCACCAGAGGATCCGATCGTCGTTGAACTGGTTCATCAGGCTGTTACGCAGCGGCCCGTCGCCGACGATCACCAACCGGCAGCCCTCCGGTGAAACCAGCCGCCAGGCCCGCAGCAGGGCTTCAACGTTCTTCTCCGTTGCCAGGCGCCCCATGTAGAGGAAAATCCGTTCTCGGCCCAGCCGTTGCCGCACCTGCTGATGCATCAGCGAAAGGGTGCCGGGGCTGGTGGGGCACCAGCGGTCGGTGTCCACACCATTGGGAATCACCGTCAGTCGATCGGCGGGAACGCCCAGGCGCTCGAGAAAGTCCGCCTGAAGCTGTGAAAACACGATCACCCGGTCGTAGCGGGCCAGGGCCGGTGCATACAGCTGGTACGTGAGCTGTTGGGTGCCCGCCGTCAGGTTGCGCAGGCCTGCATCGAAGGGGGGATGAAAGGTGGCCGCCAGGGGCACGCCCAGCTGCTGACAGAGCTCCGGCAGGCGGAAATCCAGAGGCGAAAGGGTGAGGCTGGCGTGCACGAGATCGGGCTGCAGCCGCTCCAGGGATTCCCTCAGCTCCCGCTGCGCCCCGGGTGAAGGGATCGTGTAGACCTGCGATTTGACCAGATAAGGCAGGCTGACGTCCGGGTCGTTGGCCAGCAGCGATGTGTCGTCGCGCTCCGGGCTGCGCGGGTTATCGAAATGGATGAAGTGCACCTGATGCCCGCGTTTGCGCAGGGCATCCGTGGTGCTGATCCCGTAGGACACATTCCCGCAGAAGGGAGACTTCTTGCCGAGCCACGCAATCTGCGCCAAGCGGGTTGGGCCTCCTCAGGCGAAAACGCAAGTTAGCAGCGCTGCCACGGTCGTTCGATCAACGCCGCCACCAGGGCCAACCCCGCCAGCAGCCACAGCACCGGTTGAAGACCAATGCTGCTCACCAGGGTGCCCGCCAGCACCAGCGGCAGGCTGAGGGCGATGTTGATCAGGTTGTTCTGCAGTCCGAACACCCTGCCGCGCTCGGTTTCGGGGGTTTCTTCCTGAATCGTGGTCTGCGCGGGGATCGCCACCAGAGCTGCGCCGATGCCCAGGATTCCGCAGAGGCTCAGGGTGAAGGCCAGGGATCCCCGCAGCTGGCTGAGCAGCACCAGGGTCCAGGTGATGGTTCCCAGGCCTGCTGCCGTGAGCCGGCGGCGGCTGAACCGATGGCCCAGCTGGGCGATCACCACAGCTCCGATCGCCATGCCCAGTCCACTCATGGCCAGTAGGGCACCAAAGCCTGAGGGCCCCAGGTTCTCGATCAGGGCAGCCAGCTGGAGCGCCAACACGTAAAGCGCTGCCAACAGGCTGTAGAGCAGCACCAGATGAATCATGGCGCCACGCACTGAAGGCACTCGGCGCAGCACCTGCAATCCTTCGCCGATCTCCGTCCAAACCGATGTATTGGAGGGGGGCTTGGGGGCTTCCTGCAGCTTCAGGCGCGACAGGCTGAGGGCTGCAAGGCCGTAACAGAGCGGAAGCAGCAGAAACTCGCCGCCATCGATGCCGATGATCGCCAGGCTGCTGTGCAGGGCACGAAGAATCGGTTCCCCCAGCGCGAAGCCCAGGATCGTTGCCCCCATGCTGGTGGCTTGGTAGAGGGAGTTGGCCGCCAACAGGTGATCTCCCGGCACCACCACAGGAATCGTGGCCTGTTCCGAGGGGGCGAAAAACTGGGTCAGGATCGACTCCAGGAAGGTCATGCCCACCAGCCCCCAGTAGCCCCAGGGCAGACCAAGCCAGACGGGCCCCGGCAGCAGACAGAGCGGTGCGAACACCACCAACAGGGCTCGGATGGCATTGCTGGCCACCATCACCCGACGCTTGGGCCAGCGGTCCGCCCAGACGCCAGCCACCGTTCCCAGCAGCATGGCCGGGATGGTGTTTGCCACAAAAATGCCTGTAGCCAGCAGGGTGATCACCTGGGTGCGTGTGCTGATGTCGAGGCCGTAGTCCGAGGCCATCTCCGCCAGCACCCCACTTCCCTGCCCCTTCAGCAGCAGGTGCTGATCGATCAGGAAGACCATCAGCACGATGTAGAACTTGTCCGCCAGCTGGGAAAAGATCTGACCCAGCCAGAGTTTGCGGAAGTCCTTGAGGCGCAGCACGGCTTCCAAGCCACGCTTTCCCTCCGGGTTGCTGCCGGTGGGCAGAGCGGGTTCAGGGGTGGTGAGGCTGGGTCCGCTCAAGGGGCAAATGCATCGCGGCCATGATGGCTCACGCGCCTGCCAGGAGCGTCTCTCGCAGCATGGCCAGGGCTTTGCTGGGTCGGTTCAGATGCGTCCGGCTCCAGATCTCAACCACCCGCAGCAGCCGGCGCCACACGGCTGGAGGGCCCATCAGCGCACCGTCCCGGCGACGGGGCAGTTCGGCCCGGGTGAGTCGCTGGAGCAGGGCCAGTTCGGAGGGATTCAGTTGAATCGCCGCCCCAGGCTGCTCATCGATCGCAAAGCCGTCCTGCGGCAGCAGGCTGCAGCGCCACTCCCACTGCCCCAGCGGTGGCTCGAGGGGATCGCCCGTGAGGCAGCAGGTCTGCAACGGCAGTCCATAACCGCCCAGGGTGAGCAGATGGATGCAGGCCTGGACCGTGCTGGCCAGCACCAGCTCCGGGTCGGCTCGGTGCTCCTCCAGGCGTTCCAGGTGCAGCTGCATCGTGTCCAGCAGCCCGTCCACGGGGTCCTGGGCCGCCAGTTGAAGGCATAAATCACACAGCGCTTGCGCCGCGGCAAGGGTTTCCAGCTGTTGCCCGAGGCCGGAAAAACTGCGCAGCACCCGCAGTTGTCGCACCCGGGCCAGGCCGCTGCGTCCTCCCACCTGCAGTTCCAGCAGGGTGAGGGGGGCCGCGGCGGCCAGACTGCTCTTGGGTCGGCGTGCTCCGGGAACGGCGAAGCGACCGATGCCCTCCGCATCACTGAGCAGGCTCAGCAGGCGGTCATGCTCGCCGAGGGGGCCCACCTTGAGGGCGAGGCCGGTGAGGCGTCGTTCTGCCATTCAGGCCGCGGGGCGGCGTTGGGCCTGCAGAAGAGCCGGCGCGCTGCTGGTGCCCAGCAGATCGGCCCCCGCCAACAGCAGGTCTCCTGCGTGGCTGAGGCTGTGGATCCCACCGGCCGCTTTGATGGCGCAGCGTTTGCGGATCAGCTGTTTCAACGCAAGGATCTGATCGGCATGGCAGGCCGGCCCAAAGCCGTTGCTGGTCTGCAGTCCCGCAGCGCCAGCATCAATGGCGGCCTCCACGGCCAGCTCCAGTTGTTCGGTTTCCAGACGGGCCATGTCCAGGACGGCCCGCACGGGAAGCCCCAGCTCGCAGAGGGCGGCAAGTTCTTCGGCAAATGCACCTGAATCGCCGTTCGCCAAGGCGCTGAAATCGGGCACGACATCAAGCTCCTGGGCGCCGTGGGCGGCACACCATTCCGCTTCCGCCAGCTTGAGATCGGCTGGAATCGCACCGAAAGGGAAGCCGATGGCCGCCACCAGGCGGGGGCCTGCGTCGGTGGTCCCGATGCGTTCCCGCAGCAGCGGCAGCTGACGCGGTGTGGTGCAGATGGCCCGCACGCCCTCCTGCATCCCGGAATCACAGAGGGCTTGGAGCTGGTCCCGGGTCAGCAGGGGGTCGAGGATCGCCTGATCAAGCCGGGGGGGGAGGTCGGGGAGCTCTTGGGCTGGATCAGCCATGGCGGGCCGGGAGGTCAGTCACGAGCCTGAATCACCCCATACCCACCGTGGTTGCGGCGGTAGATCACCTGCAGCTGATCGCTCTCCTTCTCCCGGAACAGATAAAAGTCGTGGTCGATCAGATCCAGTTGGCGGCGTGCCTCCTCCAGGCCCATGGGCGGCATGGCGAAATATTTGCGTCGCACTCCCGGATCCGGCAGTTCCGCCTCACGCCCTTGCAGAAGGGAGGCTTCAACGGTGGATGCATCGTTGACCACATCCGTGCTGGGGGTGTGGCTGGCGCTGTGGCCGTGGCTGTGGTGGTGATCGCTGTGGCGTTCCTTCCAGCGACGCAGTTGGCGGGCCAGTTTCCCAGCGGCCAGATCGATGCTGGCGTACAGGTTTTCACTGCGTTCCTGGGCGCGGATCACCGTGCCGTTGGCAAAGACTGTCACCTCGGCGGTCTGCTGCGGCACCCGGGGATTGCGGGCCACGGAGAGATGGACGTCGGCCTCGCGAACAGCATCACCGAAGTGCGATGTGGCCCGCTCCAACTTGGTTTGGGTGTAATCCCGCAACGCCGGCGTGATCTCGAGGTTGCGACCATGGATCAGCAACTTCATGCCTTACTCCTGTGCCGGTTGTTATCGGCAAGCTAGATACAGCGCACGATTCGGCCCACCCCCAGCGTGCATTTCTTTTCGAGCCCGGTGATCCGGTTCGATTCGATGCCGCCTGGTCGGCGCAACAGCGCTGGCAGAGCACTCTTCTTGCTGATCCATCGGCTCCGGAGGCGGTCTGGATCCTGCAGCACCAGACCTGTTACACCCTCGGCCGTGGTGCCAGCGAGGAGCACCTGCATTTCGATCCCGCTGACCCACCGGCACCCCTGTATCGGATTGATCGGGGCGGGGAGGTGACCCATCACCTGCCCGGCCAACTGGTGGCCTACCCGGTGTTGGACCTTCAGCGCCGCACGCCCGATTTGCACTGGTATCTGCGTCAGTTGGAACAAGTCGTTCTGGATGTTCTGGCGGAGTTGGGCCTGGAGGGTCAGCGTCTGCCGGGGTTGACCGGCCTCTGGTTGGACAACCGCAAGGTCGCCGCCATCGGTGTGGGCTGTCGCCGCTGGATCACCCAGCACGGCCTGGCCCTCAACGTTGATTGCTCGATGCAGGGGTTTGAGCGAGTCACCCCCTGTGGGCTCACCGGTCGTGCGGTTGGGCGGCTTGCGGACTGGTTGCCAGGGCTGACGTCGGCTGAGGTGCAGCCGTTGCTGCGGCAAGCCCTGGCCCATCGTTTCGGTCTGGTCTGGGAGGAGGAAGCGAGATAGACCTGAGCTGTTTGAACCCCTGCCTCGGATGACGGCCAGCTGGAGCCCGACAACCCGTGAAACGGACGCTTTGCAGCGTCATGCCCATGTTCAGAAGTTGCAGAGGGTCGATGCGGTGTGGCCCTGGCTCGCCGACCGCCACGGGCTGATTGCCGCCGTCGATGCGCCCCATGCGGCGCATCCCGAACGCTTCAATTTCGGCGAACTGGCGGAGCGCATCGCCACCGCTGCTGCCGCCTTTCGGCGCCATGGCGTGAAGGATGGGGATGTGGTGGCTCTGTTTGCTGAGAACAGCCCCCGCTGGCTGGTGGCGGATCAGGGCCTGATGCGTGCCGGTGCCGCTGATGCCGTGCGCGGTGCCTCGGCCCCGGTGGAGGAGCTGCGCTACATCCTTTCGGATTGCCGGGCGACGGCCCTGGTGGTGCAGAACGCTGATGTGTGGCGTCGTCTGGCCCTTCCCCCAGAGCAAATGGCTCAGCTGCGTTTTGTGCTTCAGCTGGAAGGGGAGCCTGCCGAGGGCGCCATGGGCTGGGAGGCGTTTCTGGCGTCAGGGGCCGGCCTTGATCCCGTTGGCCCGGCGGGGGGGAGAGACGCCGTGGCCACTGTTCTGTACACCTCGGGTACGACCGGCCAACCCAAAGGGGTCCCGTTGACCCACGCCAACCTGCTGCATCAGATGAGCTCACTGGCCTGTGTGGCCTATCCCGATCCCGGTGCTCCGGTGCTGAGTGTGTTGCCCATCTGGCATGCCTACGAGCGCAGTGCCAGCTACTTCTTCCTCTCCTGCGCCTGCACGCAGACCTACACAACCATCAAGCAACTCAAGAAGGATCTGCCGCGGGTCCGGCCGATCGCGATGGCCACCGTGCCGCGGCTGTGGGAGGCGGTTCAGGCTGGATTTGAGGATGTGCTCAAGACCTTCCCCCCCTCCCGGCAGCGCCTGCTGCGGGCGGCGTTGGCCAACAGCGCTGCCCAGCGCAAAGCCGTGCGCACGGCGCGCAACCTCCTGCTGGAACCGGTGTCAGCGGCCGGCCGGCTGCGTGCCTGCGGCTCCGCGGCCCTGCGCTGGCCCCTGCATGCCCTGGCCTCGACCTTGATCTGGCCGAAGCTGCGTCGCCAGCTCAGTGGCGGTCAGCTCGCCTATCCGATCAGTGGTGGCGGTGCCATCGCGCCCCACATCGATGCCTTTTTTGAAGCCGTGGGGATTGAGCTGCTGGTGGGCTATGGCCTCACCGAAACCAGCCCTGTGGTGAGTTGCCGCAGGCCCTGGCGCAACATCCGCGGCAGCTCCGGGCTGCCGATGCCCCAGACCGAATTCCGGATTGTCGATCCCGACAACGGTCAGCCCCTGGGCTTCCGGCAACGGGGGCGGGTGATGGTGCGGGGCCCCCAGGTGATGGCGGGCTACCTCGGCAAACCCGAGGCCAGCGCCAAGGTTCTCGATGCCGCGGGATGGTTTGACACCGGCGATCTCGGCATGCTTTTGCCGGATGGTTCGGTGGCCCTCACCGGCCGGGCCAAGGACACGATTGTGTTGAGCAGTGGCGAGAACATCGAGCCCGGCCCCCTGGAAGAGGCCCTGGTGGCCAGCCCCCTGATCGAGCAGGTGATGCTGGTGGGTCAGGACGAACGCCAGCTCGGTGGCCTGATCGTTCCCCGTGCTGAGGCGATCGTGGCCTGGGCGGCTGAAGCCGGCGTGAGTGTGGCGCAGGATCTGGGCGGCCAACCCGGTGATCCGGCTTTACTCCGTTTGTTGATGCGCGAATGCAACCGCTTGCTCAAGCAGCGGCCGGGCTCCCGCGGTGATGAACGGCTGGCCGGGGTGGTGCTCGTGGATCCCTTCAGCATTGAGAACGGACTGCTGACCCAGACCCTGAAGCAGCGCCGTGATCGCATTACCAGCCGCGATCGGCAGTTGATCGATGGCCTCTACGGACGTTGATCGCGCCTGACGAGGCCTGGGGGGTGGTCGGTTGTCCGGTGATTGACCCCACGTGAAAGGGCTGACACGCTTTGGCCGTCTCCCAAGAACCCATGTCCGACGGCACCTCCCTGACGATTAAGCGTCCGATCACCGTCCGCGCCGTCGTGACGCCCACCTGGAAAGAAGAAGCAGAGCGCGAGCTCAGCAATGGCATTACCACCGCTGACCAACAGCTGGCTCAGCTGGAACAGGAAGGCCAGGACGTGGTGGACCAGGTGCGTCGTCAGAGCGCCAACCCCCTTGATCCCCGCGTGCAGGATCAGGTGGCGCAGATCCAACAGCAGGTGGCGGCCAAGCGCGCCGAGCTGGAGGAGCAGAAGCGCAACCTGCTTCAGCAGCAGGCCCAGGTGCGTGAGCTGGAGATGGACCAGATCGTTGAGCAGGGTCAGCTGGAGAGCAGCTGTGAGCTGAAGGTCGGCGACAACCTGGTGCAGAAGATGCAGGTGGCCATCGTTGTGAAGGATGGCGTTGTGCAGTCGATTGAGGAAGCCTGATCGGCTTGCCTCTGCTGACTCGTAAACTCCCCTGATCTGCCCTCCCGGAGACGGTTTTGGCGACCACAGACATCTTCATGCCTGCCCTCAGCTCCACCATGACGGAGGGGAAGATCGTGGAGTGGCTGAAACAGCCCGGAGACAAGGTGGCTCGGGGCGAGTCGGTTCTTGTCGTTGAGTCCGACAAAGCGGACATGGACGTTGAGTCGTTCCAGGACGGCTACCTCGCAGCGGTCCTGATGCCTGCTGGCAGCACGGCACCGGTGGGCGAAACCATCGGTCTGATTGTCGAAACAGAGGCTGAGATCGCCGACGCGCAGGCCAAGGCCCCCAGCGCTCCTGCTGCGGCGCCCGCCCCTGCACCGGCTCCGGCGCCCACTCAAGCTGCGGTTCAGACCCCAGCTCCGACTCCTGCCCCGGCCCCGGCACCTGTTGCTGCCCCTGCACCGTCGGCACCGGTGGTGAACGACGGTCGCATCGTGGCCAGCCCCCGGGCCAAGAAGCTGGCCTCCCAGATGGGTGTGGACCTGGCCACCGTGCGCGGCAGCGGCCCCCACGGCCGGATTCAGGCGGAAGACGTGGAGCAAGCCTCCGGTCAGCCCATCTCCGTGCCCCGGGTGGCGGAAGGAACGGCCCCCGCTGCTTCCTCGGCTGGCGCAGCAGCAGCAGTGGCCCCGTCGGCTCCGGCGGGCAATAGCTTTGGTCGGCCCGGCGAGACCGTGGCCTTCAACACCCTCCAGGGTGCGGTGAACAAAAACATGGAGGCGAGCCTTGCGGTTCCCTGCTTCCGCGTTGGTTACACCATCACCACCGACAAGCTGGATGCCTTCTACAAACAGGTGAAGCCCAAGGGCGTCACGATGACGGCGCTGCTGGCCAAGGCTGTGGCCGTCACTCTGGCGCGTCACCCCCAGGTGAATGCCGCCACCACCGCTGCCGGCATGGCCTATCCAGCCGACGTGAACGTGGCTGTCGCCGTGGCGATGGAAGACGGTGGCTTGATCACGCCGGTGCTGCGCAATGCCGATCGCACCGATCTTTATGAGATGTCGCGTCAGTGGGGTGATCTGGTCAAGCGCTCCCGCAGCAAGCAGCTGCAGCCGGAGGAGTATTCCACGGGCACCTTCACCCTTTCCAACCTCGGCATGTTCGGTGTTGATCGCTTCGACGCGATCCTTCCCCCAGGCACCGGGGCCATTCTCGCCGTCGCTGCATCACGCCCCACGGTGGTGGCAAACAAGGACGGCTCCATCGCCGTCAAGCGTCAGATGCAGGTGAACCTGACGGCGGATCACCGCGTGATTTACGGCGCCGACGGTGCCGCATTCCTGAAGGATCTCGCCGATCTGATCGAGAACCGTCCAGAAAGCCTGGCGCTCTGATCGGTCGCCCGCGTGCCTGACCCCAGGGACCTGCAACTCAGCAGCTACGACTACCCGCTGCCGCCTGAGCGCATCGCTCAGGCACCGGTCGAGCCCCGCCACAGCGCTCGCTTGTTGATGGTTCCCTCCCAGGGGGAGCCATCAACGGATGCTGCTCACGGCCAGGTGTGGGATCTGCTCGAGCAGCTGCAGCCTGGTGATCTGCTGGTGGTGAACGACACCCGGGTGCTGAAGGCCCGCCTGGCGGTGCGGCGTTCCGGGGGCGGACTGTCCGAATTGCTCGTGCTGGAGCCGCGGGGGGAGGGCCGCTGGCTGTGTCTGGCACGTCCTGCCAAGCGCATGCGGCCCGGCGACAGCCTCACGATTGATGGCACCTCGATCAGCCTCACGGTGCTTGCGGAAGACCCCGCCAGTGGTGGACGGGTGGTGCAGTTCCCCAGTGATTGCAGGGACGCCGAAACCATTGAGGGTTTGCTCAATGATGTGGGCGAGGTGCCTCTACCGCCCTACATCGAACGGCACGACCCCAGCGACAGCCAGCGCTATCAGACCCGTTACGCCGATCGCCCCGGTGCGGTGGCTGCCCCGACGGCGGGGTTGCACTTCAGTGATGAACTGCTGGCGGGCTTGCAGCAGAAAGGGGTGGATCTGGCCCGGATCACCCTGCATGTGGGCCTCGGCACCTTTCGCCCCGTTGAAACGGAAGACCTCACCGCCTTGGAGTTGCACAGTGAATGGGTGGATGTCAGCCCTGCTGTGGTGGAGGCGGTGCAGGCTTGTCGAGGCCGGGTGATTGCGGTGGGCACCACGAGTGTTCGTGCCCTGGAGGGGGCCGCTCAAGCCCATGGCGGTGTTCTCAAGCCCTACACGGGGCCGGTGGATCTGGTGATTCAGCCGGGCTATCAGTTCAAGGTGATTCAAGCCCTGCTCACGAACTTCCATCTGCCCAAAAGCTCTCTGCTGCTGTTGGTGAGTGCCCTGATCGGCCGGGAAACCCTGTTGAAGCTCTACGCCGAAGCGATTGAGAGGAGCTACCGCTTCTTCTCCTATGGCGATGCCATGTGGATTGATGCAGCGGCGGTGCAGCCCCAGGCCCGCCCACCGTCACGCTGAGGCTTGAACGGTTCACAGTGAGGCCATAAAAAAAGCCCCGTCAACGACGGGGCTCAAGACCTGACAGCTGGAAATAATCAGGCTGTGACGGGTTGCTCGATGATGCCGGTCGGCACCTCAGCGAACATCACCGAGGAGAGGTAACGCTCAGCCAGGTCGGGCAGCACCACCACGATGGTTTTGCCGGCGTACTCATCTTTCTCCGCCAGACGAATGGCGGCGGCAGCTGCGGCACCGCAGGAGATGCCCACCAGCAGGCCTTCCTCCTGGGCCAGGCGCAGGGCCATGGCCACGGACTCCTCGTTGGTCACCTGCTCCACCTTGTCGACCACGGAGAGGTCGAGGTTTTTCGGGATGAAGCCGGCACCGATGCCCTGAATCTTGTGGGGACCTGGCTTGACGGCCTCACCATTCATGGTCTGGGTGATCACCGGGCTGTTGGTCGGTTCAACGGCCACGGATTCGATCGCCTTACCCGCTTCATTTTTGATATAGCGGGAGACGCCGGTGATCGTGCCGCCGGTGCCGACGCCAGCAACGAGCACGTCAATGGCGCCATCGCAGTCGTTCCAGATTTCAGGGCCGGTGGTCTTGAAGTGGATCTCGGGATTGGCGGGATTGTCGAACTGGCCGGGCATGAAGTATTTGGCCGGATCGCTCTCAGCGATTTCCTTTGCCTTGGCGATGGCACCAGGCATGCCTTTGGCAGCTTCGGTGAGGATCAGCTCAGCCCCCAGCACGGCCATGACCCGACGCCGTTCGATCGACATCGACTCGGGCATCGTGAGGATCAGCTTGTAACCGCGAGCGGCAGCGGTGAAGGCCAGAGCGATGCCGGTGTTGCCTGAGGTGGGCTCAACAATCACCTTGCCCTTGGTGAGCTTTCCGCTTTTTTCAGCGTCCCAGATCATGTTGGCGCCGATCCGGCACTTGACGCTGTAGGCGGGGTTGCGCCCCTCAACCTTGGCCAGCACGGTGGCCTTGCAGTTTTTGGTGACGTTGTTCAGCTTGACCAGCGGGGTATTGCCGATGGCCTGACTGTTGTCGTCGTAAATGCGGGACATGGAGCTGATGTAGAGGGGCCCGAAGAAAACAAACTAATGATCAAAAGCCTCTCCTCACCCGGTTGTTAAGGGCTTTTTCAGAGTCTCACCGGACTCTCAGTCAGCAAATGCTTGCTCAAACCGCATCCACAGCGCGTCGGGGTCTTCCAGACCCACCGACACGCGCAGCAGATGAGCCGGCACGCCGCACTGCTCCGCCCAGTTCAGTTCGTCGTAGTGGGCCAGCTGTGTGTAGGGACAAACCAGGCTGAAATTGGTGCCAAGGCTCGGCCCTTTGCTGACGCGAAGCGCGTCGTAAACCCGTTTGGAGTGCTCTTGGCCCGCCTTCAGTTCAAAGGAGAGCAGGCAGCCGTGGCCAGCTCCGCTGCGCATCAAGGCGCGGAAGTTGGGGCAGCTTTTCGGATGCATCACCCGCTGCACGGCTGGATGGGTCTCGAGCCGTTCCGCCAGAAGCAGGGCGTTCGCATCGAGTTGCGGCACCCGCTGCAGCACATCTCGGCTGCCGTTCTCCAGGGCGATGGCATCGGCATCGCTGAGCGGGGCAATGGCTGGAACCGCCGCCAGCAGGGAGGCCGCCCAGGGCGACTGCGGGCTCACCAGCACACTGCCCGCCATCACATCCCCGCGGCCGGCGAAGCTCTTGGTGAGTGAGGTGAAGATCAGATCGGCGTAGGGCAGGGCATTGAGGTTGATGCCGGTGCCGATCGTGTCATCGGCAATCACTGGAATGCCGCGGCTGCGGGCCAGGGCCGACACCCCGGGCAGATCCATGCAGCGCAGCAGCGGATTGCTGGGCAGCTCCACAATCACGGCCGCCGGCTGGAGCTGATCCAGGGCTGCTTCCACCTCGGCGAGGCTCTGCGGTTGCAGGAGCTCACCGCCGTGAAACACCACCTGCGGTTGCTTCAGCACATCCACGTAGGGGAAGCCCAGCTGCAGCGTGGGCTTCCCGGGCCGCAGCGTCTGGATGGCGCTGAGTGCCGCATACAGGCCGGCCATTCCCGCCGGATGCAGGCTGATCTGCTGGGCGTCGACGCCATGGATGCCAGCCAGGCGCTCCCGAATGGCACGGCGGGCCGCTTCGCCGGATGTGCTGCTGGGTGCCGTCTCCTTCCCCAGGGCGATGGCGGCCTGGCGGGAGGAAAGGCCCAGGCCGGTGTGCTGCCAGAACGCTTTGGCATGGGGGCTCGCCGCTGTATCACTGCGCAGGCAGGTCAGCCCAGCAATGGCGATCAGCTCGGAGCGGCTTTCCGGTGCCTTGCGTTGGCAGTGGGCCAGGGCTGCCTGGGCTGCCGCTCCGGTGGGGTAGGGCCAGACCGTGCTGCCTGCAAGTTCCGAAGGCTGAACCAGTTGTCGGATCAGCGGATGCAGGCCGAAGCGGGGATAGATTGTCTGCAGGACATCGCGGCAGGCCGGATCCTTCTCCTCGTAGGCGACCACATCGCGCCAGCGCGGCAGCGCAACAGACACCGCATGGGGGGACTCGGGCAAGGGATGGCCGAGATCAGAGCCCTGCCAGGCCGGATCGCTGAGCAGATTGCGAGGACTCACGCCAGCAGCTCCAGGGCCTGGTCCAGATCGGACTGGAGATCGGCGAGGTCTTCGCAGCCCACCGAGAAGCGCACCAGGCCATCGTCGATGCCCAGCTTGGCCTTCACCTCAGCCGACACCGCCGCGTGGGTCATGGTGGCGGGGTGGCAGATCAGGCTTTCGATGCCGCCCAGGCTTTCGGCCATGGTGAACCAGCGCAGTTGTTTGCAGAGGGCATAGGTCTGCTCCTGGCTGGCGTTGAAGCTCACCGTCACGATGGCGCCACCGGCACGCATCTGACGGGTTGCCACCTGATGCTGGGGGTGATCACTGCGGTGGGGGTAACGCACCCAGTTCACCTTGGCGTGCCCCGCCAGTTGATCGGCGAGGGCCGCGGCATTGGCCATCTGCTGCTTGAGCCGCAGCGGCAGGGTCTTGATGCCCCGCGTGATCAGCCAGCAATCAAAGGGGGAGGGCTGCAGGCCCAGGGCCTTCTGGGAGAACACCATCTTCTGGTGCCACTCGGGATCGTTGGTGCACACAGCTCCACCGAGGGCATCGGAGTGTCCGTTGATGTATTTGGTTGTGCTGGTGAGTGACAGGGTGGCGCCCAGCTCCAGGGGGCGTTGCACCAGGGCGGTGGCGAAGGTGTTGTCCACCACCACGGGGATGCCGAGGGGTTGGGTGATGGCGCAGACCGCCTCCAGGTCGATCACCTTGAGCAGAGGATTGGTCGGGCTCTCCAGCCACACCATCGCCGGCTTCTGGGCTTGGATCTGCTCCAGTGCGGCCGGCTGGGTGAAGTCCACCCAAGCGGTTTTCAAGCCGAACTTGGCGAACACCTGCTCGAACAGCCGCACGGTGCAGCCGTACAGGTTCTCTTCGCAGAGCACCAGATCGCCCTGCTTCAGCTGGGAGACCACAGCGGTGATGGCGCTGACGCCGGAGGCGAAGACGGTGGCGTGTGCGCAACCTTCAACCGAGGCGAGCACCCCATCAAGGATGCGGAAGTTGGGGTTGCCGGACCGGGTGTAGTCGAAACCGCCTGCGTTGCCATGGGCAAAGGTGCTGGTGGGGAAGATCGGCGGCATCACCGTGCCGGTGTCTCCCGCAAAGCTGTCGCCGTGGTGGATCACCCGGGTGTTCAGGCCTGTGTTCACGGACGATCCATCGATTCGGACAGGCTAAGAAATCGCCTCTCCCATCCCAATAAAAAACCCCCGCCGTGTGGCGAGGGTTGATGACGATCGTTTGGGTTGACCCGGTGGATCAGTCGAGGTCGGGCATGCCGAGAACAGGCTCAGCCTTGCGGTCGATGCCTTTCTCGAAGCCAGCAGCAGCAGCGCGAGCGCGGCCGGCGTGCCAGAGGTGACCAACCAGGAAGAAGAAGGCGAGCACGAACTGTGTTGCACCCAGCCACTGGCGGAGGTTCACGTAGTTCACCGAGTTGGGCTCGGTGATGATGCCGCCCACGGAGTTGATCGAGGCGTTGGGAGCGTGGGTCATGTACTCAGCCGCACGGCGCACTTGCCAGGGCTGAATATCGTTCTGCAGCTTGTCGAGGCTGAGACCGTTGGGGCCACGCAGGGGCTCCAGCCAGGGACCACGGAAGTCCCAGAAGCGCATGGTTTCACCGCCGAAGATGATTTCACCAGTGGGTGAGCGCATCAGATACTTACCAAGGCCGGTGGGGCCCATGGCGGAACCGATGTTGGCGCCGAGGCGCTGGTCACGCACCAGGAAGGTGAAGCTCTGAGCCTGGGATGCCTCAGCGTTGGTGGGGCCCCAGAACTCGGAGGGATAAGCGGTGTTGTTGAACCAGATGTAGGCCGAAGCGATGAAGCTCATGAAGCTCAGAGCGCCAAGGCTGTAGCTCAGGTAGGCCTCACCGTTCCAGATGAAGGCGCGGCGCACCCAGCCGAAGGGCTTGGTGATGGCGTGCCAGATGCCACCGAAGATCAGGGTCAGACCCAGCCAGATGTGGCCACCGATGATGTCCTCCATGGAGTTCACACCGATGATCCAACCCTCGCCACCGAAGGGAGCGCGGAACAGATAACCGAAGATCACGCCCGGATCGAGGGTCGGGTTGGTGATCATGCGGACGTCGCCGCCGCCGGGAGCCCAGGTGTCGTAGACGCCGCCGAAGAACATGGCCTTGAAGACCAGCAGCAGGCAGCCGACGCCCAGAAGGATGAGGTGATAACCAATGATGTTGGTCATCTGGTTCTTGTCACGCCAGTCCTGGGAGAAGAAGGAGGAATAGTTCTCCAGAATTTCCGGACCACGCAGGGCGTGATAAAGGCCGCCGAGGCCGAGCACGGCGGAGCTGATCAAGTGCAGAACACCGACCACGAAGAAGGGGAAGAGATCAGTGACCTCACCGCCGGGGCCCACGCCGTAGCCAAGAGTGGCGACGTGGGGCATGCAGATGAAGCCCTGCTCGTACATGGGCTTGTCGAAGGTGAAGTGGCTCACCTCGAACAGCATCATTGCGCCGGCCCAGAACACCATCAGACCAGCGTGGGCCACGTGGGCACCAAGCAGACGGCCGGACAGGTTGATCAGGCGGGCGTTGCCGGACCACCAGGCATACCCGGTGGAGGGAAGGTCTTTGCCGCCTGTGGCGCCAAGACCGGGATTAGAGAGCGTTACCACGGGGCAGAACCTCTTCAGGAAAGACGAAGTTTTCGTGCGGCTGGTCAGCCGGTGCCATCCAGGCACGCAGACCTTCATTCAGAAGGATGTTCTTGGTGTAGAAGGTCTCGAATTCGGGATCTTCTG
>NZ_JAKUHJ010000017.1:0-31571 GCF_023630635.1 Synechococcus sp. MU1651
CCCTGAGAAAATAGCTCGATGCCAGGTAAAACATTCTCCAAATAGGTTGATGATGTGCTGATTGCTGAAGCGATCACCATCACCACCCACGAAGAAGCCACCTCATCTCGAGGTGGCTTTTTTGTTGGCTATTGTTCTACTCTTAGGTGAACATTACCTCGCGGAGTGATTGAACCACCTTGTGATCCCGTGGGTCTCGGTCAGGGTTGCCGTCGCGAAGGCTGAAGAGGGTGTGCATTCCTGCCGAACGAGCGGAATCGCACTCCGCTCCGTTGTCACTTACAAACCAAATCTTGTTGGGCGAGCTATGGAGCTGCTCGGCAATTCTTATGTAGCTCTCCGTGGATTTTTTGGGGCCTGTATGGGTGTCAAACCAGTGGCTGAAAAGTTTTTCAAGATCACCCGCAGGGCTGTGCCTGTAAAGCAGTTTTTGAGCTTGAATGCTGCCCGATGAATAGACGGATAAGGTTAATCCTTGCCTGTGCCATTGGCGCAGGCATTCCGCGGTTTCTGGGAACAGTTGAGATTTGAGTTGTCCGTTGTTGTACCCGTGTTCCCAGATTTTCCCCTGCAGATCTTTCAGTGCTGTTGACTTTTTGTCGATGCTAATCAAGTGTTTCAGGTATTGAACTAATCCGTCCATCTCCTCTGTTTCCCGCTTTGCAACCTGCTGTTTGATCTGCTTGCTTTCGGGAGATTGGTCATCCAGCCATTCCTTCTTGGCGGCTTGGATTGGCTTGTTGTGAGGGATTTTGTTCCAGTGTTGTTTGATGTAGTGGCTCAGTTCTTGCTTGGCGAAGGGGAACAAAACGTCGCTGACAAAGCTCACTGGGCATGTTGTTCCTTCGATGTCGAGCAGAAGATGTTGTTGATTCATCATTGATCTCCAATCTGCATTTGGGTCAATCTCACCTTCAAGAGAAATTCCAGGATTTCCAGGTGTCGTTTGCTTGCATCCAGGTCAGCCCCCCACGCGTAAAGGCCGTGCCCGGCCACCAGAAACCCGTAGGGCGATGTTTCCAGAAAGGGTGCGACGGCTTCGCCCAGCTCATCCATCGACTGTCTGTTGCTGATCACGGGGATGGTGATGCTGCTGGCGTGAGTGTGGATTCCGACCAGGCCTTTCTGCATTTCCCAGCCCTCCAAGACAATCCCTCCTGTGTTTTCGTAATGGCGGGATAACACCGTTCCGGGAACGGAATGGGTGTGCAGTACAGCTCCAGCTTGGGTTGCTTCAACAATGCGCAGATGCAGCGCTGTTTCGGCACTGGCTTTTCCCTTGCCCGTAACAACCTTGCCTTGCCCATCCACAACAATCAGCTGATCGGCAGGTACCTGCCCCTTGTCCACACCACTGGGTGCCATGAGCAACTCCAGGGGCTCATCCTGCAGCACCATGCTGAAATTCCCTCCTGTGCCATCGCACCAGCCGCGTTGGTGGATGCCCTGCATCACCTCAGTCAATTGTTCGCGCTGGGTTTGGTTTGCGGTCACAATCCGCTGATCCCTCCGTCTTCTATACAGGACACAGCGGCCCACGTGTATTGACGCTTCCCCCCAGTTGCCGCTGGAGCGGTGATCACCTGGAGTTGCTGGACCAGCGAAAACTTCCCGCTGCTGTGGTCTGCTTGCAATTGCACCGATGGCAGGAGGTTGCTGAGGCGATTTCCTCCATGGCTGTGCGCGGTGCACCCGCGATCGGCATTGCGGCCGCCTGGGGGGTTGTTCTGGCGGCACGCTCCGGAGATGACCTCCCCACTGCGATCCGAGGCCTGCGTGCATCACGGCCAACCGCGGTCAACCTCGGCTGGGCCCTCAATCGGATGCAGGCGGCCATGGGAGCCGCCGCTCCAGTTGATGTTGATGCGCTCGCCGGTGTGGCAGCTGCGCTTCAGCAGGAGGATCGTCTTTTGACCCAGCGGCTGGTGGATCATGGCGTTTCCCTGTTGGCTCAGGGGTGCCGGGTCTTGCACCATTGCCACACGGGTGCCATCGCTACGGGAGGCGTTGGTACCGCCCTCGGTGTGATTGCAGCCGCCCATGCCCGTGGCCTGCTGTGCCATGCCTGGCTGGATGAAACGCGTCCCCGCTTGCAAGGATCTGCCCTTTCGGCCTGGGAGTTGGGCTGTCTTGGGGTGCCCTGCACCGTGATCGTCGACGGTGCAAGCGGATTGCTGATGCGGCGGGGTGAGGTCGACGCCGTGATGGTGGGCTGTGATCGTGTTGCCGCCAATGGCGATGTCGCCAACAAAATCGGCACTTACAACCTGGCGCTTGTGGCCCGAGCCCACGGCATTCCCTTTTATGTCTGCGCACCTGGCAGCAGCATTGATCGAGCGACGGTTGACGGGGACGCGATCACCATTGAGCAACGCGATGCAAAGGAGATCACCCACGTGAGAGGAGTGGAGGTTGCAGCTCCTGGGGCCCAGGCCTGGAACCCTGCTTTCGACATCACTCCGGCTCATCTGGTGACAGGTTTCATCACCGAATTCGGCGTGCTTCGTCCTCCCTATCGGGAGGTTCTCTCTGCGCTTCCGCTGTCCAATCAGCTTTGACAGGTCGGGCACCAGTGGGTGCTTCGGCCCGACAATTTTTCCCTTTGAATGGGCGTTCCACAGCTGCGGCAGGGTTCTCCTCCACGTCGGTAGACCCAGGCCTGGCCGCCATAGTTGCCATTCACCCCCTCGAGATCGCGGAAATCACTGAAGGTGGTGCCACCTGCTCCAATGCTGATGGTGAGAACATTCACCAGGGCATCCCGCAATTTCTCTAGTTGTTTGATCTCCAGCTGCCCTGCGGGCGTGAAAGGGGCGATGCCTGAAGCGAAAAGGGATTCATCCGCGTAGATGTTTCCCGCTCCAGCCACCAGGGCTTGATCCAACAGCGCTGTTTTGATCGGTCGGCTGCTGCCCTTGAGTTTCTGCTTCAGATAACTGGCGGAGAAGTCGGTGCTGAAGGGTTCAGGCCCGAGTCGCGTTAAGCCTGTGATCACCTCTTCCATCGGTTGGCCCGGAGGAACCCACCACATTTCTCCGAAGCTGCGCACATCCACAAAGCGCAACTCATGCTCTTTTGAGTTCCAGAAGCGAACACGCGTGTGTTTGCACGGTTCTGAGGGCTGCTCATGCCATTGGAATTGGCCGGTCATGCGCAGATGCACACCCCAAACACCGCCTTTGGGCGCCAGGGCTGCCATCAGATATTTCCCTCTGCGCTGCCACTGCCCCACAGTCATTCCGCAGAGGCCAGCAACAAACTGATCAGGACCTCCAGGGCTGGCAATGGCCCTTGGCCTGCAGACTTCAACCTGCGCGATTTTGAAGTCGACAAGACGGTCTGCCAGTCCCCGACGGACCGTCTCGACTTCAGGGAGTTCAGGCAACGGCCTCAGGCCGGCTCGAGTTCCGCTTCGGCGAAATTATTGGTGTTGATGCCACCGTCAACGCCCTGCAGGCCGCTGTAGTTGACCTTTTCGAAGCGAACGACAACGGGGTAGCGGATACCCGAGGTGTCGATGGAGGCAACGGTGCCAACTTCGTTGAACCAGTAGGACTCAGGACGCTTGATGCGCACCTTGGCGCCGCGGGTGATCGCCATCGCTGGGCATAAGGAGATGCAATCGGAGCGTATCTCGTGGAATGGAGGGTGATGACCGCTGCGTCACAGAATGTCGTCCCTTCGTAATCAGCGTCCCTTTGACCAGTTCCATCGCCCTTGATCCAGATCCGTCGCTGCTTCAGCTGGATTTGCCGGACCCGGAGCAGGACGACATCAGCACGATGGAATTTCTGGCTCGGCTGGAACAGGCCTGGGCCGTCTGCGACCGCTTTGATCTCCAGACCGAGATCTGGCGCGGTCGCATCCTCCGCGCTGTGCGGGACAAGGAGAAGCGAGGCGGTGAAGCCCGGGGCGCAGGATTTCTGCAGTGGCTGCGGGAGCGGGAAATCAGCAAGACCCGTGCTTACGGCTTGATTCAACTGGCGGAATCCGCCGACAGCATGCTCAGCGACGGCACCTTGGAAGAGAGCAGCGTCAATCAGTTCTCCAAGCGGGCCTTCATGGAAACCGCTCAGGCGGTTCCCGAAGTGCAGCTGATGATTTCCGAAGCCGCCAACGAGGGGCAGGAAATCACCCGCAAGCAGGTGCGCCGCCTCACGGATGAATTCACGGCGGCCACCAGCCCTTTGCTGCCGGAGGAAATTCGTCAGCGCACCCAGGAGAACCTGCTGCCACCCCGTGCGGTGGCCCCTCTGGTGCGGGAACTGGCCAAGCTTCCTGAGCCGCAGCAGGAAGATCTGCGCAAGGTGCTCCGCGATGAGCCTGAACTCGACCGGATCAAGGACGTCACCAGCACAGCACGCTGGATCACCAAGGCAACCGAGTCGGGTGTTGCAGTGCGGGCTTTCCAGCAGGGGGAACTGGACCTGGACCGCGCCATGCAGGAGGCCCAGCGCTTGGATGCCCTCGGCCTGCTGGCTGATGCGGTGGGCCAGGCCCAGGCCCTTGAGTCGGCGGTGCTGAAGCTGCACACCTCCTGGCGGCGCTTGGGGGGGCTTCAGGAGCGGCTCTGGGTTGAAAGCGGAAGCAGCACGCCCTACCTGCGCGATGTGCTGAATGCTCTGCAGACACTCAGCGGTGCCACCTTGCGGGTGTCGTTGGGAGAGCTCGCGGGTGGCAAGCGGGTGCGGCTCCAGCTGGTGGAGGAGTCCCCCGATCAATTGGATCCGCCACCGCTGGCCTGACTCCAGATCTTGTGCTCGATAATCTGAAGCCTCCACATCTGGTGTGTTCTGGCTTCGCTCGAGCGTGCACTGCAGACCCACTTCGGCTGGGATGGCTTCCGCCCCGGGCAACGGCCCGTGGTGGATGCTGTGCTTGCTGGTCGGGACGCGCTGGCGGTTCTGCCCACCGGTGGCGGTAAGTCGCTCTGCTATCAGCTGCCGGCCTTGGTGCGCGAGGGCCTGGTGGTGGTGATCTCACCGTTGGTGGCGCTGATGGAGGACCAGGTGATGGCCCTGCAGCGACGGGGAATCGCTGCGGCTTGTCTGCATGCCGGACTCGAGCCAGCTCGACGACAGCAGGCCCTGGAGCAGCTGCAGGACGCCACGCTGAGACTCCTCTACATCGCGCCGGAACGACTTCAGGGTGAGCAGACTCGGCTGATGCTGGAACGTCATGCCAGGGAGGGCCGACTGGTGGCCCTGGCGGTGGATGAAGCCCATTGCGTCAGTGCCTGGGGGCATGACTTCCGCCCCGATTACCGCCGCCTGGGCCAGATCCGCAGCCTCTGCCCGGGAGTGCCGATGCTGGCCCTCAGCGCGACGGCAGCCCCAAGGGTGCGGGCCGACATCATTCGCCTGCTGGATCTGCGTCGCCCGCTCGTGCAGGTGAGTTCGGCCCGCCGGGACAACCTGCACTACACGATGCAGCGGCGCCCCAGGGACCCCATGCCGCAGGTGTTGGAGGCACTGGAGATGTCACGTGGTGCTGCGCTGATCTATGCCCGCACCCGTCGTTCGGTGGAGCAGTGGGCGGAACGTCTGACTGACCAAGGGGTGGCGGCAACGCCGTATCACGCCGGTCTGGATCCGGAGACCCGCCAGCAGGCTCTGAAGCTGTTTCTTGAGCACGAGCGGCCCGTTCTGGTGGCGACGGTGGCCTTCGGCATGGGCGTTGACCGTGGCGATGTGGGTCTGGTGCTTCATCTCGATCTGCCGGCCACACCTGAGGGCTATCTGCAGGAATCGGGCCGCGCCGGCAGAGACGGCAAGCCGGCCCATTGCCAGGTGCTGTTTTCGCCGGGTGATCGCACCAGCCTGGGCTGGGCCATGCGGGCCTCGACCCGGGGCAGCGATTCCCTGGAGGATCGTCGCCGCTTGGACCTGGCTCAGCAGCAGCTGCGTCGCATGGAGGCTGTTGCTGAGGGTGAAATGTGCCGTGAACAGGCCTTGCTGCTGGCTGTCGGCGAGTTGGTGGGTCCCTGTGGTCGCTGCGATCGCTGCGTGGAGTCCCCCAAACGACGCGACTGGACAGCTCAGGTGGAAACGCTCCTGGCCCATCTGGCCGAGCAGGACGGCACGGAGATGCGTCGCCTTGGAGAGCACCTGGCTCTGCATGAACCTGGACGCCATGACCGCTGGACCTGGTTGGCCCGTCGGCTCGTGCAAGAGGAGTTGATCCAGGAAAGCAACGACGGTGCTCAGCGGCTGTATCTCCGCGAAAGCGGCCGGAGATTCCTGGATTCCCCCTGGCCGCTCGATTACGCCGCCTGATTCAGATCAGACCTTGACTTGACAACGGTCCTTCACCAGGTCTTTTTCGAAGCGGTTCTTCGGTGCTTCCCAGGTTTTCCAGCTCCCATCGGCACCGGTGGCATTGATCTTCTTGGCGGAACAGTTCACAGCCAGATAAAGCGCTTGCCCCTGGGCATTGAGGGTGGGCACCACTTGACTGCCACCCATGGCCTGCCAGTTGCCCCAGTCCACCTGGAGCGGGCCATAGGTGCGCCAGTCAGCCGATTTGGCCAGGGTCTGCTTGGGCTTGGCGGCCTCGACCGGCTTGGCCTTGACCACTGGTTTTTTGGCCTGAACCGGTTTCGTTTGCACTGCCTTGGTTTGGACTGCCTTGGTTTGGACTGGCTTGGTTTGGACTGGCTTGGTTTGGACGGACTTGGCCTTGGCTTGAACCGGTTTTGTTGTTGCCGGCTGCGCTTGGGTGGTGATGGCTGTCTGGAAGGAGGGATCGGTCAGGTAGAGGCGCGTGCCCACCTCCACAGTGTTGGGGTCACTCAGCTGGTTGATGCTGATCAGGGTGGCCACCGGCAGCTTGTAGGCCTTGGCGATCTGCGTGAGGGTCTGCCCTTTGGCAACGGTGTGTTCCGTGGCTCCCGGGATCGGGCTCACAGCCACCGGCTTGAAGGCCGGACGGGGCATCACGGCATTGTTGGGAAGTCGCAGGGTCTGGCCGACCTCAACGTGGTTGGCATTGCGCAGGTTGTTGAGGGCCATCAGGTCGCGACTGCGGACCTGGTATCGGCTGGCAATGCTGCTGAGGGTTTCCCCGCTGTTGACGCGATGGCGGCCCGAGCCTGCCGTCACGGTGGGGCCTGGCAACTGCAGGCGGCTTCCGGCTTGAACAAGGTCTGGATTGCGGATCCCATTCATCCGCATCAGCGTGCCGACGCTCACCCCATAACGGTTGGCGATATCGGAAAGTGTTTCTCCGGACCGCACCGTCACCGAGGCAGCCGTTGCTGACAGGGGGAACCAGGCCGTCAGCAGCAGGGCGGCAAGAGCGGTACGGCGCATTCGTCTCCGGCAGATGCCCGCAACATACGGTGCCTGGGGTAAAGCGCCAGCCCCCCAGAGCACTTGCTGCAGAAGGGATGTGCTGGTGATTCGCGCGCCTTATCCCGCCAGCCGCTTCAGCAGGTTGAGATCCACCTTGTAGGGCGGGTAGCGCAGCTTGAAATCAAAGCGGAAGGGGCGCTTGAGCACCGCCTTGTGGTGGCTGAACGTGTCGAAGCCGCTTTGGCCGTGGTAGCTGCCCATCCCGCTGGCGCCGACGCCGCCGAAGGGCAGTTGTGGCACCCCGGCCTGCATCACAACATCGTTCAGGCAGACCCCGCCTGAGCTGGTGGTGTTGAGCACCTGCTGTTGCTGGGCTTCACTACCGCCGAACAAGTACAGCGCCAGCGGTTTGGGGCCCTGGCGGATCTCCTGAAGGGCTGTGGTGAGGTTGTCCAGCACCAGCACAGGCAGGAGAGGTCCGAACAGTTCCTCGGCCATCAGCGGATCATTGCGGTCATCCACACGAATCACGGTGGGGGCGATGCGCCGCTGCTCCCGGCTGATTTCACCTCCGATCAGGATGCGCCCATCCGCTCTGGCGGACTCCAGCAGCTGCTCCAGCCGATTGAACTGGCGTTCATTGATGATCTGCCCCAGCTGATTCGAGTTGAGGGGATCGGAGCCATACATTTCCGTTCGGGCCTCCTCCATCGCCTTCAGCAGCGGTGAATGCAGGGCGGGTGGCACCAGTAGATGGTCTGGAGCGATGCAGGTCTGGCCGGCATTGATCCCCTTGCCCCAGATCAAACGTCGCGCTCCCACCGTGAGGTCAGCCCCCTCAAGAACGATGGCGGGGCTCTTGCCCCCCAGTTCCAGGGTCACCGGTGTGAGGTGGGCAGCGGCCCCCTCCAGCACCTTTCGGCCGATGCTGCCGCCACCGGTGAAAAAGATGTGGTCGAAGGGCATGGCCACCAGGTTGGCTGCGACGGCACCATCTCCCTGCACCACCTGCACTACCTCAGGCTCGAAGTGCTGAGGAATCAGCCGTGCAATCAGATCCGCGATGGCACTGGCGTGTTCCGAAGGCTTGAGCACGGCCGTGTTGCCAGCAGCCAGGGCACTGATCAAGGGCCGCAGCGTCAGTTGAAAGGGATAGTTCCAAGGTCCGATCACCAGAACGCACCCGAGTGGTTCCGGCACAACCTTGGCCTGGCCGGGGCGCAGTGAGAGAGGCACACCCACGCGGCGCGGTCGCATCCACCGCTCCAGCTGCCGGCCAGTGAGCTTGAGCTCCTGTCGCAGGGCCACCAGCTCAAAAAAGGCTTCGGTGGGTGGTTTGCCGAGGTCGGCGGCGAGGGCCTCGAGCACCTCCGATTCGTGCTCCTCCACCAGGGCGGAGAGCCGTTGCAATTGCTCTCGGCGCCAGGCCAGGGGACGGGTCAGCCCAGCCCCTACGAGCTCCTTCATCCGGCTCAGTTGCGTTTGGGTGAGGGCCACAGGGCTGACGATCAGGCCAGTCGGGTCTAGCAGTGGTGAATCTGCAACCGGGGGATGACCCCAGCGCTTCCGTGGTGGTCAGGAACGGTCATCTACCAGCTGATCGTTCGCAGCTATTCCGATGGGAATGGCGATGGCACCGGTGATTTCAAGGGGCTTGCGGCGCGGTTGCCCTATCTGCGCTGGCTGGGGGTCAACACCCTCTGGTTGACTCCGATCTATCCCTCCCCCCTGCGGGATGGGGGCTACGACATCACCGATTTCACCGGAATCCATCCAGACCTGGGCGATCTCTCCTCCTTCCATCGGTTCCTCACGGCGGCCCACAGCCAGGGCATGCGCGTGATTTTGGATCTGGTGCTGAACCACACCAGTGATCTGCATCCCTGGTTCCAGCGGGCCCGCTGGGCTCCCAAGGGCAGTCCTGAACGGGATGTGTACGTCTGGAGCGACGACCCCAAGCGCTACGCCGAGGCACCGGTTCTGTTCCGGCACTTCGAGGCTTCCAACTGGGAGTGGGATCCGGTTGCCGAGCAGTACTACCTGCACCGTTTTCTGCGTCATCAACCCGATCTCAATTACGAGAATCCCTGGGTGCAGGACACGATGCTGGAGGTGGTCGACTTCTGGCTGGATCGCGGCGTTGACGGGTTCCGTTTGGATGCGGTTCCGTTCCTGTTCGAGTCAGAGGGCACCCGCTGCGAGGGGTTGCCGGAGACCCACGCCTTCCTCAAGCGATTGCGGGAGCGGGTGGATGCCCATGGCCGTGATGTGCTCTTGCTGGGAGAGGCGATTCAGCCGGTGGAGGAGGCCGCTCCATACCTGTCGGATGACGAACTGCATGGAGCGTTCAACTTCGTGCTCACCGCCCATCTGTTTGCCGCCATTGCTAGTGGCCGCACCCAGCAGCTCGGGGAGTGTCTGATGCAAGCCGAGCAGGCGGTATCTGGTGCTCGCTGGGCCCTGCCCCTGCGCAATCACGATGAACTCTGGTTGGGGGATGGCCATCTCATCAGCGATGAGGTGATTCAGACCATCCGGGTGGGCCTGCCCCAGGGACAGGGGCATTGGTTGAACTGGGGCATCAACCGACGCCTGGCTCCTCTTCTCAATGGCGATCCACGCTCCAACCGGTTGCTGCATGGGCTCCTCTACAGCCTTCCAGGGATGCCCTGCCTGTATTACGGCGATGAACTGGGTATGGGCGACTGGCCCGGTCTGCGGGACCGTGATCCAAACCGCACGCCGATGGCCTGGACGCCGGCCCGCAACGGTGGCTTCTCCACGGCTCCTGATCCGCTGTTGGTGCTGCCCCCGATCACCGCTCCCGGCTACGACTACCGCGTGGTGAATGTGGAGGTGCAGAAGCAGCTGCCGGGGTCGCTGCTGAATTGGCACCGGCGCATGCTCACCTGCCGCCGGCTGCTGCCAGCACTGCGGCATGGAAGCTTCCGCTTGCTGCACAGCCCCCACCCCGGAGTGCTGGTGTATCTCCGCTGCACCGAGGCGATGACGGTGCTCGTGGCCGCCAATGTCACCGCAGCCGGAGCCTCGCTCAGTCTGGATCTGTCGGAGTGGGCTGGTCAGCGCACCCGTGAGGTGATGTGGGGCTGTGAATTCCCGCCCGCTGCGGCGGAGTGGTTCGTGAACCTTCCGCCCTATGGATTCAACTGGTGGTTGATCGGAGAAGTGGAGCCCGCAGCCACGCCCGCCTGATTCAGCAGCTCCTCCACCTGAGGCCTCAGTCGTTCGGCCTCGTTCAAATCCACCATGGCCAGACGGCAGCGGCGGGCCAGCACATCGCTGCTGCTTCGCGCATGTTCCCGCTGAATCGAATGGTCCAGTTCTGCGCCGCAGAGAGGGATCACCGGGCTAAGGGGTTCGCGTCGGCTGGGCTCCGCGGCTTCGATCAAGGCCACTGCCTCCAATCCATAGGTGCTTTGGAGATGCGCGACTTGTGCCGCTCTGAGGGCGGTGTCGGGAAGAAGGGCTTCGAGTTGGTGTTTCTGGCGGCGGAGCCCGTCTTGGGTGGCTCTCAGCGACTCCGCTGCACCCCACAGTGGCATTGCTTCAGGGGTGGGAAGCGCCTTTCCACGCTGGCGTTCCACCGCGGTCAGGGTGTCTTCAGCCATCGGCCGGCAGGTGGTCCATTTGCCCCCCATCACGCTCACCAGGCCGCAGGCCAGGGTTTCTACCTCGTGTTCCCGCACCACACGGCTGCTGTCCATGCCCTGGTCCGCTGGCTTCAGCAATGGCCGTCCCCCCGCCCATCGGCTGCTCACCTGCGGATGCTGGAGCTGGGGAAACCAATCACGCACGTAGTTGAGCAGGTAGGCCTCCTCCTCTGCAGAAGGGGATGTGGCGTTCTCCTTGGTGCAGGCTTCATCCGTCGTCCCCACCAGGGTGCGGCCGTGGAAGGGCAGCATGAACAGGACGCGTCCATCCGCGGTGGATGGCACCAGAAGCCCAAGCCCTTCAGGGCAGAGGTTCTGCTCCAGCACGATGTGGGCCCCACGGCTGGTGAGCAGCCTTGGGGGAGCATCAGCCTCCGCCATCCGGCGGATCTCATCCGCCCGGATGCCCGTGGCATTCACAAATGCTGAGGCGCACCAGCGTTCCCGTTGGCCTGTGGCGGATTCACTGATGGCGGCCTTGAGCTGGCCCGTGCTGTCGGTCTCCAGCTCCACCACCCGGCAACGGGTGCGCAGGGTTGCCCCCCGTTGTTCGGCGGTGAGGGCCAACAGCAGGTTGAGGCGTGCATCGTCGAACTGCCCGTCGCTGTAGGCCACGCCGCCTTGACACGGCTTCAGCAGAGGCAGGGCCTGACGCATTTGCTGCTGGGACAGCAGTCGGCTGTGGCCGATGCTTCGCTGACCGGCCAGGGCGTCGTACATCCCCAGACCAAGTCGGTAGTAGGCCTGTCCCCAGAGTTGTTGTGTGGGCAGGGCCAGCTCGAGTCGTTGGGCCAGGAACGGTGCCTGGGTCAACCAGTGGCTCCGTTCGAGCAGGGCTTCCCGCACCAGCCTCAGCTGGGCCAGGTCCAGAGTTTTAAAGGCCAGCTCCAGGTAGCGCACCCCGCCATGGAGCAGCTTCGTGCTGCGGCAACTGGTGCCACCGCCGATGTCTCCGGCCTCGAGCAGGGCCACGCTCAGCCCCCGTCGTGTTGCCTCATAGGCCACGCTGGCACCGCTGGCACCGGCGCCGATGACCAACAGGTCCACCTGGTGATCAGCCATGCCACCCCAGGCTTCTGGAGACGGCGTCTTGCCAGCGTGTGCGCCAGCGGTCGCGCTGGGATGCATCCATCTGCGGGTGGAACAATTCCGCTCCGTCCCTCCTTGCGGTTGCGAGCTGCTCCAGGTCGCTGATCACCCCCGCCTGGAGGCCTGCGAACAGCGCCACCCCCCGGGCGGTGCTCTCGAGGCTGGCGGGTCGCCGCACCGTCAGACCGGTGCAATCCGCCTGCGCCTGCAGCAGAGGATCGGAGGCCGCGGCGCCACCATCCACCGCCAGTTCACCCAAGCCGCTCCCAAGGGCCTGTTCGGCAAGCTCCACCAACGTCGCTACCGACAGGGCGATCCCCTCAAGTGCAGCGCGGGCGATGTGACCGCGTCCGCTGTCACGCGTGAGGCCCACCAGAACACCGCGTGCCTGGGGATCCCAGTGCGGTGTCCCCCAGCCGGTGAAGGCGGGCACGAGCATCACCCCCCCTGAATCCGGCACCGAACGCGCCAGTTCGTTCACCTGGGGAGCTTGATCAATGATCTGCAGCCCATCCCGGAGCCACTGGATCACAGTGCCGGCGTTGAACAGACTTCCCTCGAGGCAGAAGCTGGGTGTTCCGGCGGCATCGGTCCATCCCAGGGTGCTGAGCAGCCCCGCATCCGAACGGCGGATGACGTCACCGGTGTTGATCACCAGAAAGGCTCCCGTGCCGTAGGTGCACTTGCCTTCTCCGGGCTGCAGACAGAGCTGGCCCAGGGTGGCGGCCTGTTGGTCGCCGAGCATCGCCTGGATTGGTAGGCCTGCGAAGGGAAGGTCCGGAGTGATGCGCCCGAACTCGCCGCGGCAGGGCAGCAGTTCGGGCAGAGCGTTGGCGGGGAGCCCTGTGGGCTCTCGGAAGTCATCCACCCAGTGCTGCTGCTCCAGGTCCATCAGCAGCGTTCGGCTGGCATTGCTCATGTCACTGCCGTGGCGCTGGCCGCCGGTGAGTTGCCAGAGCAGCCAGCTCTCCACTGTTCCGAAACAGAGGTCATCGCTGGCTGCGGCAGCCTGGGCGTCGTCGTAGTGGTCGAGCATCCAGCGGATCTTGCTGGCACTGAAGTAGGGGTCGAGCAGCAAACCGGTGCGCCGGCACCACTCCTGCTCCAGTCCCTGCTGCTTCCAGGCGTCGCAGATGGCGGCGGTGCGGCCGTCCTGCCAAACAAGGGCCGGTCCGCAGGGGAGGCCACTGCTGCGGCGCCAGAGCACGGTGGTTTCCCGTTGGTTGGTGATGCCGCAGCTCACCACCGCTTTGCGCTGCCCCTCACTGAGCTTCGAATCGAGCTGCACCAGGGCCTGCCGCTGGCTGGTCCAGATCTCGATCGGGTCCTGTTCCACCCATCCATCGGCGGGGTAGGAAATCGGCAGCGGTGCACTGGCGCTGAGCACCAGATCTCCGGAGCTGCTGAACAGCGCGGCTCTGGAGCTGCTGGTGCCCTGATCGAGGGCCAGAAGGAGAGGCTGCTCAGCCATGGCCAAGGTCTTTCTCTCCTGCTAGCCAGGAGATGGCTGACTGCAAAGGTTTTGGCAGCGACCACGCCGTTTCAAGACCCACCTGCTTGGGTGGCCGATGCGGTGATCTATCAGATCTTTCCCGATCGTTTCCGGCGCAGTGGGCGGGTCGAGGCTCAGCGCCATCTCGCCTTGAAGCCATGGGGTTCCGACCCTTGCGAGGAGGGATTCCAGGGCGGGGATCTCTATGGCGTGATCGATGCCCTGGATGAGCTTCAAGGCATGGGCATCACCTGCCTTTACCTCACGCCGATTTTCAGTTCAGCCGCCAACCATCGCTATCACGCCTACGACTACTTCGAGGTGGATCCCCTGCTGGGGGGCAACGCCGCACTCACGCAATTGATCAATGCTGTGCATCAGCGCGGCATGAAGTTGGTTCTGGATGGGGTGTTCAACCACTGCGGCCGCGGCTTTTGGGCCTTTCATCACGTGGTGGAAAACGGTGCGGATTCGCCGTACCGGGATTGGTTCCATGTGCACCGTTGGCCCCTGCAGCCCTATCCCGGCCCTGGCGAGGACTGCGGTTACGACGGCTGGTGGGCCTTGCCGGATCTACCCAAGTTCAACCATGCCAATCCTGGGGTTCGGGAGCATCTGCTGGCGGTGGGCCGTCACTGGCTCGAGCAGGGGATTGACGGCTGGCGTCTCGACGTCCCTGCCGAGGTGCCGGCGGACTTCTGGGTTGAGTTCCGGCAGATGGTGCGGGCCACCAACCCGGAGACCTGGATTGTTGGCGAGGTTTGGGGTGATGCGACCCCCTGGCTGCAGGGCGACCACTTCGATGGCGTGATGAATTACCGGTTGGGATGGAGCAGCCTTTGCTGGGCCGCCGCTGAAGCGTTGCGGGGGGACTACCGCAATTCCGACTATCCCCTCGACCCCCTGGATGGGCAGGCTTTGTTGACCATCTGGACGACCACAACGGGTTCCTACCGGGAGGTGGTGAACAGGGCCCAGATGAATCTGCTCGACAGCCATGACGTGCCCCGGGCCCTTCACAGCCTCAACAACGACGTTGCGGCCCTGAAGTTGGCCCTGCTGCTGCTCTTCCTCCATCCGGGAGCGCCATGCATTTATTACGGCACGGAAGCTGCCCTGGCGGGTGGTCCTGAACCAGGCCCCTCCAGCGGTCCTGGACCGGCCTGCCGTGAGGCCTATCCCTGGGACGTTCCTTGGCCTGCTGATCTCCGCTCCTTCATCCAGTCCCTCGCAGCACTCCGCTCTGCCCATGGGGTTTTGCGCAGGGACGGTCTGCGCTGGTCAGCCCCAGGGGCGGACGTGCTGGAGGGTGTTGCCGATGGCCTGCGGGTCGTGATCAACCGCAATCGCTCCAGCCCTGTTCCCCTGACCATCGAGCCGGGATGTTCCTGTGTTTGGACCCTGGGGACTGTCGACAGCCGGGGTGTCGGGCCACAATCTGCGGCTGTTCTGGGGTCGTAACCCCACTCCCCTGGTGCCGAGGGGAGGAAGAAAGCCCTTGTCGAGACTTGAACTCGAGACCTCTCCCTTACCAAGGGAGTGCTCTACCGCTGAGCTACAAGGGCATGTGGAGGATGGGCCGGGTTGGATTTGAACCAACGTAGGCAGAGCCAGCGGATTTACAGTCCGCCCCCATTAACCACTCGGGCACCGACCCGAACCACACCGCAAGAACTTACCAGTCGGTGTGACCTTCCCCACGATCTCGATACGATCTGCCGAGCTGATTTGATCTCCAGCCATGCACGTTCTGCTGCTGAACGGGCCGAACCTGAACCTGTTGGGCCAGCGTGAGCCGGGGATCTATGGCCATTCCTCGTTGGCCGATATCGAAGCGGCGCTGACCCGAGAGGCGGAGCAGGAATCAGTGCAGCTGGACTGCTTTCAAAGCAATTTCGAAGGTGCCCTGGTGGACCGGATTCACCAGGCCATGGGCCGCTGCGATGGAATCTTGATCAACGCCGGGGCCTACACCCACACGTCCATCGCCATCCGTGATGCCCTGGCTGGCGTCGCGATTCCCTATGTGGAATTGCACCTCAGCAACACCCATGCACGGGAAAAGTTCCGCCATCACTCGTTTCTGGCTGAGCGCGCTGTGGGTGTGATCTGCGGCTTCGGACCCGCTAGCTACAGCCTTGCCTTGAGCGGATTGCTCAGCCATCTGCGCCGGAACGCATGACCAGCACTGCTCCAGCACAAACTGTTTCCTCCAAGACAGCTCCCACCAAGACAGTTCCTTCAAAGACAGTGGCGTCGATCCGCTGGTTGGCTGCGCCCACCAGCTGGAGCTGGGTGGAGCAGGCCAACGCCAGGCCGATGGAGGTGCTGATCGATCACGCCCACTGCGAACGCAAGGCTGCCGGAGCTGCGGTGCAGATGATGTTCCGCTACCTCTGCGAACCGGGTCTGGGTGAAGCCCTCAGCCCTCTGGCGCGGGAAGAGCTGGAGCACTTTGAGCAGGTGCTGGCGTTGATCAAGGCCCGGGGGCGCTACCTGGAACCGCTGCCTTCCCCGGGTTATGGCGCTGATCTGGTCCGGCAGATCCGTAAAGGTGAGCCGCAGAGAATGCTCGACTCCTTCCTGGTGGCGGGTCTGATCGAAGCCCGCAGCCATGAGCGCATGGCCCTGCTGGCGGAGCACAGCCCGGATCCTCAGTTGCGGGAGCTTTACAGCGATCTGTTGGCGAGTGAAGCCCGCCACTTCGGCCTGTACTGGGTGTTGTGTGAGCAGCGCTACCCGCGGGAGCTGATCGTTGAACGCCTCGAAGTGCTGGCCCTTGCCGAAGTGAAGGCGCTGGAAGGGGAGTTAGAACGCCCTGAAGACGTGCGCATGCATTCCTGTGGTGTGGATGCCCCACAGGAATGCAGTCAGATCAGCTGAGCCGCCTCCTGCAAGGCCTCCAGCCTGGATGGCCGAAGAACCCCCTCCACGCCAAATTGGCGCAGCCGTTGTTCGAGGGTGTCGTTGGCTCCGGCGATCAACAGGATGCGGCCCGCCGATCGTGCTTCCTCCACCATGCGCTCGATGGCCAGGGTTGCGGTGACACCGATGCGGGACACGTCCGTGAGGTCAAGGATCAGAACCCTGTAGCTCTGGATCAAGCCCATTCGGGCACTGATTCCCTTGGCGGCGCCGAAACTCAGAGGGCCGCGCAGCCGGAACAGCATCAAGGCCTTGCCGCAGCGCAGGATCAGGGCTTCCTCCTCCGGGGAGAGATTGGCGTGCAGTGCATCCGTGGCATCGGAAGGGTTGTCCTCTTCCATGCCCTCCAGTTGGGACCGCGTGATCGCATCAACGGTCAACAGGTTGGCCACGAACATCCCCACCAAAACCCCCCAGATCAGGTCCCAGAACACCGTCATCAACAGCACGGCGTACATCAGTGCAGCCGTTTTCGCCGACAGGCGATGGGCGCGGAGTAGAAAGCCCCAATCGATGATGTCGAGGCCGACTTTGATCAGGATTCCCGCCAGCAGCGCCGTGGGGATCTGTGCTGCCAGAGGGCCTGCCCCCAGCAACACGAGCAGCAGCACCAGGGAATGGGTCATGCCCGACCAGGGCGTCTGACCACCGGATTTGATATTGATCACCGTTCGCATGGTGGCTCCGGCACCGGGAAGGCCCGAGAGGAACCCGGCCGCGGTGTTGGCAATGCCCTGGCCGATTAGCTCACGGTTGGAGTCGTGGTTGGTTTGGGTGATGTTGTCGGCCACCAGTGAGGTGAGCAACGAGTCGATCGCCCCGAGCAGGGCGAGAACCATGCCGGCTTTCACCAGCTCCAGCAGGTGCTGACTGAAATCGGGAACCACCAGTTGCAAGCCCCCCTCCGGGATGGCTCCGATCCGGGCGATGGGTTCAAGGCCCAGCTCCAGCAGTCGGTTGTCGTTGAACAGCAGCAGCGACAACGGCGTCACAATTAGCAGCGCTAGCAGAGGCGTTGGCACCCATTGGCGGATCCGCAGGGGGGTCAGAAACACCACAGCGAGTGTCATCAATCCAACGGCGAGCGCGGCTGGATTCCAGCTGGGGGAATCGATCAGCGAACCCAGGGACGCAACCACGCCGCCCCTGGTGCTCACCCCGATGAAGGGCCCAAGTTGCAGCACCAGGATGATGAAACCGATCCCCGACATGAAGCCGGAGACCACCGAGTAGGGCACCAGGGTGATGAAGCGCCCCAGCCGCAATACCCCGAGCAGGGTTTCGAACACACCACCGATCACCACAGCGGCCATCACCAACGGCAGCATCTCGCCGGCATTGAGATCACGACTGATGCCGATGGCGGCCAGGCTGGAGACGATCCCCGCCACGGTGACGCTCATGGGTCCTGTGGGTCCGCTCACCTGGGAAGGCGTTCCCCCGAGCAAGGCCGCCAGGAATCCGGTGACGATGGCGCCATACAGGCCGTAGATGGCGCCGCCTGGCCCCAAAGCGGCATTGCCGAAGGCCAGGGCAAGGGGCAGCGCGACCACGGCGGCCGTCAATCCTCCGAGAAGGTCGCCTCGGATGTTGCGTTGATGCAGGCCGTGAATCAGTTCCATCTCAGTTCAGACCACTCCAGCGGCTCAGGGCTTCCAACGATTGAACGCCAACTTTTTGGCGCCCATCGGGGAGAACCCAGGTGGGATAAGCCCGGATCTTGGCGGCGTTGCAGGCTTCGGCTTGCTCCGGCAGCTGCTTCGGCTTGCGGCATTCCACATAGGTCACGTCCGCTCCGGCCTGTTTGCCGACCAGGTTCATCTGCTTGAAACAGGCCGGGCAGGTCCAGGCGCCGTAAAACTTGGCCCCCATCGCCTTGAGATGTTGCGTCAGTTCGAGGGCCTGGTGGCTTGAGTCGTGCAGGGGCTCTCCGAGCGTGCTGGCCCAGGGAGCGGCCGAACCAGGCGGGCCACCAACAGCTCCGCCAGCTGCGACCAGCACGGATGCCAGCAGGGATGAAGCCATGCTCCTCATGCTGATGCAGTGGTTGGCCTGAAGCTAGGTCGCATTAAGGCGTTCGGGCTTCCCTCCATGCGGAAGCAACAACGCAAGCCCTGTTGCGGTGAAACTGGGATTACCACTGGATTGGTATGGCAGGCAGCGGATACAAGGACTATTTCCAGGTGCTCGGTGTTGATCGCAGCGCTGATGCCAATGCCATCAAGAAAGCCTTTCGCAGCCTGGCGCGCCAATACCACCCTGACGTCAACCCTGGTGATGCCCAGGCTGAAGCGCGGTTCAAGGAGATCAGTGAGGCCTACGAAGTGCTCTCCGACCCCGAGAAACGGCGTCGTTATGAGCAATTCGGCCAATACTGGAACCAGGCCGGAGGCATGGGCGGGGGAGCCGCACCCGGTATGGACGTCGACTTCGGTCGCTACGGCAATTTCGACGATTTCATCAACGACCTGTTGGGCCGTTTCGGTGGTCCAGGCGGCGGTGGCTTCCAAGGGGGTGGTTTCCCTGGGGGCGGATTTCCCGGCGGGGGATTCGCAGGGGGCGGTTTCCCGCGTGGTGCCCAGGCTTCACGCCCTCCGGTGAATCTCGATGCCGAAGCATCGGTGAATGTGACCTTTTCAGAGGCCTTTCGCGGTGGTGAACGCAGCCTCTCGGTGAACAACGAGCGCGTTCAGGTGCGCATTCCTGCTGGAGTGAAGAATGGCTCGCGGCTGCGGTTGAAGGGCAAGGGCAACCTGCAACCGGGCACCGGACGTCGGGGCGATCTCTACCTCAACCTCAAGATTCAGGACCACCCGATCTGGCGCCTGGAGTCGGATCAGCTGCGGGCCGATCTCCCCGTCAGCCTCGATGAACTGGCCCTTGGAGGCATGGTTTCGGTGATGACGCCCGATGGTGAGGCCCAGGTGAGCATTCCGGTCGGCACCGCCCCGGGCCGCAGTCTGCGGCTGAAGGGCAAAGGCTGGCCGTCGAAGACCGGTCGCGGTGACCTCCTGCTCACGCTGACGCTGGCCATGCCTGCCTCGTGGAGTGAGGAGGAGCGTCGATTGTTGGAGCAACTGCGTGCCAAGCGCACGGACCATCCACGTCAAGAGTGGCTTCGTTCGGCGGCCCTCTGATCGGGTGACCCTTACGATCACACCTTGTGTTTGGGTCTGATGGAGCTCACCTACCGCCCCCGTCGTCTTCGTCGTACGCCCGCCCTACGCGCCATGGTGCGTGAGCACAGCCTCTCGGCTGCAGACTTCATCTATCCCCTCTTTGTGCATGAAGGCACTGAGGTGGAGCCAATCGCTGCCATGCCTGGTGCCAGCCGTTGGAGCCTTGCGGCCCTCACCGGCGAAGTGCAGCGTGCCTACGACCTTGGGGTGCGTTGCATCGTTCTCTTCCCCAAGGTGTCTGAGGGACTGAAGACCGAAGATGGGGCTGAGTGCTTCAACGCCAATGGCCTGATTCCACGGGCGATCCGCCAGATCAAGGAAGCCATCCCCGAGATGGCGATCATGACCGACGTCGCCCTGGATCCCTATTCCTGCGATGGTCATGACGGGATCGTCAGCGAGGACGGCGTGGTCCTCAACGACGAGACGATTGAACTGCTCTGCAAGCAGGCCGTTGTGCAGGCTGAAGCGGGCGCTGATCTGATCGGTCCCAGCGACATGATGGACGGCCGGGTCGGTGCCATCCGTGAAGCCCTCGACGACGAAGGCTTCGAACATGTGGGCATCATCAGCTACACGGCGAAGTACTCCTCTGCGTACTACGGCCCCTTCCGTGAGGCCCTCGATTCCGCTCCCCGTGCCGCCGGCAGCAAGCCGATTCCCAAAAACAAAGACACCTATCAGATGGATCCCGCCAATGCTCGGGAAGCCATCACCGAAGCCCAGCTCGATGAGCAGGAGGGCGCCGACATCATGATGGTGAAGCCAGGTTTGGCTTATCTCGACATCATCCACCGACTGCGCGAGGAGTCGGAACTCCCCATTGCTGCCTACAACGTTAGTGGTGAGTATTCGATGGTGAAGGCCTCGGCGGAGCGGGGCTGGATCGATGAAAAGGCCGTTGTGCTGGAGACGTTGCTGAGCTTCAAGCGCGCCGGTGCTGATCTGATTCTCACGTACCACGCCTGCGATGCAGCGGCTTGGTTGAAGGAGGCTTGATCCGATGGCAACAGCCGATCAACCCAAAGGTGTGGATCGTCTCGGTCACGTTGCGATCCGTGTTGAGAACGTCGATCGGGCTGTTGCCTTCTACACCGATCTGGGCATGCGTCTGGTCTGGCGTGCCAACGACTGGTGCTATCTGGAAGCCGGGGAAGGTCGAGATGGACTCGCCTTGTTAGGCCCGGATTACAAAGCCGCTGGCCCACATTTCGCCTTCCATTTCCGCGATCGTGCGGAGGTGGATGTGATTCACGATCGTCTCAAAGCGCAGGGTGTGCACGTTGGTGCCGTCCATGACCACCGCGACGGCACGGCGTCTTTTTATCTGAAAGATCCGGAAGGCAACTGGCTCGAAATGCTTTATGAACCCCCCGGTGGCATCCCCTCCAACTGCAACTGACTTGAGTCAAGGGGTGGACCGGGCTCAGCAGGAAACCCTTGAACTGCTGGAGTGGCATCGGGTCTGTGACCATCTCAGCGGCTTTGCCAGCACCGGCATGGGCCGTGATGCGGCCCGGGTTCAACCGCTGCCCGCCAGCCTGGAGGAGTCGAAACAGCGCCTGGCCGAGACGGTTGAAATGGCGGTGCTCGATGACCTCACTGAGGGGGGGCTCAGCTTCCGCGGTGTGCAGAACCTCGAGCCCGTGGTGCTGCGCTGCAGCAAGGGAGGCGTGGCCTCCGGTGAAGAGCTGCTGGCCGTGGCGGAAACATTGGCAGCGGCCCGTCGCCTGCGCCGTCAGATCGACGATCCCGAGCTGCGCCCGGTGTGCACCGCGTTGATTGAAACGATGGTGACGCTGCCGGAGTTGGAGCAGCGGCTCAAATTTGCGCTCGAGGAGGGCGGCCGTGTCGCTGATCGCGCCAGCTCGGCGTTGTCGGCGCTCCGGCATCAATGGAACGGATTGCGCCAGGAGCGTCGCGACAAACTTCAGGAGCTGCTGCGACGCCTGGCCCCATCCCTGCAGGACAGCGTGATCGCCGAGCGTCATGGCCGTCCTGTCCTGGCGGTGAAGGCCGGTGCGGTGAGCCAGGTGCCGGGTCAGGTGCACGACAGTTCGGCCTCAGGCAGCACCCTCTTTGTTGAACCCCGCTCGGTGCTCACCATGGGCAACAAGCTGGCGGAGCTGGAGTCCCGCATCCGGGATGAGGAACGCAAGGTGTTGGCGGAGCTGAGTGCTCTGGTGGCTGAAGAGGCGTCCGCCCTCAACCAGGTGGTGGCCGTGCTGCGCGGGCTTGATCTTGCACTGGCCCGTGGGCGTTACGGCCGCTGGCTTGGTGGCGTTGAGCCTCAGCTTGAGGCGGCAGCGGAGGCTCCGTTTCGCTTTTCAGGTCTGCGACACCCACTGTTGGTGTGGCAGCACAAGCGGGCGGACGGGCCGCCCGTGGTTCCCATCTCGGTGGAGGTGTCGCCGGAGCTGCGGGTGGTGGCGATCACCGGGCCCAACACCGGTGGCAAAACGGTCACCCTGAAAAGCATTGGCCTCGCTGCACTGATGGCACGCGCCGGCATGCTTTTGCCCTGTTCGGGGCAACCTTCCCTGCCCTGGTGTGCCCAGGTGCTGGCGGACATCGGCGATGAGCAATCCCTCCAGCAGAGCTTGTCCACCTTCAGTGGTCATGTGAAGCGCATCGGGCGCATTCTTGAGGCGCTGCAGCGCGGTGGTTCTCCAGCCCTGGTGCTGCTTGATGAGGTGGGTGCTGGAACGGATCCCAGCGAGGGAACAGCCCTGGCCACGGCTCTGCTCAAGGCTCTTGCGGATCGGGCTCGGCTCACGATTGCCACCACCCACTTCGGTGAACTCAAGGCCCTCAAATACGACGACGCTCGTTTTGAGAATGCCTCTGTTGCTTTCAATCCTGAGACCTTGTCCCCCACCTATGAATTGCTGTGGGGAATTCCAGGACGCAGCAATGCACTGGCGATCGCGACGCGCCTTGGGCTCGATTCCGATGTGCTTCACCAGGCCCAGCAGCTTCTGGCCCCAGGGGGTGATGGTGAGGTGAACAGTGTGATCCGTGGCTTGGAGGAGCAACGGCAGCGCCAGCAGGCCGCGGCAGAAGACGCTGCAGCACTCCTGGCACGCACGGAGCTGCTGCACGAGGAGTTGCTGCAGCGCTGGCAGAAGCAAAAGCAGCAGACCGCGCAACGCCAGGAGCAGGGCCGTCAACGCTTGGAGCAGTCGATCCGTCAGGGCCAGAAAGAAGTTCGCACGCTGATTCGCCGTCTGCGGGATGAGCGCGCGGATGGGGAAACCGCGCGAAAGGCTGGGCAACGGTTACGCAGCTTGGAAGACCATCACCGCCCAACCCCTGAACGGCGTGCACCCAAGCCGGGCTGGCGTCCATCTGTGGGGGATCGCGTGCGCTTGCTCGCCCTCGGCAAGGCTGCAGATGTGTTGGCCATCAGCGATGACGGCCTTCAGCTGACGGTTCGTTGTGGGGTGATGCGCACCACGGTGGATCTGGCGGCGGTGGAAAGCCTGGATGGGCGTAAGCCGGAGCCGCCTCCAAAGCCGGTGGTGAAGGTGCAAGCCCGTTCCGTCGGTGGCGGCGGTGCACAGGTGCGCACCAGTCGCAACACCCTTGATGTGCGTGGCATGCGGGTGCATGAGGCCGAAGCGGCGGTTGAGGAATGCTTGCGCAGTGCCACTGGGCCGGTTTGGGTGATCCATGGCATCGGCACGGGCAAGCTCAAGCGCGGCCTGCGCGCCTGGCTGGACACGGTGCCCTATGTGGAACGGGTGACCGATGCCGAGCAGGGGGACGGTGGACCGGGCTGCAGCGTTGTTTGGGTGCGCTGAGCTGGTTCAGGCGCTTCAGTGGCTAACGGATCGCTTCACCATCCGCATCAAACAACCGCCAGCCTGTGGGGTCAGGGTCGAGGTGGATGGCATCGCGGGCAGTGATGTTGATCTCCGTTGAAGCTCTGACCTGGATGAGTTGATCACCATCCAGGAGCCGACAGGTAAGGATCTGCTCATTGCCCAGACGCTCGCAATGGCTTACATCGGCTTGGAGATTCCGGTTCGTTGCCGGTGCCAGATGCCAGTGTTCAGGCCTCAATCCTGCGGTGAGGTGTTGGCCTTCTCGTTGAAGTAAAGGCTCGACCATTGCGCCTTCAACCTGAATGCGCTTGTTCCCCAGCATCAGAGTTGCATTGGGCCCCACCGTGACGGGCAAAAGGCTCATCGCTGGGCTGCCAATGAACTGAGCCACGAAGATGTTGGAGGGCCATCTGTACAACTCCATGGGGGTCCCGAGTTGCTGCAGGCGCCCTTGGTTCAATACAGCGATGCGGTCCCCCATGGTCATCGCTTCCACCTGATCGTGGGTCACATAAACCGTCGTTGTTCCCAGTTCTCGCTGCAGCTCGACGATTCTTTGGCGCGTGCTCGTTCTGAGTTTGGCGTCGAGATTGCTCAGCGGTTCATCCATCAAAAACACCTCAGGATTGCGCGCCATGGCGCGTCCGAGGGCGACCCGTTGTTTCTGTCCGCCGGACAGTTCCTTTGGCCTCCGATCGAGCAATTCCGTGAGTTCCAGAGATCTGGCAACGGTGTTCACCCGGGCTTCGATTCGTTCTTCTCTGACCGACCGCACCCTCAGTGGTTTGGGTAAGGCACGCGTGGCTTGAAAGGCTTGATCTTGGATGCGCTGGAACGTTGATCTCGCCTGGCTTCTGCGCAGTCCGAAGCTGAGGTTGTCCCGCACGCTGAGATGCGGGTAGAGCGCATAGCTCTGGAACACCATGGCGACGTTGCGGCGCGCTGGCGGTACATCGCTGATGGGCCGGGACCCGATTCTGATTTCGCCGCTGGTGGGGCTGTCGAGACCAGCGAGCAGTCGCAGCAAGGTGCTTTTGCCGCACCCCGAGGGACCGACCAGCACCAAAAACTCGCCATCGTTGATCGTCAGATTCAACTGACGAATCACCTCAACGGGATCACCGCTGCCGCGTCCAGGGAAGGTCTTGCTGAGGTCTTCGAAACGGACGCCGGCCAACGACAGAGCTGCAGCGGCTGAATCTTAGGGTTATGGATTGGATTGAGCCGGCAGCACCGTGCAGTTCATCGATCAGGCACGGATCACGGTCCGAGGCGGGCGCGGCGGCGATGGCATCGCTGCATTTCGCCGTGAAAAGTATGTGCCCGCCGGAGGCCCCTCCGGAGGTGACGGCGGGTGTGGGGCTCCAGTGGTTCTCGAGGCCGACAGCAACCTGCAAACCCTGCTCGATTTCAAATACAAGCGCCTGTTCGCCGCTGACGATGGGCGACGCGGTGGTCCGAACAAATGCACCGGTGCATCAGGGAAAGACCTGGTGATCAAGGTGCCTTGCGGCACGGAGGTACGCCATCTGCGCACCGGCATCCTTCTGGGAGACCTCACCACCCCGGGTGAGCGTCTCACCGTTGCCTTCGGTGGGCGAGGTGGTTTGGGTAATGCCCATTACCTGAGCAATCGCAACCGCGCTCCGGAGAAATTCACCGAGGGCCGTGAGGGTGAGGAATGGCCCCTGCAGCTGGAACTCAAGTTGCTGGCTGAGGTGGGCATCATTGGTCTTCCCAATGCCGGCAAGAGCACCTTGATCGCCGTGCTGTCGGCAGCGCGACCCAAGATTGCCGATTACCCCTTCACCACCTTGGTTCCCAACCTTGGTGTGGTGCGCCGCCCCAGTGGAGATGGAACCGTGTTCGCGGATATTCCAGGCTTGATTGAGGGGGCCGCCCAGGGCGCTGGTCTTGGCCACGACTTTCTGCGTCATATCGAACGCACCCGTCTGCTGATCCACCTCGTGGACGCAGGATCCGAGGATCCCGTGGCTGACCTGAACGTCGTCCAGCAGGAGCTGGAGGCCTATGGCCATGGTCTGGTTGATCGGCCACGTCTGTTGGTGATCAACAAACAGGAGTTGGTGACAGAAGAGGATCTCCCCAAGTTGCGGCAAGACCTTGAAGCGGCGAGTGATCGTCCCGTGCTGTGCATTTCAGCCGCCATGGGAACCAACCTCGATCAGTTGCTGGCCGAAACCTGGGCCGAGCTCGGAGTGTGAGCTGATGCTCCAGACAATCTTCATGTGATCAGCCACACCGGTGCTTGTGGCCTGATCGCGGGGGAGCCATAACGGGAATGTCTCTCCCATGACATGACCTTTTACACCTGTCTGGACAACAAGGGCGACGTGATCGCCCGGTGCCAAACAAAAGAAGATGTTGCTGTGCTTCAACGCATGGGACGCCCGATCGCTGAAGTGAAGGCAATGCGTAAGGAGGAGGCTGTCGTCTGCAGCCTGACCGGCAGCCCCTCCGACTACAACGAGGACTACTGAGCCCTCGTTGGATTTACGTCGCTGGTTGACTCAATCGTCGTAGACGCGGCACTCCTCGGCATCGGGATTGGCCTCGCAATGCAGCTCGAGCGACGTGGGGTCGTGGCTGTCGCCGGGGTGGTGTTCCTTGTATTCCTCCAGCGACTTCAACTCATCGGTGAGGTGACGAACCTTGGCGTCGTCTCCAGCTGCTTTGGCAGCTTCAATTTCCGATTGATCCTTCTGGATGTGTTCGTCGATGGACTTCATGAATTCAGACCGTGGCCTGGCTGCACCTTACGGCGATTCATCGGTTTTGGAGTGGTGGAATCCCCCCCCATGACCATCCGTCAATCTTGATCTGAGTTGGCGGTAGCCGTGGCTACAACCACGGCTCCAGCTCCTTGCTCAGGGCGCCAATTCGCTGAGTTCCAGCCAGCGTTCTTCCGCCTGTTCGATGCGGGAGATCAGATCAGCCAGATCAAGGCTCAGCTTGGCCATGTCGGCGCCCTCCTGCGTCATCTGGTGTTCCAGCTCTTCTTTCTTCAGCTCCAGGTCAGGCAGCTGTTGATCGAGAGCCGCAAGCTCCTTGTTTTCCTTGAAGTTTCGCCGCCGCGGGCCGTCGCGCTTGGTCTTGCGGCTGCGCTCTGGTTTGGGTGTGGAGGGTTTGCTCGCCTGGCTTTGGCTGCGTTCCTCCTGGCGCTGCTGCTCCAGAAACGCGCTGTAGTTCCCTTCAAACCGATTGAGCCGTCCTTGGTCGAAACAGAACAGACGATCAACGGTGCGATCGAGGAAGTAACGGTCGTGCGAAACAACGATCACGCAACCTCGGAAGTCCTCAAGAAAATCCTCCAGAACGCTGAGGGTCTGAACATCCAGATCGTTGGTGGGTTCGTCCAACAGCAACACGTTGGGCGCCTGGATCAGCATCCGGCAGAGGGTGAGGCGGCGGCGCTCGCCTCCCGAGAGCTTGGCCAAGGGGCTGTGCTGCTGTGCCGGTGGAAACAAAAAGCGTTCCAGAAGCTGCGATGCGGTGACCTGTGCACCCCCCAGATCGATCCGGCTGGCGGCTTCTTCCACGAACTCGATCACTTTGCGATCGAGCCCTTTGCCTTTGTTGAAGGCTTCGGTGTGCTGGTCCAGGTAACCGATGTGAACGGTCTCCCCAAGCAGCAGGCTGCCTTGGGTTGGCTCGCGCCGTCTGGCAATGAGATCAAGCAGGGTGGATTTGCCGCTGCCGTTGGGGCCGATGATGCCGATTCGGTCTTCAGGGCTGAAGCTGTAGCTGAAGCCATCAAGGAGTGGGCGACCGCCTTGGCTGCCATCGGCTGTGACCCCAACGGCTTCCGCTTCAATCACCTGTTTGCCGATGCGCCGGCTGATGCCGGTCATCTCCAGCTTCGCTTTGGCCTGATTGGGTTTTTGCTCGCGCATCGCTTCGATGCGTTGCAGTCGCGCCTTCTGTTTGGTGCTGCGCGCCTTGGGCCCCTGGCGTAGCCAGGCCAATTCACGGCGAAGCACGCTTTTGAACTTGGCCGCTGAGGCTGCTTCTGAGGCTTCTTCTTCCGCTTTGTGCTGCAGAAAGGTGCTGTAGTTCCCCTGATAAGTGCGGGCTTGGCCTCGGTCCACCTCCACCATCCGCCGCGTCACCCGATCGAGCACGTAGCGGTCATGGGTGACCAGCACCAGAGCGCCGGGATAGCGATCTAGCCAGCTCTGCAGCCATTCCACGGCAGCGGCATCGAGATGGTTGGTGGGCTCATCCAGCAGCAGCACATCGGGGCAGGCCACCAGGGCTGACGCCAGACCCACCCGTTTGCGGTATCCGCCGGAGAGGTCGTCGACCGGGCGCTGGAGATCGCTGATGCCCAATTTCTGCAGCACTTCCCGGCATTGCTGCTCCAGGCTCCAGGCGTCCTCTTCATCCATCCGTTGGCTGAGCTGACCCAGCTCCGCCATCAGTGCTTCATTGCTGGGGTCTTCCGCGATGGCGTCGCTGAGGGCGCTGAAGCGCACCAGCAGATCCCGTTTGGCACCACAGCCCTCCAGCACCTGCTCCAGCACCGTGAGCCCCGGAGTGATCCGGCTCTCCTGACCAACCAGCTCCACCCGAAGCCGCGGCGAACAGCGGCGTTCCCCTTCCCCGAGCGGTTCTTTCCCTGCCAGAACCTTCAACAGGGTGGATTTGCCGGCGCCATTGGGTCCGATCAGCCCGAGCCGTTCTCCTTCAGCGATGTGGAGATCGAGATCGGAAAAGAGGGTGCGGATGCCGAAATCCTTGGCCGCACCCACCAGGCTGATCAGACTCACGGCGTGCCAGCGGGCAATTGACCGTCCAGATAAGCAAACACGCTCTTGTCGCCCACATCCGCTGCTGCCTCCATGCCGAATTTGCGCAGGGCCAGCAGCACCAGCAGCAACGCTGCAGCTTCCAGTAGAGCCAGGCAGAGGGGACCATTGATCAGTCCCACCAGATGCCCCAGCAGCGCTGCCGGCAGCAGCAGGGTGAGACCAATGGCTTCGGGCCGTTGGAAGCAGAAAAACTCCTTGAAGCCGATTCCCGCCAGGGCGGCAAACAGCGGCCCGATGGCCAGGATCCACAGCGGCTGGTCCCGGAGGGTGGAGAGCACTTCGGTGGGGCCGGCCTTCACCAGCAGGGCCCCCCAACCGACGCAACCACTGAGCCAGAACAGTTGCAGGGCCCGGTGCAAGGGACGGAGATAAATGTGAATCCAGCGCAGCGCCAGGCCCAGGGTTGTGGCCATCGGCAGCACCCAGAGCCATGCCCAGGGGCTATCGGTCTGCCACCACTGCAGCACTCCTGCAGCCAGGCTGAGGCCGGTGATCAACAGGGCGATCCGGTAGGAACGCACCTCCTGGCGATCGGTAGCGGTGATCGAGTAAGGGCCGTAGACACCTTCAAAGGTTGGATCTGCGCTGGTCATCCCGACGCCGCCGTGCTGTTCACCAGTGTGCTCAGGTCAGGACCGGCTGGAACGATGCCGCCGGGATTGAGGGGGAACAAGGCACCGAAGTAGTCGTTTCGCCAGGCGTTGCCGTCGCAGGTGTCCGCAACGCCCGGCAAGGCGTAAAAGCGTTGTCGCCATGCCCAGAGGTGTGGGTAGTGCCAGAGCGGCTGCCGACTGCAGCCGAACAGGGGTGCATAGACCAGCTCCCAGCGGATCAAGGTGGGGAACAACCGCACGTCCGCCAGGGTCAGTGTTGTGCCGCACAGCCATGGACCGTTGGTTTCGAGGCTCTGCTCCACCGCAGCAAGGGCGTCGAAGAGATCGGCTTCGGCGCGGTCGTAGGCCGCTTGGTTGCGGGCGAAACCGCAGCGGTACACCCCATCGTTGATGGCCGGTTGCAGCCGCTGCTGCCAGGCCTGGATCCTGTCGGTGGCTTCCGCCGGTGCAAGATCCAAAGCCGCGTCTTGATGGGGCCAGCGGTTCAACAGCTCCACCAGTGGTGCACTGTCATTGCCCAGCAGGCTGCGCGTCTTGGGATCCACCAGCACAGGCACGGTGGCCCGGTAGCTGGGGGGGGCGCCGCAGTGCTGATACAACTCCAGCAGCGTGTCGCACCCCTCCCAAGCGGGATTGAGGGACCAGCGTCCAGCGTTGTGATCCGCCTGTGCCATCACGAGGGTGAGGCTGTTATGCAGATGGCGCAGCTGATGCACCAGCCAGGTGCGGTGGGCCCAGGGGCAACTGCGCCCGATCACCAGGATTGGCCGTTGGTCTGCGCTGCGCTGGAGCAGGTCTTCGGGGTTTAAAGCCGGCGGGCTGAGCGGATCGCTGCTTGGGCGGGTGTAATTGCCGGCCGCATCGGCTGGGCCCAGCCCACCCATGAGCCGTTGCCATTGCCAGCGCCAACTGCTACGGGCGGCCGTGACCACAACAGGTGGGATCGACATGGCGCGGTTTGGATCGCTTCCATCCTCGCTGTGACTCGTGCTTCAGTCAGAACTTGGTTCGCTGTGGTCCATGAGCAGCTGTGGCGTTCTTGTGGTGGCCGGCACCCACGGCAATGAGGTCAATGCCCCTTGGTTGCTGCAGCAGTGGCAGGCCAACCCTGATCTGATCAACGCTGCTGGCTTGGCGGTGCAGAAGGTGATCGGCAACCCCGAAGCGTTGCGCCGCCGCTGCCGTTACGTCGATCGTGACCTCAACCGCTGCTTCCTCACGGAACAGTTGGAGCAGGGGGCCCCCGGCTTGGAGTTCCAGCGTGCTGGGGAACTCCTGCGCTTGCACGGCCCGAGCGGCGAGCAGCCTTGTGCTGTGGCCATCGATCTGCACAGCACCACAGCGGCCATGGGCAATTCCCTTGTGGTGTATGGCCGGCGTCCGGCTGATCTCGCCCTCGCGGCTTTGGTGCAGGGAGCGCTCGGCCTGCCGATTTATCTGCACGAAGCCGATGCTCAGCAGACCGGCTTCCTTGTTGAATCCTGGCCCTGCGGCCTGGTGATCGAGGTGGGCCCTGTGCCGCAAGGTCTGCTAAATGCCCGGGTCGTTGAACAGACCCGTCTTGGCTTGGAAACCTGCCTGAGAGCCTTGGATCAGGCAGATCAGGGCTTGGCCCGGCTGCCGGATGCTCTGGTGGTGCACCGTCACCTGGGGAGTCGGGATCTTCCGAAGGCGGAGAACGGAGAGCCTCAGGCCCTTGTGCATCCCGAACTGCAGGGCCGCGATTGGCAGGACATCAGCTCAACCCAGGCGATGTTCCGTGCTGCGGATGGGACCGATCGAGGTGAAGCTTGGGTTGAGGGGGAGATTCCCGTGTTTGTGAATGAAGCGGCCTACGCGGAGAAAAGCATTGCTTTCTCCCTCACGCGCCGGGAGGTGTGGCCCGTGCAGCCCACCTGGCTGCCGGCCTTGCAGCAGCTGGTCTCTGCGGCCTAACCGCAGGCCCAAACACCTTTCCCTTCTTGAGAGCAGATCAGATTGCTCGTCTGACCATCGGCCCAGTACATCCGCAATCGGTCGTCTTCGGTGCCGATCCTCAGGGTGAGGGATCGCAGCGGACCGGCCGGGGTCTTGCTGTCTGCATCGCCGCCGGGCAACTTGATTTGTTGCAGCTCCTGCTCCAATTGGTTGATGCGTTGTTCCAGCTGTTTGATCGAAGCGCTTGCGTTTGGTTGGTCGCCGCTTGAGCTCACCAGTCCACAGCTGGTGAGACCAACCGAGGTGAGCCCAAGACAAATCAGGGGAATCAAACGCTGCATGGGCCTGTGCTGATTGGCCCCAGCCTCTCAACAGAACTGGCCCTGGGCCAGACGTTCACTCCAATACACGGTGGCACCTTGAGCCTCCAGCTCCAGTCGCCTGTGGCGGGCCTGGCTCAGAGGAACGGTTTCCTCCAAGCGATGGCCAGCTTGCATCCAGCGGATCAGAACCAATAGCGCCTTGGTGAGTCTCATGAATCTTAAGTCTTTCGAAAGCATCGCTTTCCTCGCCTGGGGCGCTTAAGCGTTGGTTTCGCAATCTGTGGACACACAGCGCAAACTTCCTTTACAATTCCAACCAGGCAGGGCTCTCCTGCCCTTCCTTAAACCGTTCCTTCGGGAACATTTCTTTCCGTTCTCATGACCACCACCCTCCAGCAGCGCTCCGGCGC